>DAOTEJ010000014.1:21312-46107 GCA_035454085.1 Burkholderiaceae bacterium | reverse complement strand
GGCCGTCTGGCTGCAGGCTCAACCCTGAGAAGCGGCCGGCCGCAAAAAAACGGGGCGCGAAAGCGCCCCTGCTCGCAGCGCGCGCGGCCGACAAGCCGCGCGCCGTGAGGTCGCCGCCCTAGAAGTGGATGCCGCGCATCAGGTTGGCGAAGGCGATCTGGTCAGGCGTGGCCTTGGCCTTCTCGCCCGGCTTGAGGCTCTTGGCCGCGTCCGAGTCCGGGAACATGCGGAAGGTCGTGTTCATCACGATCTGCGCCACGCGCGGCGCCAGCGCGTGCAGCGTGGCCCCGAAGATGCCCAGTCGCGTGGCAATGCGCACCGGCTTGTAGACAATGGCGTTGACCACCATGTCGGCCGCCTCGTCGGGCGTGAGAGTGGGCACGCTGTCGTAGATCTTGGTGGGGGCGATCATCGGCGTCTTGACCAGCGGCATGTTGATGGTCGTGAACTTGACGCCCACGTCGATGAACTCCGATGACGCGCAGCTTGTCCAGGCGTCGAGCGCCGCCTTGCTCGCCACGTAGGCCGAGAAGCGCGGGGCGTTGGTGAGCACGCCGATCGAGGAGATGTTGATCACCTGGCCGCGACGCTTGGCCGCCATGTGGGGCAGCAGCCCCATGGTCAGCCGCAGGGCGCCGAAGTAGTTGACCTGCATCGTGCGCTCGAAGTCGTGGAAGCGGTCGAAGCTCGACTCGATGCCGCGGCGGATCGAACGGCCCGCGTTGTTGACCAGCACGTCCACGCCGCCGTAGGTCTCGATGGCCCAGGCCGCGATCTCGTCGCAGCCTTCGTAGCTCGAGATGTCGGCCGAGTGCGTGACCACCACCCCGCCGTTGGAGTTGTCGTTGCTGTCGGCGAGGTACTTCTCGATCTCGGCCTTGGCCTCCGCCAGCTTGTCGGGGTCGCGGGCGATGATCAGCGTGATCGCCCCGGCCTCGGCCATCTTCTTGGCGGTGGCCAGACCGATGCCCGAGGAGCCGCCGGTGATCAGCACCACCTTGCCTTGCACCTGCCCCTTGAGGGAGCGGTCGATTTGCAGATCGGGATCGAGGTGGCGCTCCCAGTAGTCCCACAGCGCCCACGAGTAGTCGGGCAGGCGCGGGCAGCTGATGCCGCTGCCCTTGAGCGCGGCCGTGGTCTCGCGGCAGTCGAAGCGCGTGGGGTAGTTGACGAAGGTGAACATGTCCTCGGGCAAGCCGAGGTCCTTCATCACGGCGTCGCGGATGCGCCGCACCGGCGTGAGCGCGAGCAGGCCCTTGCGGATGCTGCCGGGAATGAAGCCGAAGAGCGCGGCGTTGATGCGCAGCGACATCTGCGGCGCGTGCGCGGCCTTGGCGAAGATGTTGAGCACGTCGCCGACGCGGTAGGGCGTGGGGTCGACCAGGTGGAAGGCCTTTCCGTCGCCGTCCTTGCGGTGCGCGATGTGGTCGGCCGCATCGACCACGAAGTCCACCGGAACGATGTTGATGCGCCCGCCCTCGATGCCCACCATCGGCATCCACGGCGGCAGCATCGACCGCATCTTCTGGATGAACTTGAAGAAGTAGTAGGGCCCGTCGACCTTGTCCATCTCGCCGGTGCGCGAGTCGCCGACCACCAGTCCGGGCCGGTAGACGCGCCAGGCACCCGTGACGTGCTGGCGGACGATCTTCTCGGACTCGTGCTTGGAGTAGAAGTAGGGATGCTCGAGGTTCTCGGCCTCGTCGAACATGTCCTCGCGGAAGATGCCCTCGTACATGCCCGCGGCGGCGATCGACGAGACGTGCTGGAAGATCCCGGCCTTGATCTCGTTGGCCAGCATCACCGCGTTCTTGGTGCCTTCGATGTTGGCGATGGTCTGGCTCTCGGCGTCGGCCTTGAGGTCGTAGATCGCGGCGAGGTGGAAGAAGTGCTTGATCTGCCCGGCGAGCTTCTTGACCTCGCCCTTGGGCAGCCCGAGCAAGGGTTTGCTCAGGTCGCCGTAGACGGCAATGGCGCGCTTCTCGTCCACTCCCCAGTACTCGAGCAGCTCGGGCACCTTGTCCTTGCTCTCGGAGCGCATCAGGAAGTAAACCACCGCGCCGCGCCGGGCGAGCAGCTTCTTGACGAGGCGCTTGCCGATGAAGCCGCTGGCACCCGTGACGAAATAGCTCATGGAAAGTCTCCTCCAACTCTTGTGGTGTGTATGGTCTGTGGCCGAGCGCTGCGGACGGCTCTGCGGCGAGTGTAGACCGGCTCCGTAGCCTGCGGCGCAAGCCGACGGCGCGGTGCACCGCGCGCAGCCGCGCCGGTGGCGCGACAAGCTAGAGACTAGGCTCTATGGCGACGGCTGTTCCGGGGCTGCGCGGGCGCATAGACTTGCCTCATCTCTTGAAGATCCGACACAAGGAGCAGCAAAGATGGTGAAGAAGCTCAAGGCCAAGGTCGCCGCCAAGCCCACCGACTCGCAACTGGCCGCCGCCGTCAAGGAATCGGCCCAGCAGATCTGGCTCGCCGGTCTGGGTGCCTTTGCCAAGGCCCAGGACGGTGGCAACAAGGTTTTCGAGACGCTTGCCCGCCAGGGTGTGTCGATCCAGAAGCGCACCATGAAGGTGACCGAGGACAAGGTGAACGAAGTGACGACCAAGGTGACCAAGGCGGCCAATCGCATCCAGAAGCAGGCAACCGGCTCCTGGGACAAGCTCGAGAACGTGTTCGAGCAGCGCGTCGAGCGTGCCATGACCCGCCTGGGCGTGCCCACCAGCAAGGAAGTCGCCGCCCTCACCAAGCGCGTCGAGCAGCTGACCGCCAGCGTCCAGGCCCTGACCCACAAGGCAAGCAAGCCGGCCGCGGTCGCCCCTGCCGCCAAGAAGGCCGTTGCCAAGAAGCCCGCCGCGAAGAAGCCGGCTGCTACAAAGGTCGTTGCCAAGAAGGCGGTCAAGGCCGCCAAGAAGGTCGTCAAGGCTGCCAAGGCCGCGCCCGCGGCTGCCGGCCTGAGCTCCGCCCCGACGGCCTGATCGACCAGGCGCAACTGATGCGCGGGCGGCGCAAGCTGCCCCGCGCTCCAGATGATCAAATCGCGTAGCAAGCCCAGCCTGGTGCCGCAGCACAAGACCCCTCACGAAGGCGTCGGCGCGGGCATCACCATCATCAACGCCTGCCCCGAACCGCTGCCCGCGGGTCGTCGTCCCCGAGTGGGCTTGGCGCTTGCCGGCGGCGGCCCGCTGGGGGCGATCTACGAGATCGGTGCGCTGGCGGCGCTGTCCGAGGCGCTGGCCGGGGTGGACTTCAACGAGGCCGACGCCTACGTGGGCGTGTCGGCGGGCGGCTTCATCGCCGCCGGCCTGGCCAACGGCTTCACTCCGCACCAGTTCTCGCGCGTGTTCATCGAGGGCGAGAAGAGCTTCGATCGGCTCGATCCCGCCGTGCTCCTGCGTCCGGCGCTGCGCGAATTCTCGCGACGGCTGGTGTCGCTGCCTCCGCTGGCGGCTCTGGCCTTCTGGAGCTACGTCACCAGCGGGCGCCACCTGATGAGTTCGCTGGAGCGGCTCGGCCGCGCCATTCCCACGGGCTTTTTCTCGGGCGACGAGATCGACCGCTACCTGACCCGCATCTTCAGCCAGCCCGGCCGCACCAACGACTTCCGCAAGCTCGAGCGCAAGCTCTTCCTGATCGGCACCGACCTCGACACCGGGGAGTCGATGGCCTTTGGCGCGCCGGGTACCGAGCACGTGCCGATCTCGCGTGCCGTGCAGGCCACCGCCGCCCTGCCCGGCCTGTTCCCCCCGGTCGAGATCGACGGGCGCTTCTTCGTCGACGGCGCGCTGGTCAAGACCCTGCACGCTTCCGTGGCCCTCAACGAGGGGCTGGACCTGCTGATCTGCCTCAACCCCCTGGTGCCCTTCGACGCCTCGCCGCATCTTGCCCACACCCGGGCCAGCGAGCATCGCCTGGCCAAGCTGGTCGAGGGCGGCCTGCCGGTGGTGCTGGCCCAGACCTTCCGCTCGATGATCCGCTCCCGCCTGGACGCGGGCATGGACCGCTACCGCGCCGCCTATCCCGAAACCGACATCGTGCTGATCGAGCCGCACCGGGTCGACGCGGACATGTTCTTCACCAACCCCTTCTCTTACTCCAGCCGGCGCCGGTTGTGTGAGCTGGCCTACCAGCGAACCCGCGCCGACCTCTGGGCGCGGCGGCACGAACTGGCGCCGCTGCTGGCGCGCCACGGCATCGAGATCGTCCCCGGCGTGCTGCGCGACCAGACCATGAGCCTGGTGAAGAGCCTGCGCCGGCGCCGCGACGGCTGGCGCGAGTCGGCGGCGACGCAGGCCACGCGCCGCCTCACCCACACGCTCGACGACCTCGAGCGCTGGATGCGTTCGGTTCACGCCTACGCAGGCTAGCCGCCCTGCGCTATCCTCGGCGCGATCCCCTCTTCCGTCGCGCCTTCCGGCGCGCCCGCGCATGGAACGCAAGCCGCCGCGCCGCACGCGTGAACGCATTCTCGAGCTGTCGCTGCGCCTGTTCAACGACTTCGGCGAGCCCAACGTCAACACCACGCTGATTGCCGAGGAGATGAACATCTCTCCGGGCAACCTGTACTACCACTTCAAGAACAAGGACGACATCATCAACTGCCTGTTCCAGCAGTTCGATCGCGAGATCGAGTCGCTGCTGGATCCGCCGACCGAGGCGCGCGCCAACGTCGAGGACGCGTGGCTCTTCCTGCACGTCCTGTTCGAGCTGATCTGGAAGTACCGCTTCTTCTACCGCGACCTCAACAACCTGCTGGCGAACAACCGCACCCTCGAGCTCAAGTTCAAACAGCTGCTGCAGCAGAAGGTTCAGGTGGCGCGCGCGCTCACCGAGGGGCTCAAGGCCAGCGGCGACCTCACGGCCTCGGCCTCCGAGATCGAGGCCCTGGCCACCAACATGGTGGTGGTCGCGACCTACTGGCTGTCCTACGCTTACGTGCTCGACCCGCGCCGCATCGCCGACCCCGAGGTCCAGAGCCGGGCACTGTCACGCGGCTGCTACCAGGTGCTGTCGCTCACCGCGCCCTACCTCACCGGCGCGTCGCGGCAACTGTTCGAGAAGCTTGCGCACGAATATCTCACCGACTGAGGAGATCAGCATGGCCAAAGGCTGGGCGAAGTTCCCCTACCCCGACAAGAGTTACGTCTATACCGCCGCCTCGCTCAAGAAGGCCTGGCCCGACCTGCATCGCGGCGACGCCGAGCCCTTTCCCAAGGACGCTGCGGTGGTGGACGGATGGATCGCCTTTCACGCGGGTGAGTTCCACAAGGCCTACGAGGCCGGGCTCGCCGCCGGCGGGGCGGGCGTGACGCTCGCCAACAAGGCGCAGGCGATCTACGCCAACTACCTCGAGGAAGACGAGAAGAAGAAGCTCAAGATGTTCGAGGAGGTGGCCGAGCGCGCCGCGCAGCAGCAGGCCGACGACCCCAAGAACCCCGGCGCCTACTACTGGCAGGCCTACGCCCTGGGCCGCTACGCGCAGGGCATCTCGATCGTCAAGGCGCTGGCCGCGGGCATCGGCAGCACGGTCAAGACCGCGGTCGACACCGCGCTGAAGCTCCAGCCCAAGCACGCCGACGGGCACACGACGGTGGCAGCCTGGCACGCCGAAATCATCGACAAGGTGGGCTCCATGGTCGGCGGCCTGACCTACGGCGCCAAGAAGGACGCCGCGCTCAAGCACTACGAGACTTCGCTCAAGCTCAACCCCGACTCGGCGATCACCAAGGTCGAGTACGCCAACGGCCTGGTGATGCTCGAGGGCAAGAAGGCGCTTGCCAAGGCCGAGGCGCTCTACCAGGAAGCCGCCGCCACCGTGCCTCGCGACGCCATGGAGCGGCTCGACGTGGAACTGGCGCGCGCCGAGCTCGAGGACTAGCCCGAGAGGCGGGCCACGTCCTCGCGGGCCTGTGTCAGCGCCTCGCTGCCGAGCAGGGCCTGGGCCTCGGCCGTGGTGATGCGGGGCACGAAGCGCGCGATGCGCTGGTCGAAGGCGGGGCTGCGCTGCCAGCGCACGCCGTCGAGCACGCGCGCCGCCGCCACCGGGTCGTTGCACACCAGGACCAGGTCGCAGCCGGCCTCGAAGGCGGCTTCCGCGCGATCGACCATGCCACCCTTCACCGCGGCGCCTTCCATCAGCAGGTCGTCGCTGAAGACCGCGCCGGTGAACCCGAGCTCGCGCCGCAGCAGTTCGATCCACACCCGCGAGAAGCCCGCCGGCTCGGCGTCCACCGCCGGATAGACCACGTGCGCCGGCATCACGCCTGCCAGCGCCGCGCCCATCCAGCGGTAGGGGGCGGCGTCGCGCGCCAGGATCGTCTCGAGCGGGCGCTCGTCGATGGGCAGGTGGGTATGCGAGTCGGCTTCGGCCCAGCCATGCCCGGGGAAGTGCTTGCCGCAGTTGGCCATGCCGCCGATCGCCATGCCGTGCACGAGTTGCAGGGCCAGCAGGCTCACCACGCGCTCGTCGGCGTGGAAGGCGCGGTCGCCGATCACCCCGCTGCGCCCCCAGTCGAGATCCAGCACCGGCGCGAAGCTCAGGTCCACGCCGCAGGCGCGCAATTCGGCCGCGAGCACCAGCCCCGTGCCCAGCGCTGCCCGGCAGGCCGCCAGCACGTCGCGATCCCAGAGCTCGCCCAGCGCGCGCATCGCCGGCAGGCGCGTGAAGCCGCTGCGGAAGCGCTGCACCCGGCCGCCCTCGTGATCCACCGCGATCAGCAGGCGGGGCGTGCGCACGGCGTGGATCTCGGCGGTGAGCGCGCGCAACTGCTCGGCCGACTCGAAGTTGCGCCCGAACAGGATCACCATGCCCACCAGCGGATGCTCGAGCATCTCGCGCTCGGCCTCGGTGAGGCGCGTGCCCTGCACATCGACGACCACGGGTCCCAGCATGATCAAGCTCCCTCGTCTTCGGCGATCGCGCTGGCCATCGCCATGCTGCGTTCGTCAGTCAGCGATACGTGCAGGCGCAGCCGCCGCTCGCGCACGTGCTCGGCCAGCGCACCGTGGGTGCGAACCTGGGGTGCGCCTCCCGGTGCATTGAGCACCTCGGCCGCGCGCCAGCTCATGGGGCTGCGCATGCCCAGCCCCAGGGCCTTGGAGATGGCCTCCTTGGCGGCGAAGCGGGTGGCCAGGTAGGCGATCCCGCGCTCGGCGCTGCGCGCGCGTCGCGCCTCCCAGACCTGCAACTCGCCCGGGCCGAGGATGCGTTGTGCAAAGCGCGCGCCGTGGCGGGCGTAGGCCGCGCGGATGCGCTCGATCTCGATCAGGTCGCAACCCGTGCCGACGATCAAGCCGCCCCTCCGCTCGCACCTGCGCGACGCAGGGTGGCCACGTAGCGGCGCACGGTGTCGGCCATGCCGAACTCCAGCGCCTCGGCCACCAGTGCGTGGCCGATCGATACCTCGACCACGCCCGGCACACCGGCGATGAAGTCGCCCAGGTTCGCAAGGCTCAGGTCGTGCCCGGCGTTGACTTCGAGGCCGGCAGCAATCGCCGCCTCCGCCGTGGCGCGGTATCGCGCTATCACGCTCGCCTGCTGCGCCGTTCCCCAGGCCTGCGCATAGGGCTCGGTGTACAGCTCCACGCGCTGCGCACCCAGCGCGGCGGCGTGCGCCATCGCGTCGGGCTCGGCATTGACGAACAGACTCACGCGCGCCCCGGCCGCGCGCGCGCGTGCGATCTGCGCGCGCAGCCGATCGCCGGCCCCGGCCAGGTCGTAGCCATGGTCCGAGGTCGAGGCCTCGGGCGTGTCTGGCACGAAGGTGGCCTGAGCCGGCCGCACGCGCTCGACGAGCTCGAGCAGACCGTGCTCGGGATTGCCTTCGAGGTTGAACTCGCAACCCGGCCATTCGCGCAGCGCCTCGGCCAGGGCGTCGACGTCGGCGGGGCGGATGTGGCGCGCGTCGGGGCGCGGGTGCACGGTGATGCCGCCCGCCCCCGCCGCCAGGGCGATCAGGGCGAAGCGCACCGGATCGGGATAGGCCAGCGGCCGTGCGTTGCGCAGCAGCGCGACCTTGTTCAAGTTGACGCTGAGGATGGTGGCCGCCATCACAGGCTCTTCAGGTCCTGCAGGATGCGGCGCGTGTTGAGTGGCCGCTCGCCCAGATGGTAGCGAATCAGGCTGCGCAGCACGCCCTTGGCCTGGGCCGCGGCCTGCGCGTCGCGAAAGTCGCGCGCCGCCAGGGCCCGCACGGTGGCCGCACTCACCACCGGCCAGTCCCCGGCCGAGGAGCCGCGCGGCAAGGGCTGCAGGTGTCCGCCGCGCAGCACCCAGTCCTGGCCGGCCTCGGTCTCGTCGAGCGACAGCCCGTAGCCGATCTGCGCCAGCAGCTCGAGCTCGAAGCAGCGCAACAGCGCATCGTGCCGCTCCTCGTCCTGCGCGAGTCCGCGCAGCACCTCGACGTAGGCTGCGAACAGACGCTCGTGGGCGTCGTCGCGCGGCAGCATCCGCACCATGAGTTCGTTGACGTAGAAGCCCGCGAGCAAGGCCTCGCCGCGTAGCGGCACCATCCCGCCCAGCCACTCGGCGCGCACCAGGGTCTTGACCTCGCCGCGCCCGCTCCACGACACCGACAGCGGGCAAAACGGGCTGAGCATGCCCCGGAACTGCGAGGTCGGCCGCTTGGCGCCGCGCGCCGCCAGAGCCAGCCGGCCGTGATCGCGCGAGTAGACCTCGACCACCAGGCTCGTCTCGCGCCACGGCGTGGTGTGCAGCACGAAGGCGGGTTGCTGCTCGACGCGATGCTCGGGTCCGCGGCGCCGCGTGGGGCGCGCGGCCTCAGTCATAGCCCAGGGTCTTGAGCGAGCGCGGGTCGTCGCTCCAGCCCTTGCGCACCCGCACCCAGGTCTCGAGGTGGACGCGCTTGTCGAGCATCTTTTGCATATCGAGCCGCGCCAGGCGCCCGATCTCGCGCAGCTTGGCGCCGCCCTCGCCGATCACGATGGGCTTGTGCGCCTCGCGCTCGACCACCAGCGTGGCGGCGATGTCCACGCCGGCGTCGGTCTCGTCCCAGCGGTCGATCGTCACCGCGATGCCGTAGGGCAGTTCGTCGCCGAGCAGGCGGTAGGCCTTCTCGCGGATCAGTTCGGCGGCCAGGAAGCGCACCGGACGATCGGTGTACTGATCCGCCTCGAAGAGCGGCTCGCCCTCGGGCAGACGCTTGCGCAGTTCGCCCAGCAGGTCGTCGAGCTGGCGCGACTTCTCGGCGCTCACCGGCACCACGGCCCCGAAGGGATAGCGCTCAACGCTCTGGGCGAGCAGCGGCAGCAGCGCGCTGCGCTCGCGCATCAGGTCGGTCTTGTTCACCGCCAGGAGCACGCGCGCGGCGGCCTCGGGCTCGCGCGGCAGGAGCGCAAGCACCTCCTCGTCCTCGCGCCGCCAGCCGCCGGCCTCGATCACCAGCACCACCGCGTCGACCTCGGCGAGAGTGCGCCGCACGCTGTCGTTCATGCGGCGTGTGAGCAGTGAGCGGTGCTTGCGCTGGAAGCCGGGCGTGTCGATGAAGACGAACTGCGCATCCGCGTCGGTGCGTACTCCGAGCACACGGTGCCTCGTGGTCTGCGGCTTGGCCGAGGTGATCGAGACCTTCTCGCCGATCAGCGCGTTGATCAGCGTGCTCTTGCCGACGTTGGGTCGGCCCACCACGGCCACCAGGCCCGTGCGGAAGGCGTCAGCATGCACGGGGCCTCAGCCCTCCGCCGGGGCGACCGGCGCCACGGGCGCCGCCGGCTCCTGGGACGCAGGCGCCTCGGGCGCGACCGTCACCTGGGCAGCAGCGTCGGGCGCGTCGGCGGCCTTGCGCCGCGGCTTGCGTCCGGCCGCGGCCACCGCCGCCTGCGCGGCATCGAGCGCCAGCTTGGCGGCGGACTGCTCGGCAGCGCGGCGCGAGCGTCCCGAGCCGCGCACGCTGATCGTCAGCTTGGGGATGGCGCACTCGACCTCGAACTCCTGCGCGTGCGCCGCGCCGCGGGTCTCGACCACGGTGTAGACGGGCAGCGCGATGCGCTTGCCCTGCAGGTACTCCTGCAGCAGGGTCTTGGAGTCCTTGCCCAGGGTCTTGGGGTCGACCGTCTTGAGTATGGGTTCGAACAGGCGCGCGATCACCCCGCGCGCAGCCTCGAAGCCGGCGTCGATCAGCACCGCTCCGAAGGTGGCCTCGAGCGTGTCGGCCAGGATCGAGGGGCGGCGAAAGCCTCCGCTCTTCATTTCTCCCTCGCCCAGGCGCAGAAAGTCCGACAGGCTCAGCCGCTCGGCGATCTCGGCCAGGGTGCTCTGCTTGACGAGGTTGGCGCGCAGGCGCGACAGGTCTCCCTCGTCCAGACGCGCGTACTTGGAGTAGAGCAACTGGGCGACCACGCAGTTGAGCACCGAGTCGCCGAGGAACTCCAGTCTTTCGTTGTGGACGGCACCGAAGCTGCGGTGCGTCACCGCCTGCTCGAGCAGCCTTGCCTCGCCGAAGCGGTGCCCGAGCTTGTCCTCAAGGGCGGCGAGCGGCAGCATGGAATCCTTGTCGTCGGAGCTTCACGGCACCGCCTTGGCCTTGCGGTTGCGGTCGCGCGTCGAACCCGAGAAGTCGATCAGCAGGTAGACGTTGTCCATGATCGGGATGCGCTTCTCGTAGGCAAAGCTCACCACGATCTGCTCGCCCTCCTTGGTGATGTCGAGGTCGCGACCCGTGATGCTCTTGATGTCGTCGATCGTGGCGAAGCGGTCGAAGGCCGCGCGCACCTCGCCCACGGTGTTGCCCTCGTTCTTCACCTTCTGGATGGCCCGCTCGATCGCGATGTACTCCACCACGACGGGCACGATCCTGGCACCGAGCATCAGCAGGGCCACGCCGATGATGCCGAAGAAGATCAGGCTGATGAGCGAGAGGCCGCGTTGGCGGCGAGCGGTGGCTGATGTCATGCGGGTCTCTTGGACGGGGTGGTCGGAGGACGGGCGGGCCTACCGGAAGCTGCCTATCCGGCCGATATTGCCAAAATTCATCCAGATGAAAAAGGCGCGTCCCTTGAGGTTCTCGTCGGGAACGAAGCCCCAGTAGCGGCTGTCCTCCGAGTTGTCGCGGTTGTCGCCCATCACGAAATATTGTCCCTTGGGAACAACACAGCTCACGCCGCGTCCGCTCCATTGGCAGGCCTCGGGATGAGTGTGCAGAAAGCCGCGCGACACCCCCGGCGGCACGGCGTCGTTGACGATCACCCGGTGCTCGACCTCGCCGAGCTTCTCGGAGTACTGCGCGTAGTACTGCGCCCGGTCCGGGTCGAAGTACTGGTCCAACCGGGTCAGCGGCACCGGCTGGCCGTTGATCAGGATGCGCTTGTCGATCACCTCGACCTTGTCGCCGGGCAGGCCCACCACGCGCTTGATGTAGTCCTGGCTGGGATTGTGCGGGAAGCGGAACACCACGACGTCGCCGCGCGCGGGGCTGCCGAGGTCCACGATCTTCTTGTTGATCACGGGCAGGCGCACCCCGTACTCGTACTTGTTGACGAGGATGAGGTCGCCGATGTGCAGCGTGGGGATCATCGAGCCCGAGGGAATGCGGAAGGGCTCGTACAGGAAGGAGCGCAGCACGAACACGAGCAGGATCACCGGGAAGAAGCTCGCCGTGTACTCCAGCCAGGCGGGCTGGCGCGTGGTGCGTTCCTCGAGCGCGTGGCGCTCCTTGAGCACCAGCGGCTCGGCGCGGCCCAGCGCCGCGGCGTTGCGCGCGTCGAACTCCTTGAGGGCGGCGTCCGCCGCAGCGCGCCGCGCCGGGGCCAGGCGAAAGCGGTCGAGCAGCCACAGCGCGCCGGTGGCCAGCGTGAGGATCAGCAGGATCAGGGAGAAGTCCATCACTTGTCTTCCACTTGCAGGATGGCGAGAAAGGCCTCCTGGGGAATCTCTACGGAACCGACCTGCTTCATGCGCTTCTTGCCGGCCTTCTGCTTCTCGAGCAGCTTCTTCTTGCGCGTGATGTCGCCGCCGTAGCACTTGGCCAGCACGTTCTTGCGCAGTGCCTTGACGTTCTCGCGGGCGATGATGTTGGCGCCAATCGCCGCCTGGATGGCCACGTCGTACATCTGGCGCGGGATCAGCTCCCGCATCTTGGCCGCGATTTCGCGGCCGCGCGATGCCGAGTTCGAGCGATGCACGATGGTCGACAGCGCGTCGACCCGGTCGCTGTTGATCAGGATGTCGACCTTGACCACGTCGGCGGCGCGGTACTCCTTGAATTCGTAGTCCATCGAGGCGTAGCCGCGCGAGATCGACTTGAGACGGTCGAAGAAGTCCAGCACGATCTCGGCCAGGGGCAGCTCGTAGGTCAGGTGCACCTGGCGGCCGTGGTAGGCGAGGTTGACCTGCACCCCGCGCTTGTTGTTGCACAGGGTCATGACGGCGCCGACGTACTCCTGCGGCACGAACACGGTGACGATGTCGATCGGCTCGCGAATCTCGGCAATCTTGTCCACCGGCGGCAGCTTGGACGGGTTCTCGACCGAGATCACCTCGCCGTCGCGCATCAGGACCTCGTAGACCACCGAGGGCGCGGTGGTGATGAGGTCCATGTCGTACTCGCGCTCGAGCCGCTCCTGCACGATGTCCATGTGCAGCAGGCCCAGAAAGCCGGCCCGGAAGCCGAAGCCCAGGGCCTGGCTCACCTCGGGCTCGAAGCGCAGCGCCGAATCGTTGAGCTGCAGCTTGGTCAGCGCGTCGCGCAGCGCGTCGTACTGGTTGGCCTCCACGGGAAAGAGCCCCGCGAACACCTGCGGCTTGACCTCCTTGAAGCCCGGCAGCGGCGCGGACGCGGGCTTGCCGAAGTGGGTCACCGTGTCGCCCACGCGCGCGTCCTTGAGCTCCTTGATGCCCGAGATGATGAAGCCGACCTCGCCCGCCGACAGCAAGGCGCGGCCCGCGGACTTGGGCGTGAACACGCCCACCTGCTCCACCAGATGGCTCGCGCCCGTGGCCATCAGCAGCATCTTGTCCTTGGGCTTGACCGTGCCGTTGACCACGCGCACCAGCATCACGACGCCCACGTAGTTGTCGAACCACGAGTCGATGATCAGCGCCTGCAGCGGCGCCTCGGGGTCACCCCGAGGCTCGGGAACGCGCTCGATGATGCGCTCCAGGATCTCGTCGATGCCCATGCCGGTCTTGGCGCTGGCCAGCACCGCGTCGGTGGCGTCGATGCCGATCACCTCCTCGACCTCGGCCCTGGCCTGCTCGGGGTTGGCCGAGGCCAGGTCCATCTTGTTGAGCACCGGCAGCACTTCCACCCCGAGCTCGATCGCGGTGTAGCAGTTGGCCACGGTCTGCGCCTCGACGCCCTGGCTGGCGTCGACCACCAGGAGCGCGCCCTCGCACGCCGACAGCGAGCGGCTGACCTCGTAGCTGAAGTCCACGTGACCGGGCGTGTCGATCAGGTTCAGGTTGTAGACCCGGCCATCGCGCGCCTTGTACTGCAGCGCCGCCGTCTGGGCCTTGATCGTGATGCCGCGCTCGCGCTCCAGGTCCATGGAATCCAGCACCTGCTCCTCCATCTCGCGGTCGGACAGGCCCCCGCAGCGCTGGATCAGGCGATCCGCCAGCGTGGACTTGCCGTGGTCGATGTGGGCGATGATGGAGAAGTTGCGAATGTGCTGCATGGACTCTGCGGTGAACTGCGTGCCGGATGGCACCGGCTGCCCGGGGGCGGGCTCGGCAGCGGCGCCACAAAAAACGGGGGGTGCATTCCCACACCCCCCGTCTCGCGGGCCGACTGGCGCGTAAGCGGCTGATTTTACCCCGGCGGCCGTCGGGCCCGCTCAGCGCTCTCCGCGGACGATGATGAAGCTCGCCTGGTCGCCACGCCGCACCAGCAGGGCCGCGTTCTTCTTGGGGTCGAGCCGCGCGACGATCTCGTTGAACTGGCGCGCGTTGGCCACGTCGGTGTTGTTGATCGCGAGGATTACGTCGCCGGCCCTCACCCCCGAGCGCGCGGCGGCACCCTCCACCGCGTCGACCACCACGCCGCCCTTGACCGCCAGTTCCTTGGCCCGCTCCGCCGGCAGGTCGCTGACCGCCAGACCCAGGGCATTGGCCTTCTGGGGCGCGGGCTTGGGCGCTTCGGGCGTGGCGCGGGCCTGCGTGGTCTCGGCGGGCATTTCGGCCACCGTCACCCGCAGATCTCGGCTGCCCCCCTTGCGGAAGACCGTGATGGGCACCGTCGCGCCCGGCTTGGTGCCCGCCACCGTGCGCGGCAGGTCCGAGACGCGTTCGATCGGCTTGCCGTCGAAGCGCAGGATGATGTCGCCCGCCTCCACGCCGGCCTTGGCGGCCGGGCCGTCCTTCTCGACGCTGTTGACCAGCGCCCCCTGGGGCTTGGCCAGCCCGAGCGCCTCGGCCACGTCCTTGCTCACCGGCTCGATGCCCACCCCGATGCGCCCGCGCGTGACCCGGCCGGTGGCGCGCAGCTGGTCGCCCACGCGCACCGCCTCGTCGATGGGAATGGCAAACGAAATGCCGTTGTAGCCGCCGGAGGTGGTGAAGATCTGCGAGTTGATACCCACCACCTCGCCGCGCAGGTTGATCAGCGGGCCGCCCGAATTGCCCGGGTTGACCGCCACGTCGGTCTGGATGAAGGGCAGGAAGTCGCCCGTCTCGCGCCCCTTGGCGCTCACGATGCCTGCGGTGACCGTGTTCTCCAGCCCGAAGGGCGAGCCGATGGCGATCACCCATTCACCCACCCGCATGCGGTTGGGGTCGCCCACCTTGATCGTGGGCAGGCCGGTGGCGTCGATCTTCACGATCGCCACGTCGGTGCGCTTGTCGGCACCGATCACCCGCCCCTTGAACTCACGCTTGTCCGGCAGGGTGACGATGATCTCTTCCGCCCCCTCGACCACGTGCGCATTGGTCATCAGGAAGCCGTCGGCGCTGAGGACGAAGCCCGAACCCTGCCCGCGGGGCATCTCGCGCTCGCCACGGGGGCTGCGCGGTCCCTGGCGCGGCGTGGGGCCTTGCGGCCCGGGCTGGGGAAAGAAGCGCCGGAAGAACTCGGCCATCGGATCGTCCTCGTCCATCCCCGGCGGCAGCGCGGGGTGGTTGCGCGGCACGCGGCTGGTGGTGCGGATGTTCACCACGGCGGGGCTGGCACGCTCCACCAGGTCGGCGAAGTCGGGCAGCGCCTGGGCCTGGGCCGGCGCCGGCGGGCTGCCCAGCAGCAAGCCGAGGGCGAGCGCGGGCGCGGCCAGGGCCGCGATGGGGGTGAGTCTCATTTGCCGGAACCTCCGCTGGGAGCGGCCGCAGGGCCGCGGGTCTGAATGGATTGTGCCGCAGCGCGCGCGCCGGCCGGGGGCACCTCGCCCACCGCCGTGACCACGCCCGGGCCAAGGCGGCGCGTGACCGCCGACATCGCACCGGTACGCATCTCGCCATCCGTCTGATGGGGCGAGGCGGCGCCGTCTTCGATGAACACGGAGATGTGCGCGAGTCCGTCGCTGTAGAGCAATTGGATGGCGGGCACCGCCATGCCGCCCGGCCCGGTCATCACGCGCGGCACGGCGCGCACCAGCAAGAAGCCTGGCGGGGGCACGGCCGTCCAGCCGCGTTGCGCGAGGTCCAGATCCTCGGGAGGCAGGCGCTCGACGGTCCAGCCCTGGGTCGTCCAGGAAGGCGCCACCGAGCTGGCCGGCAGCTTCGCCCCCAGGCGAAGCTCGCTGAAGGCGGTCTGTTCGATCGGGCGCCCGTCCTGGAGCACCTGGAAGCGCAGCAACAGACCCGAGTCGCGATCGATCCACAGGCGGTAGGCGTGGCGCAGGCCATCGCGTGGCGCCAGATCGACGAGTTGCGCGGGCCGACCCGTCACCCGCTCGACCGGACCCAGGCTCGCGGTGTAGCTGCGCAGCACCGCGTCCACGGGCTTGCCGAACAGGGTCGGAAAGCGCGTCTCGACAGCGCGCTGGCGCACCGTGACGAGCTTGCGCCCGGGGATCAGGCACTGCACCTCGTCCTGCGTCCCGCTGCGCCGGCGGATGAACTCCATCGCCTCACCGTCGAGCATCTGCACCCGCTGCACCGAGACGGATCTCTCGACCCGATGCGCGATGTGCGCGCTGCGCATCTGCTCCTCGCGCTGGTGCACGGCCGTGCCCTCGTAGTCGATGCCTCGGGCGGCGTCCTGCATCAGCCGCAGCCATTGCTCGGCGCTGCGCTGGGCGACGGTCGCGTTCACGCTGGGCTGCGTCTCGACCGCCTGCCCCGCGCCGGCCAGCAAGGCCAGCGCCAGACCGAGCGCCCCCCAGCGGCGTCGGCCAAGCGTGGCACGCGCCGCGGCGTGACCCGCGTGCCTCAAGGGCGCCCCCCTGCGGCGCGCCCGGCAGGCAGCACGTCGGCCGGCGGCATGCCGCCCGCGAGTTCGAGGTGGGCCCGCAGATAGGAGTCCACCCGGCCCACCCCCGGGACCGAGCGCGATGCCAGCGCCACGTTCGACGCCGGCTGCGCCGTGAGCGCGACGGGAGCGGCCGGCGGTGAGGCCGTGCGCAGCAGGGGCAGCGCGGCGAAGGCGAGCCCGGCCACCGCGGCTGCCACGGCCGCGCCGCCGAGCCAGCGCGGCGTTGGCCGCATCCGATGACGAGCCGGCGCGAGCACGGTGGGCTCGAGTTCGAGCCGCTCGTGCACGCGAGCCGCGAAGCCCGGTCGGTGCCATGCCCCCACCTCGGGCGAGCGCAGGGCGTCGCCCACCGCGCAGTAGATCTGCCAGCGCTCCACCAGTTCGGGCGAGCTCTTGAGCGCCTGCCGGCAGGCCATGGCCGCCGAGTCGTCGAGGGCGTCGTCGACCAGGGCGGATACCGCCTCGGCCTGGGGCGCCAGGCGCCCATTCGTATGTTCTTCTTGGTTCATCCCGTCCTCACCAGCGTCGATCGCTGCCATGGTCCAGCAGCGGCCGCAGTTCTGCGGCGATGGCCTCGCGCGCCCGGAAAATGCGCGAGCGCACCGTTCCGATCGGGCAGTTCATCGCCTCTGCGATCTCTTCGTAGCTCATCCCCTCGATCTCGCGCAGCACGATCGATTGCCTGAGGTCCTCGGGCAGGCGGTCGACCGCGCGGTTCACGGCCTCGGCGACCTGCTTGGAAAGCAGGATCGAGTCCGGGGTGTCCACCTCCCTTAGTGCGGTGGCCTCGTCAAAAGTTTCAGCCTCTTCGACATCGTTGGGCGTCGACGTCGGTGCCCGCCGCCCCCGGGTCGCCAGCCAGTTCTTGGCGGTGTTGATCGCGATGCGGTAGAGCCAGGTGTAAAAGGCGCTCTCGCCCCGGAAGCCGGGTAGCGCGCGATAGGCCTTGATGAAGGCCTCCTGGGCCACGTCCTCGACCTCGGCGGCGTCGCGCACCAGCCGCGAGACGAGCCGCAGGATCCTGCGCTGGTACTTGCCGACCAGCAGTTCGAAGGCGTGCTTGTCCCCTGCCTGGGCCGCCTCGACCAGCCGCTGATCCTCGTCGCGGGGGCTCATCGGCCGGGGCTCCGCGCGCCCCATGGCACGCGCACGGCAGACTCAATTCGGAGGCTGGCCACCCGCCCATCGCGCCAGGGCGCATAGGCGTCGGAAGCTGGCAGGCGGCACGGCATCGGGCCAGACGGCGAGCAGGTAGGAAGAGGAGGCCAAGACTACCAAGCGCGGCGAGACAAATTGCGCTCGCGCCGCCTCGGGCGCGCTCTCGTGGCCCAGTTCCAGCCGGCCCTCAGGGTTGACCCTGAACTGCACGGTGCCCGGGCGCCGCGGGCGCAGGGTCCAAAGGGCGCCGATCGCCAGGACCGCCGCCAGCACCAGCGCGCCAGCACCAGCGCTCAGGCCGAGGAAGGCGGCCGCCAAGACAGAAACAAAGGCCGCCCCCAGCCGCAGGTACCGCTCGATGCGCGAAGAGCGCGGGCTCCGCCAGCCGTGTGGCGCGGCGGACTCAGAGTCGGCGCAGGACGAGCGTCCCGTTGGTGCCGCCGAAGCCGAAGGAATTCTTGATGGCAACATCGATCTTCATGTCCCGTGCCGTGTTGGCACAGTAGTCGAGATCGCACTCGGGGTCCTGGTTGAAGATGTTGATCGTGGGCGGCGAGACCTGGCGGTGCAGGGCCAGGGTCGTGAACACGGTCTCGATCCCGCCGGCACCCCCGAGCAGGTGTCCGGTCATGGACTTGGTGGAGTTGACCACCAGAGCGCGTGCCGCGTCCTCGCCCAGGGCAGCCTTGATCGCGCGCGTCTCGTTCACGTCGCCCAGCGGCGTCGAGGTGCCGTGGGCGTTGAGGTAGTCGACCTCGTCGGGCGCGACACCGGCGCTGCGCAGCGCCGCGATCATGCAGCGGCGCGGTCCGTCCATGTCCGGCGCCGTCATGTGGTGCGCGTCCGCCGTGAGGCCGTAGCCGACGAGTTCCGCGTAGATGCGGGCGCCACGCGCTCGCGCGTGCTCGTATTCCTCGAGCACCAGCACGCCCGCGCCCTCGCCCAGCACGAAGCCGTCGCGGTCGCGGTCGAAGGGGCGGCTCGCCGTGGCCGGGTCGTCGTTGCGCGTGGACAGCGCCTTCATCGAGTCGAAGCCGCCGACCCCCAGCGCGCACACGGTGCTCTCTGCGCCGCCCGCGATCATCACGTCGGCGTCGCCGCGGCGGATGATCCAGCCGGCCTCGCCGACCGAGTGAAGTCCGGTGGTGCAGGCCGTGACGATCGACAGGTTCGGGCCCTTCAGCCCGTACATGATCGACAACTGCCCCGAGATCATGTTGATGATCGAGCCCGGCACGAAGAAGGGCGAGATGCGCCGTGCGCCGCGGGCGAGGAAGTCGCGGTGATTGTCCTCGATCATCGGCAGGCCGCCGATGCCCGAGCTGATCACGCAGCCTATGCGATCGGCATTGTCCTCGCGCACCTCGAGGCCGGCGTCGCGCATGGCCTGCGCGGAGGCCGCGATGCCGTAGTGAATGAAGGTGTCCATGCGCCGCGCATCCTTGGCCGGGATGTACGCGGACAGGTCGAAGTTCTTGACCTCGGCGGCGATCTTCGTGGTGAAGCCCGAAGCGTCGAAGCGGGTGATCGGGCCGACGCCCGAGCGCCCCGCGACGAGGTTGTCCCAGGCCGTGGCGACGTCGTTGCCGACCGGGCTGATCACGCCCAGGCCGGTGATCACCACGCGGCGCGAACTCATCGTGCTGAGGCCCGGTCTCAAGCCTTCTTGAGGTTGGAGTTGATGTAGTCGATCGCCTGCTGCACGGTGCGGATCTTCTCGGCCTGCTCGTCGGGAATCTCGGTCTCGAACTCGTCTTCGAGGGCCATCACCAGCTCGACGGTGTCGAGCGAGTCCGCGCCCAGGTCCTCGACGAAGGCCGATTCGTTCTTGATGTCGGCCTCGTTCACGCCGAGCTGCTCGGCGACGATCTTCTTGACGCGCTGTTCGATGTTGTCCATGCACTCCTCCTGCCGGGAAAGTTGTCGTGTACCGCCGCCCTCACGGCGGCCTGCCTGCTGGGGCAAAAAATGCGGCGCGAGTCTAACAGAGCGGGTCCCCCGCCCCGGCAGCTTCGCGCTGCGCCTTCAGTTCATGTACATGCCGCCGTTGACGTGCAAGGTGGCACCGCTCACGTAGGCTCCCGCCGCGGACGCCAGGAACACCACCGCGGCCGCGACATCGTCGGGCTGGCCCAGCCGGCCCAGCGGGATCTGCCCGAGCAGCGTCTGGGTCTGCTGTTCGTTGAGGGCACGGGTCATGTCGGTGTCGATGAAGCCCGGCGCCACGCAGTTGACCGTGATGCCGCGGCTGCCGAGCTCGCGCGCCAGTGCGCGGCTCATCCCCGCCACCCCGGCCTTGGCGGCAGCGTAGTTGGCCTGACCCGCGTTGCCGCTCGATCCGACCACCGAGGTCACGTTGATGATCCGCCCCTGGCGCGCCTTCATCATGCCGCGCATCACCGCGCGCGACAGGCGGAACACGGCCGAGAGATTGGTGTCGATCACCGCGGCCCAGTCGTCGTCCTTCATGCGCATTGCCAGCGTGTCGCGCGTGATGCCCGCGTTGTTGACCAGCACCGAGAGCTTGCCGTGGGTGCGGGTGATGTCCTCGACCAGCGCCTCGGCCGCTGCCGCATCGCCCACGTCGAGCACCGCTCCGCGCCCGCCGCGCGCCGCCAGGCGCTCGCCGATCGCGGCCGCGCCTTCCGGCGTGGTGGCGGTGCCGATCACGGTGGCGCCGGCCGCGGCAAGCGCCTCGGCGATCGCCCGGCCGATGCCGCGCGAGGCTCCGGTCACCAGGGCAACCTCGCCGGCCAGCGCCGCGGCAGAGAACACGGGAGCGGGCATCGATTGATCCTTCAGGCAGTCAGCTGCGCAAGAGTTTCGTCGAGACTGGCGGCATCGCCAATCGACCCGGTCTGCAGGTCCGGCGCGATGCGCTTGACCAGGCCAGAGAGCACCTTGCCCGGGCCGCACTCGATCACGTGGGTCACGCCCCGCGACTGCAGTTCGAGCACGGTGCGCACCCATTGCACCGGCGCGGCGGCCTGGCGCGCGAGCGCGTCGCGGATGCGGGCGGCGGAGTCTTCCGCGCGCACGTCGACGTTGTTGATCACGGGCACCTGCGGCGCGGCGATCGAAACATTCGCCAGGTAGTCACGCAGGCGCGCGCTGGCGGGCGCGAGGAGCGACGAATGAAATGGCGCCGACACGGGCAGCTGCATGGCACGCTTGGCGCCGAGCTTCTTGGCTTCCTGGCACGCGCGCTCCACCGCGGCGCGGGCACCAGCGATCACCACCTGCGCGGGCGCGTTGTAGTTCACGGCCTCGACCACTTCGCCCTGCGCGGCAGCGTCACAGGCGGCGCGCACCGCGTCGTCGTCCAGACCAAGGATGGCGGCCATGCCGCCCTGCCCCACGGGCACGGCCTCCTGCATCGCCTGCGCTCGAAAGCGCACCAGCCTGACCGCGTCCTCCAGAGCCAGGCAGCCCGCCGCCGTCAGCGCCGTGTACTCGCCCAGGCTGTGTCCCGCCATCAGCGCCGGCTGGGCACCGCCGGCCGCGCGCCAGGCCTCGAAGGCCGCGAGGCCCGCGACCAGCATCGCCGGCTGGGTGTTGACCGTGAGGTTGAGTGACTCGGCGGGGCCCGAGCGGATCAGGCCGGCCAGGTCCTCGCCCAACGCGGCGTCGGCGCGAGCCAGTACGCCGCGCACGGCCGGGTTGTCGCCGAAGCCGTCGAGCATGCCGACCGCCTGCGAACCCTGCCCCGGAAAGACGAACGCGATCTTCATGTCACCACTCGAGAATGATGGAACCCCAGGTGAAGCCGCCGCCCACCCCTTGCAGCAGCACGCGGTGTCCCGGCTGGATGCGGCCGTCGCGCACCGCGGCGTCGAGCGCCAGAGGCACGGAGGCCGCCGAGGTGTTGCCGTGCTGATCGAGCGTGACGATCAGCTTCGACTCGGGCACGCCCAGACGCTTGGCGATGCCCGAAAGAATGCGCACATTGGCCTGGTGCGGGATCAGCCAGTCGAGGTCGCCGGCTTGCAGACCCGCAGCCTCGAGCACCTCGAGGGCGCTGTCGCACAAGGAAGAGACGGCGAGCCGGAACACCGCGTGGCCATCCATGGTCAGGAAAGGGTGCCCCTCGACGCGCCCCTGCTCCACCCGCCCGGGTGTGGCGAGGATGGCTGCCTGGCTGCCATCGGCGCGCAGGCGCGCGGCGAGCAAGCCGGGCGTGTCGGCAGGCTCCAGGACCACTGCCCCGGCACCGTCGCCGAACAGCACGCAGGTTCCGCGGTCGTCCCAGTCGAGGATGCGCGAGAACACCTCGGCCCCGATCACCAAGGCGCAGCGAAAGGCCCCGGTGCGCAGCAGCGCATCGGCGGTGACGAGTCCGTAGACGAATCCGCTGCACACGGCCTGAACGTCGAAGGCGGCGGCACCGGCGTTGCCGAGTTGCGCCTGGATGAGGCATGCCGTGCTCGGGAAGATCTGGTCGGGTGTGGAGGTCGCCACGACGATCAGGTCGCACTCGGCGGCCGTGCGTCCCGCGGCGGCCAGCGCCGAGCGCGCCGCGCGGGTACCGAGCTCCGTGGTCGTGAGGCCGGGCTCGGCGAGGTAGCGGCTGCGTATGCCGGTGCGTGCGCTGATCCACTCGTCCGAGGTCTCGACTCCGCGGCGGGCGAGTTCGGCGGCCAGTTCGGCGTTGCTGACCGCGCGCGCCGGCAAGGCCGATCCCGTGCCCGTGATCCGCGTGGTCTTCATGCCTCGGTCACGGGTTCGGGCTGCATGGCCCGCATCAGCTGTTCCCGATAGGGCTCCATCGCCGCCACCGTGCGCTCCAGCAGGCGATGGTCGGCGGCCTCGAAACCGCGGCGCAGCGCCGCCTCGAAGCCGCGCGCATCGGCGCCGCCGTGACTCTTGATCACGATGCCGCGCAGGCCGAGCAGGGCCGCGCCATTGAGGCGGCTCGGATCGACGCGCTGCTTGAAGCGGCGCAGCACCGGCATGGCCACCAGCGCCGCGAGCCGCGTCGCCCAGTTGCGGCCGAATTCTTCCTTGATGAAGTCGCCAAGCATGCCGGCCACACCCTCGGAGGCCTTGAGCGCGACGTTGCCCACGAAGCCGTCGCACACCACCACGTCGGTCGTGCCTTTGTAGATGTCGTTGCCTTCGACGTTGCCGTGGAAGTTCAGCGGTCCGCCCCGCAGCAGTTCGCCAGCGCGCTTGACGATGTCGTTGCCCTTGATCGCTTCCTCGCCGATGTTGAGCAGCCCGACGGTGGGATGCTCCTTTTCCTGCAGCGCCGACACCAGGGCCGACCCGAGGATGGCGAACTCGAGCAGATGCTCGGGGGTGCAATCGACGTTGGCGCCGAGGTCGAGCACGGTGGTCACGCCACCGAGCGCGTTGGGGATCGGGCCGGCGATCGCCGGCCGGTCGATGCCGTCGAGCGTGCGCAGCACGAAGCGCGAGATCGCCATCAGCGCCCCGGTGTTGCCGGCGCTCACGCAGGCGTCCGCCTCGCCATCCTTGACGAGGCGAATGGCGATTCGCATCGAGGAGTCGCGCTTGCTGCGCAGGGCCTGGGCAGGAGCATCGTCCATGCCGATCACCTGCTCGGCATGCACGACGCGAACGCGCGCATCCTCGGCGCGCGCGCCCAGCGCCGCACGGATCTCGGCTGCGCGCCCCACCAGCACCAGGGACGCACGCGGCTCACCGTCGATGAAGGCAAGCGAGGCGGGCACGGTCACGGCGAGCCCGTGGTCGCCGCCCATGCAATCGACTGCCAGACGCACTGTCATGGCTGCCATCCCCGCGTGTACTTGAGGCTGGCTCGGAAACGCGGACCGCGCTCTCCGATGCACCACCGCGGCGCTGCGGCCACGCGCAAGCCGTGCTTACTCGTCGGCCTTGGTCTGCAGGACCTTCTTGCCGCGATAGAAGCCGTTGGGGCTGATGTGGTGACGACGGTGGATCTCGCCGGTCGTCGGTTCGACGGCGGTCGGCGGGTTGTTCAGAAAGTCGTGCGAACGATGCATGCCGCGCTTCGACGCCGACTTCTTGTTTTGTTGGACAGCCATGGCTAAGCCCCCGAAAAGAAACGCGAAATATTACCCCAGATGAGTGCCGAGCGATAGCCGGCCCTCAGTGCTTGGCGGGCCGGCGCAAAGCTGCCAAGGCCGCAAACGGCTGCCGGCGCTCCTCGGGGGACTGCTCAGCCACCGCGACCTCGGGGTTTTCCCAAGCCACGGCCGGCGCGTTGCAGACCTCGTGCTTGGGCGCGACGGGCAAGGACAGCAGGACTTCCTCCTCGACCCAGTCGACGAGCGACATCGAGGGCGAACCGACCACGACTTCCTCGTCGCCCTCGCCTTCGAGCGGCAAGGCGTCGGCCTCGCCCTCGGAGCCCACGAAGCGGAAGCGGACCTCGCGCTCGAGCACGAAGTCGAGCGCCTCCGCACAGCGCTCGCACTTGAGCCTGAGCGTGCCTCGCAGGTGCAGCTGCGCGCCAGGATGACCCTGCGCGTCCGGTCCACCCACCACGGAGTAGTCGATGTGGCCGGCCGGCTCGGCGAGCTCTGCCACGAGGCGCGGCAGGCTGGCCACCCACAGTTGCCCGGCCAACCGCTGACGCAGCCGCGAGAGCTCGAACGCATCGAAGCGCAGATCGGCCCCGGCTTGTGGCTGACTCATCTGGCTAAACTCCTCGCATGTCGTCTGCGCCTGCGATCGTACTCGCCTCCACCTCGCCTTATCGGCGTGAACTGCTCGAGCGCTTGGGCTTGCCCTTCGAGGTCCTGCCGCCCCGCGTGGACGAGGCGGCACTGCCCGGCGAAACGCCGCGCGCCACGGCGCTGCGCCTGGCCTGCCTGAAGGCCGAGGCCGTGGCCCGCGAGCGTCCGCAGGCGGTGGTGATCGGATCGGACCAGGTCGCCGACCTCGATGGCGAGCCGCTGGGCAAGCCGCTGAGTCACGCGCGCGCAGTCGAGCAGTTGACGCGCATGCAGGGGCGCATGGTGGTCTTTCACACCGCGCTCGCGCTCGCCGCCCCCGGCCGGCCGCTGCAGTCCGACGTGGTCCCCACCATCGTGCGCATGCGCGTGCTCAGCCCCGCGGCGATCGAGCACTATCTCGCCCGCGAGCCGGCCTACGACTGCGCCGGCTCGGCCAAGATCGAGAAGCTCGGCATCGCTCTGGCCGAGGCGGTGGACAGCAGCGACCCAACCGCGCTGGTGGGTCTGCCCCTGATCCGCTTAATCAGCATGTTGGCGGCGGCGGGCATCGACGTGCTGGGCGACCGCGCCCGATGAGCACGCGCCCGTTCGGCACCCTG
>DAOTEJ010000014.1:0-21212 GCA_035454085.1 Burkholderiaceae bacterium | reverse complement strand
TGTCGGAATCGGGCTGCCCCGGTGTGGCCGATCCGGGCGCGAGCCTGGTGGCCGCGGCTCACGCCCTCGGCGCGCGGGTGCGTCCCCTGGTCGGCCCCTCGTCCATCCTGCTCGCGCTGATGGCCAGCGGCCTGGAGGGCCAGCGCTTCCGCTTCGTGGGTTACGTGCCCATCGAGGCGGACCGCCAGGCCAGCACGCTGCGCGCGCTGGAGCGCGATTCGGCGCGCGGCGAGACGCAGATCTTCATCGAGACGCCCTACCGCAACCGCCGGCTGTTCGAAGCCCTGCTCACCCACTGTGCCCCGCGCACGCGCCTGGCCGTGGCAGTGGACCTCACCGGGCCCGACGAGTTCATCGCCATGCACCGCATCGACGACTGGCGCACCCGCGCCGCGTCGGGCCTGCCGCCCTTCGAGCGCAGGCCCGCGGTGTTCTGCCTGCTCGCCTAGGCGGTCGGCCCCCAGCCGGGGGCGGGGCGCCACCACAGGCGACCATCGCGCTCCTCGACCTCGAGCTTGAGCAGTCCGCCGCGCCCCGCGCAAGGTCCGCCCGCGCAGCCGCCATCAGCGGGGTCGTAGAGCGCGCCGTGGGTCGAGCACACCAGCCAGCCGCGCTCCACATCGAAGAATTGCCCGGGCTGCCAGTCCAGTTCCATGGCGACGTGCGCGCAGCGGTTGAGGTAGGCGTGAACCCGGCCTTCGAAGCGCACCGCGAAGGCCGGACGCGACTCTCCGTGCCGGGCCACCGTGAAACGCAGGCCGGCCCCGCGCTCGGTGAGCGCCGCGCCCGGACCGAGGTCGACCCAGGCTTCGCTCATCGCTACGTGCGCAGCCAGGCCGCGAGTGCGGCCACGTCGTCGAACAGCCCGAGCGCGGGCTCGCTGGCCAGTTGCGCACGCGGGTGCGCACCGTAGGTCACACCCAGGGCCGCGGCGCCCGCATGACGCGCCATCTGCAGGTCGTGCACGGTGTCGCCAATCATCAGCATCGCCTGCGGCGCGACGGCGGTCTCGTCGGCCAGCTCGAGCAGCATCGCAGGATGCGGCTTGGAATGCGTCTGGTCGGCGCAGCGCGTGGCCTCGAACAGCGGGCGCAGACCCGTGGCGTCGAGCGCTCGGGCCAGCCCCGCGCGGCTCTTGCCGGTGGCCACCGCCAGCCGGGCGCCGTCCTCGATCAGCTCGACCAGCAACTCGCGCATGCCCGCGAACAGCACGATCTCGGGTTCGCGCGCGAGGTAGTGGTCGCGATAGCGCAGCGAGAACTCCTCGATGCGCTCGGGCGGCAGGTCGGGCACGGCGCGCGCCAGCGCGTCGCGCAAGCCGAGGCCGATCACCTGGCTCGCATCGCGATCGCTTGGCACGACCAGACCGAGGTCCGCCGCCGCGCGCTGGATGCAGCGGGCGATCAGCGCGGTCGAGTCCACCACCGTGCCGTCCCAATCGAACACCACCAGATCAAAGCGGCGTGGCACGGCGCAGTCCTCGAAGGAAGTCATCGCAATCGGCGGGCAGCGGAGCTTCCACCACCAGCGGGGAGCCGTTCACCGGATGCGCCAGGGCCAGACGATGCGCGTGCAGGAACATGCGCCCCAGCCGCGCCCCCAGCTCGCCACGCGCGGCGCGCCGGTTGAGCTCGAAGTCACCGTACTTGTCGTCGCCGACGATGGGATAGCCAAGGTGCGCCAGGTGGACGCGGATCTGGTGCGTGCGGCCGGTCTTGAGCTCGGCCTCGAGAAGGCTGAGTCCGCCCAGGCGCTCGAGCAGGTTGAAAATGGTGTGCGAAGGCGCGCCCTGCTCCTGGTCCACGCTCACGCGCCGCTCGCCCGCCTTGTTGACGAACTTGTGCAGGGCGAGCCGCACGTGCTGACGCTCATGCGGCCAGGCTCCCGCCACCAGCGTGAAGTAGCGCTTGTCCACCCGGCCTTCGCGCATTGCCGCGTGTAGGGCGACCAGCGCCCGGCGGGTCTTGGCGAGGATGAGCGCGCCGGACGTCTCGCGGTCCAGGCGGTGCGCCAGTTCCAGGAAGCTCTGGGCAGGGCGGCCGGCGCGCACGCGCTCGATCAGGCCATGAGACACGCCGCTGCCCCCGTGCGCGGCCAGACCGGCCGGCTTGTCGACCACCATCAGGTGCTCGTCCTCGAACAGGACGGGAGGGATGAGTGCCACCGCGGGCGGTGGGCTGCTGGGCCGTTCGGCCACCCGCATGGGCGGCACGCGCACCTCGTCGCCCTCCTCCAGACGGTGATCCACCCCCACCCGCAAGCGGTTGACACGCACCTCGCCGCTGCGCACCACCCGATAGATATGGCTCTTGGGAACACCCTTGGCCAGGCGCAGGAGAAAGTTGTCGAGTCGCTGCCCCGCCGAATCCGGACCGACGCGCACATGGGCCACCCGATCTGGGCCGATCTCTTGCGGCGCGGCCGAGGGGGTTGGGGGCGCGGTTTTACGGCCGGCGTGCATGTTGCATATACTTGAGGGAGCGAGACTTTTTCCGCCGGTCCGGGGCAAGCCCCGGATCAGGGTGAAGTGCGGCGCCGCAGCTTGTGCGCCGCCAGCTTCACCCAGGCGACGGTCTCCGGCCTGCGCGCATTGTATGCCGGGCCCGGCAGGTTCCCTCCAGGCGAGCGGACCGCGGGCGGCGCGGCGCGCACCGCCCGGCGGCGAGAGTCTCCGGGCAAGCGCGGCGGACAACCGCCGCAATCTGAAAGTTAACCAGGCAGCCGTGGCGCCCGCCCCGAGGCGGAGGAAAGCCGGCTGCGCCGGCGAGGTTCAAGGAACCTCGCCTTGTGGAATCGGATCGAAGACCTCCGGCCGGCGGCGCATCGCGCGCCGCCGAGCACCAACCAACGCACCGCATGCCGCACACCACGAACACGCTTCCCGCTGCCGCCCTCGCCGCCGATCCGCTCCTTGGATCCCGGGCGCTGGCGCGCGGCCCGCGTCGTCCGGGGGCGGGGGCCACGCCCCCGCCGGCTGCAGGCGCTGGCTGAGCCCGCCCGGACCTGCGCTCCGCTTCGACACGCCTGACGCGCCCGCGACAGTGGCGCAGGGAGTGCTCATGAAGCGCATGTTGTTCAACGCCACGCACGCAGAAGAATTGCGCGTGGCCATCGTCGACGGCCAGCGGCTGGTCGACATCGACATCGAATCGGCCGGGCGCGAGCAGCGCAAGTCGAACATCTACAAAGGCCTGATCACACGCGTCGAGCCCAGCCTTGAGGCGTGCTTCGTCGACTACGGCGAGGAGCGCCATGGCTTCCTGCCCTTCAAGGAGGTCGCCCGCGCGTACTTCCGCGAAGGCGTCGACGTGCGCAGCGCCACCATCAAGGAAGCGCTCAAGGAAGGCCAGGAACTGATCGTGCAGGTCGAGAAGGAGGAGCGCGGCAACAAGGGCGCGGCACTGACCACCTTCATCTCGCTCGCCGGCCGCTACCTGGTGCTGATGCCCAACAACCCGCGCGGCGGCGGCGTGAGCCGGCGCATCGAGGGCGAGGACCGCCAGGAACTGCGCGAGACGATGGACAAGCTCGAGCTTCCCTCGGGCATGAGCATGATCGCGCGCACCGCGGGCATCGGCCGCTCCGCCGAAGAGCTGCAGTGGGACCTCAACTACCTGCTCAAGCTCTGGCACGCCATCGAGGACGCCTCGAACCCGCAATACGAGCTCAGCACCGAGGACCCGGCCAATCCGGGCAAGAAGACGGTCCAGTACGTCGCCGCCAAGACCGGCCCGGGCGGCGAAAAGCTCAAGCGCGCCAACCCCGCGCCCTTCCTGATCGTCGAGGAGAGCAACCTCGTCATCCGCGCGATCCGCGACTACTTCCATCCCGAGATCGGCGAGATCCTGGTCGACACCGACGACATCTACGACCAGGCCAGCCAGTTCATGGCCCACGTCATGCCCGACATGGTCGGCCGGGTGAAGCGCTACCGCGACGACACGCCGCTGTTCTCGCGCTTCCAGATCGAGCACCAGATCGAGACCGCCTACGCGCGCACCGTGCCGCTGCCTTCGGGTGGCGCGATCGTGATCGACCACACCGAGGCGCTGGTCTCGGTGGACGTGAACTCGGCGCGCTCCACCAAGGGCTCGGACATCGAGGAGACCGCCTACCGCACCAACTGCGAGGCGGCCGACGAGGTGGCCCGCCAGTTGCGCCTGCGCGACCTGGGCGGCCTGATCGTGATCGACTTCATCGACATGGAGGACGCCAAGAACCAGCGCTCCGTCGAGAACCGCCTCAAGGACGCCCTGCACTACGACCGCGCGCGGGTCCAGATGGGCAAGATCTCGCGCTTCGGCCTGATGGAGCTGTCGCGCCAGCGCCTGCGCCCCGCGTTGTCGGAAGGCAGCCACGTCACCTGCCCGCGCTGCAATGGGGTGGGCGTGATCCGCGACACTGAGAGCAGTGCCCTGCACGTGCTGCGCATCCTGCAAGAAGAGGCGATGAAGGACAGCACCGCCGCCGTGCACGCCCAGGTGCCGGTCGAGGTCGCCACCTTCCTGCTCAACGAAAAGCGCGCCGACATCGCCAAGCTCGAGGTGCGCCACCGTATGTCGATCGTGCTGATCCCCAACAAGTACATCGAGACGCCGCACTACCACGTCGAGCGCCTGCGCCACGACGATCCGCGCCTGGACGAAGTCAAGCCGAGCTACGACCGGGCCGCGGAACTGGCGCCCGAGCTCGACACGCCCTACTCCGCCACGCGCGCCGAGGACAAGGGCCGCGCCCGCCAGGAGGCTGTGGTCAAGGGCATCGTGCCCGAAACACCCGCGCCCATGGCCGCCGCCCCGGTGGCGCCAGTTGCCGCGCCCGTGCCCTCGCCGCTGGCCGCACCTGCACCCAGGGGCCTGTGGTCACGCA
Source organism: Burkholderiaceae bacterium (assembly GCA_035454085.1). GTDB lineage: Bacteria > Pseudomonadota > Gammaproteobacteria > Burkholderiales > Burkholderiaceae_F > DAOTEJ01. The sequence continues at coordinate 16,343 of DAOTEJ010000014.1, read as the reverse complement.
TCGTCGAATTCTTCAGCGGCACGCCGACGCCTGCCGCGCAGCCCGCACCTGCGGCCGCGGCGGCAGGCAGCACGACCGCGCGGCGCTCCGAACGCGGCGCACGCGGTGAGCGTCGCCCCGAGGGCCGTGGCGGCGACGGGCGTCGCGAGGGTCGCGGCGAAGGCCGCGGCGAAGGTCGCTCCGGGAAGGACGGTGAGCGGGGAGGCGAAGGCCGCGCCCCGCGCGAGGCGCGCGGCCGCGACGAGCCACGCCGCGAGCGCGGCGAAGGCCGAACTGATGCTGCCCGCGATGCGGGCCGTGAACCGCGGCGCGAGCCCAAGCCGCCGCGCGACGACGCCAGCGCACGCGATGGTCGCGACCGTCGCCGCGGCGGTCGCGGCGAGCGTCGTCCCCAGGACGCCGTGAGCGCCGCACCGCAAGGCGAAGCGCCCGCCGAAATTGCCGCCCACGCCTCCGCGCTGACCGAGGACGCGATCGCTCGCGCTCAGGCCGCCGCCCAGAGCGCGCTGGCCGCCCCGCCGGCCGAGGCGGTTGAACTCACGGCTGGCCTGCCGCCAGCTCCCGAGGCTCAGACCGAGGGCGAAGGCGGCGAGCAGCGGCGCCGTCGGCGCCGCCGTGGCCGTGGCCGCGGAGGTCGTGGTGCCGATGGCGCCGTGAACCAGGAAGGGACTGCCGACTCGGATGCCGCCGAGGGCGACGAGTCTGACGAGATCGGCGAGTCAGTCGATTCCACCGAGGCCATCGACGCCGCCAGGGCCGAAGCGCTGCCCCACGTCGCTGAGGCCGCGGTCGCACCGGCATTGATCAGCCCCGCACCGCTCGCCGAGCCGACTCCCGTCGTCCACGCCGCACCTCCCGCGGCGCCTCTTGCGGCGCCGGTTGCCGCACCCGCCCCGGTCACCGTCGCGACGGCGGTCGAGGTGGCGCCCGAAGCCCGCGGCATGGCGACTGCCATGCCCGTGGCGACGCCCGCACCCATGGCCCTGGCGGCCTTGCTGCCGGTGCTCGACGACGCGGGTCTGATCCTCGTGCAAACGGACGCCGCCAAGCACGCCGAGGTGGCGCAGCGCATCGCCGTCGAGCCGCGCCCCGCCCGCGTGCCGCGCGAGCGCCCCGTGCTGCCGCCGCTCGACACGGCGCCCCTGGTTCAGGTCGAGACTCGCGGCGAGAACCGCGCCGCGGCCGCGCCAGGCGCGCAGGGCTGAGCTGCCGTATCCGCTTCTGGCGCCGGGGTCATTCCCGGCGCCAGTGCGGACAATGCGCATAACATCGCCGCATGACCGACCGCATCATTCCGCTGCGCGACGAGCGCCTGCGTCATGCCGCCGTGCCGCGCCCCAGCGCGCTGGACGCACCCGCCGACTTCGTGGCCGACACCCTGGCGCGTCCGCTGCGCGACCTGCGCATCTCGGTCACCGACCGCTGCAACTTCCGCTGCACCTACTGCATGCCCAAGGAGGTCTTCGACAAGACCTACCGCTTCCTGCCGCATGCGCAACTGCTCTCGTTCGAGGAAATCACCCGCCTCGCGCAGGTGTTCATCGGCCTGGGCGTCGAGAAGATCCGCCTCACGGGAGGGGAGCCCCTCCTGCGCCGCAACGTCGAGGCGCTGATCGAGATGCTGGCCGCCCTGCGTACACGCGACGGCACCGCTCTGGACCTCACGCTCACGACCAACGCCTCGCTGCTCGCGCGCAAGGCGCCCGCGCTGGCCCGTGCGGGGTTGAAGCGCATCACCGTGTCGCTCGACGCGCTCGACGACGCCACCTTCCGCGCCATGAACGACGTGGACTTCCCGGTGGCCGACGTCCTTACGGGCATCGACGCGGCCGCCGCCGCGGGGCTCGCGCCCGTGAAGGTCAACATGGTGGTCAAGCGCGGCCTCAACGACGACCAGATCGTCCCCATGGCGCGTCACTTCCGCGGCAGCGGCCACATCCTGCGCTTCATCGAATTCATGGACGTGGGCTCGTCCAACGGCTGGCGGATGGACGACGTGGTGCCCTCGGCCGAGGTGCTGCGGCGCATCGCCGAGCACTTTCCCCTCGAGGAAATCGAGCCAAACTACTCGGGCGAAGTCGCCGAGCGCTGGCGCTACCGCGACGGCGCGGGCGAAGTCGGTGTGATCTCGAGCGTCACCCAGGCGTTTTGCCGGGACTGCACCCGCGCGCGCCTTTCCACCGAGGGCCAGCTCTACCTGTGCCTGTTCGCCGACACGGGCCACGACCTGCGCTCACTGCTGCGTGGCGGGGCGAGCGATGCGGAACTGGCCACCGCGATCGGCCGCATCTGGCGCGCGCGCTCCGACCGCTACTCCGAGATTCGCACCGAAGCGACCGCCCGCCAGCGCAAGGTCGAGATGTCTTACATCGGCGGCTGAACGGCGCGTCCGGCGGCGACTTAGCGCCGCAACATCTGCGACAGAAGCGCGCGAGCGGCCGCGCCCGTCGGTGGATTGAAGATGCCCACCGCATTGAGGCGCGACTGCCACAGAACGGGCTTGAGCTTGCTGAAGGTCTCGAAGCCCCAGGCCCCGTGGTAGTGCCCCATGCCCGAGGCACCCACGCCTCCGAACGGCAGCGAATCCTGGGCGAAGTGCAGCAGCGTGTCGTTGACGGTGACGCCGCCTGCCGTGGTGCGCAACAGCGCGTCCTTGGTGCGCGCCTGATTGCGGTCGAACCAGTAGAGCGCGAGCGGGCGCGGACGATGATCGATGTACTCGATCGCCTCGTCCACCCGGTCGTAGGGCACCACGGGCAGGACGGGGCCGAAGATCTCGTCTTGCATCAGGTTCGAGTCGGCCGGTGCGTCGAGCGCCAGGCAGGGCGCGAGGCGGTGGGCCGCGTCGTCATGCTGGGCACCCTCGAACAATGGCTCGATGCGCGCCCCGCCGGACCGGGCAGCCTCGATCCAGTCGCGCAGACGGCCGTATTGGCGATGGTTGATGATGCTGCACACCTCGGGGTCGGCCAGCCCCGTGGGAAACATCCGCTGGGCCGCCGCGCGCGCCTTCTCGACGAAGGCCGCAACGTCGGCGCGCGGCAGCATCACGTAGTCCGGCGCAATGCAGGTCTGGCCGCTGTTGATGAACTTGCCCACCAGAATTCGCTCGACGGCGTGATCCAGCGGGTAGTCCGGGGTGACCACGACGGGGGACTTGCCGCCAAGTTCCAGGGTCACGGGCGTGAGGTTGGCTGCCGCCGCGGCCATGACCTTGCGACCCACCGCAGTCGAGCCGGTGAACAGGAGATGATCGAAGGGCAGCGCCGAGAAGGCGGCGGCCATCTCGGGACCACCGTTGACCACCGCGATTTCGTGCGCCGGGAAGCGATCGGCGATCAGCCGCGCGAACAGCGCCGAGAACTCCGGGGTGAACTCGCTCATCTTCACCATCACCCGGTTGCCCGCCGCCACCGCCGCCGCCAGCGGACCCAACGCCAGGATCAGCGGGTAGTTCCAGGGCACGATGATGCCGACCACGCCCAGCGGCTGCGGCAGGATGCTCGAGGTCGCCGGAAGGAACCACTTGGCGGTGGACGCGCGACGCGGCGCCATCCAGTGCCGGCCTTCGCGCAGCATGACCTTGAGTTCATGAACGCTGGGGAAGATGTCGGCCAGGCGCGTGTTGAAGGCGGAACGGCCGCCGAAGTCAGCGTCGATCGCAGCGATGATTTCGGCCTCGTGATCGAGCAGCAATTCCCTGAGCTTCTCGAGCCGCGCGCGGCGCTCAGGCCACTGCGGGAAAGGCGCGCGCGCCCGGGCGTGGCGCTGGGCCTCGAAGATCGAGCCGAGTTCGAAATGGATGTCGTCGGGATTCATGAGCGTCCTCCGGATGCTTTCATGCTACCCCGCCGGCCGCGCTGCGCGGGTTCGCGAGCTGTGCTGCAATCGCGCCTAGAGCCATCCTTCCAGCCACGATGAACCCCAGCCTTCAAGCGCTCCTGGGACTGGGCCTGCTGCTCGGCCTGGCCTGGCTGCTGACCGAGGACCGCCGCCGCGTGCCCTGGCGCACGGTGGCCGCCGGCGTGCTCCTGTGCCTGGCCCTCGTGCTGCTGCTGCTGAAGCTGCCCGCGGCAGCCGCCTTGCTTGCCCAAGCCAACGGCCTGGTGGACGGACTCGAAGCGGCCACGCGCGCCGGCACGGGCTTCGTCTTCGGCTACCTGGGCGGAGCCCCGCCGCCCTGGGCCGAGACCGGAGCCGGCTCGAGCTTCGTGCTCGCTTTCCGCGCCCTGCCCCTCGTGCTGGTGATCTCTGCGCTCTCGGCCCTGCTCTTCCACTGGCGCGTCCTGCCGGCGATCGTCCACGGCTTCGCCGCGCTGCTGCGCGGCACCCTGGGCCTGGGCGGGGCGGTGGGTCTATCCGCCGCGGCCAATGTCTTTGTGGGCATGGTCGAGGCGCCGCTCGTGGTGCGGCCCTACCTGGCCCGCATGAGCCGCGGCGAGTTGTTCATCGTCATGAACTGCGGCATGGCGACGATCGCGGGCACGGTCCTGGTGCTCTACGCGTCGATGCTGTCGCCCCTCATCCCCGAGGCGCTCTCGCACCTGCTGGTGGCGAGCTTCGCCGCCACGCCCATGGCCATCGCGGTGGCCGTCATCATGGTGCCGCCCGACGGCAGGCTCGATGCCGCCCCGGTCAAGCTAGCGCGCGAAGACCCCAACGCGGTGGCCGCGATCACGCGCGGCACGCTGGAGGGGCTGCAATTGCTGCTCAACGTGATCGCGATGCTGATCGTGTTCGTCGCCTTGGTGGCCCTGGTCAACGCACTGCTGGCGCTGCTGCCCGCCGTGGCCGGGGCGCCGCTCACGCTCGAGCGGGGTTTTGGCTGGGTCTTCGCGCCACTGGCCTGGGCGTGCGGCGTGCCCTGGAGCGAGGCCGCGGTGGCGGGACAATTGCTGGGCAAGAAGACGGTGCTCAACGAACTGGTGGCCTACGCGGAGCTTGCGCGACTGCCCGCCGACGCACTCAGCCCGCGCTCGCGGGTGCTGATGATCTACGCACTGTGCGGCTTCGCGAACTTCGGCTCGCTGGGCATCATGCTGGGCGGCATGAGCGCCATGATGCCCGCCGAGCGCCGCGCCGAACTGGCACAGCTGGCGAGCCGCTCGGTGCTGGCCGGGCTGCTCAGCACCTGCGCCACCGCCGCGGTGGTCGCCCTGGTGATCTAGCCGCGCGGGCGGCCTAGCGGCGGGGCTTCGCGGCCGACTTCTTCGCAGCGCGCCGGTCCGGCGCAGCGGGCGCCTCGGGCTTCTGGTCGCCGATCACGCCCTTGAGCGGGCAAATCTTGAAGGCCGGGCACTTCGCACAGCCGGCGACGACGGCGATCGGACAGAGGGTCATGGCAGCTCCTGGGGGGCACGATGTTCGGCCAGGGAGCATGGCCCTGCGGCCGCCCCAATGCAAACGGCGCCCTGGAGGGCGCCGTCGAATTGCAGTGTCGCGCCAATACCCAGGCGATCAGGCCACTTCCTCGTACAGAGGCAAGGTCAGGAACTCGGTGAAGTCCTCGCTCGTGCTCATCTTCTCGAAGATGCGCGCCGCCTGTTCGTAGGTGCTGGTGTCGCCTCCCACCGCGGCCTTCACCTTCGCGAGTTCTTCCTTGATGAGCTCGCGCACCATCTCGGCGGTGACTTTGCGGCCGTCGTCGAGCTTGCCCTTCGGGCTGCGGATCCACTGCCAGACCTGGGAGCGGCTGATCTCGGCGGTGGCCGCGTCTTCCATCAGGTTGTGGATCGGCACGCAGCCATTGCCCGCCAGCCACGAGCCAAGGTAGTGGATGCCGACGTTGATGTTGTTGCGCAGTCCGGCCTCCGTGATCGGCTGCTCGGGCTGGAAGTCCATCAGTTGCGCGGCGCTGACCTGTACGTCGGGACGCTGCTTGTCGATCTGGTTGGGGCGCTCGCCCAGCACCGCGACGAACTCCTTCATCGCCGGCTCGACCAGGCCGGGGTGCGCCACCCATCCGCCGTCGTAGCCGTCGGTGGCGTCGCGCTTCTTGTCGCTGATGATCCCGCCCATGGCGATGGCGTTCTTCTCGGGGTCGTTCTTGATCGGGATGAGCGCGCTCATCCCGCCGATCGCCGGTGCGTTGCGCTTGTGGCAGGTCTGCAGCAGCAGCAGCGCATAGGCCCGCATGAAGGGCACGGTCATGGTGATCTTGCCGCGGTCGGCCAGGCAGAAGTTCTTGTCGACCTTGAACTTCTTGATGCAGCTGAAGATGTAGTCCCAACGCCCGGCGTTGAGGCCCGCCGAGTGCTCGCGCAGCTCGTAGAGGATCTCGTCCATCTCGAAGGCGGCCAGGATCGTCTCGACCAGCACCGTGGCCTTGATCGTGCCCTGGGGGATGCCGAGTGCTTTCTGGGTGGCGACGAAGATCTCGTTCCACAGCCGCGCCTCGAGGTGCGACTCCATCTTCGGCAGGTAGAAATACGGGCCGCTGCCGCGCGCGATCAGCTCGCGGGCGTTGTGGAACATGAAGAGCGCGAAGTCGAAGATGCCGCCCGAGACGCGCTGGCCGTCGACCAGCACGTGCTTCTCGTCGAGGTGCCAGCCGCGCGGACGCACGACCAGCGTGGCAACCTTGTCGTTGAGTTTGTACGTCTTTCCGCCCGACTCGAGGCTGATGGCCCGGCGCACGGCGTCGGCCACATTGATCTGGCCCTGAATCTGGTTGCTCCAGTTGGGCGTGTTGCTGTCCTCGAAGTCGGTCATGTAGCTGTCCGCCCCCGAGTTGAGCGCGTTGATGATCATCTTGCGCTCGACCGGGCCGGTGATCTCTACCCGGCGGCACTGCAGATCGGCGGGGATGGGCGCGATCTTCCAGTCGCCCTCGCGGATGGCGCGCGTCTCGGGGAGGAAGTCGGGGCGCTCGCCCGCGTCAAGACGCGCGGTGCGCGCCACGCGCGCGGCGAGCAGTTCGCGCCGGCGCGGCTCGAAGGCACGGTGCAGCCCGGCCACCAGGGCCAGCGCCTCGGGGGTGAGGATGCGTTCGAAGCCGGGTTCGATCGGCGCCTTGATTTCGACGCCAGCGGGCAATGCCATGAGGGACTCCTGTCTTGATGGGCTAGAGGTTGGCGGGCGGCTCAGGTCGCCCGATGTTCGGTGAGGTAGCGGCTCGCGGCCTCGAGGGTGCGACCGCTGGCAGCGAGCGTGGCGCCTAGGCGTTCGGCGGGCTGCTCGGTGCGGTTGATCCACACGCTCTGGTAGCCCGCCCATGCGGCGCCCACGGCATCCCACGCGTTGGCGCTGACCATCAGGATGTCGGCCGCGGCGCACTTCAGGGTCTGGGGCCCCAGTTCGTAGACGGCGGGCGCCGGCTTGTAGGTCTGCACCAGGTCCGCGCTGAGCACCAGGTCGAGATAGTCGTCGAGTTCGGCCGCGTGCAGCGCCTCCTCGAGCAGTGCCGCGTCGCCGTTGGACAGCACACCCAGCGTGACGCCGGTCTGCTTCATGCGCTTGAGCGCCGGCAAGACGTCGGCGTGGGTGTCGAGCCGGCCGTACTCGTGCATCAGCATGCCGCGCGCGGCCGCGTCGATCGGCACCCGCAGACCGTCGGCCGCTACCAGGAGCGCGTCCTCGGTGAGCTGGGTGAAGTTCACATAGCGCCCACCCATGGAGCGCAGGCGCGTGTATTCGAGCTGCTTTTCGCGCCAGCGCTGCGCCAGCGCGAGTCCGTTGCCCGGAAACAGCTGATCGGCGCGGCGGGCGATCGAACTGGTGTCGAGCAGCGTGCCAAAGACATCGAACAGGACGGCCTGGATTTTCATCGGGTTCCCCTGGGTCATGAGTATATTTGCGCGAAAGTCATAGCTCGGTCAGTCCACGCACAACTTCTTTGACTTCTAGTCATGGATCACTTCAAGCAGATCACGAGCTTCGTCAACGCAGCGCTCAAGGGCAGTCTATCCGCCGCCGCGCGGCACGAGGCCATCGCGCCAGCCATGGTGGGCCGCCGCCTCGACGCGCTCGAGGCGCGGCTGGGGGTGAAGCTCACGCAGCGCACCACGCGCCGGCTCACGCTCACGCCCGAAGGCCAGAGCTTCCTCGAGGACTGCCAGCGCATCCTGCACGACCTCGAGACCGCCGAAGGCGCCGTCAGCGCGCGCTCGCAGGCAGTCACCGGCCTGCTTCGGGTGACCGCGCCCGCCGGCTTCGGCCGGCGCCACGTGGCGCCCCTGATCCCGCGGTACGCACGCGAGCACCCGCGGCTGGCGGTGACGCTGGATCTGTCCGACCGCATCACCGACCTGGTGGCAGAGGGCTACGACTGCGCCGTGCGCTTCGGCGAGCAGGCCGACGCAGGCCTGGTGCGGGTGCGCCTCGGTCAGGCGCGCCGTGTCGTGGTCGCGGCCCCGACCTATGTGCAACGCCACGGAACGCCGCGCTCGCCGGCCGAGCTGTCGCATCACCAGTGCCTCGCCCTGAGCGAGGCCGACACACCGGCCCGAGGCTGGCTCTTCGAGGTCGGCGGCCGCCTGGTGACGGAGCGCCCGGCCGGAGCCCTGTCCTGCAACGACGGGGCGGCCTTGCACTCGTGGGCGCTGGCCGGCATGGGGCTCGCGTGGCGCTCCTGGTGGGAGGTCAGCGAGGATCTGGCCGCCGGGCGCTTGCTCACCGTGCTGCGCGACTTCGAGGCCCCGCCCACGGCGGTGTACTGCGTGATGCCCGCGCGCAAGCACCTGCCCCTGCGCACCCGCCTGTTCGTGGACTTGCTCAAGCACGAGTTCGCGCAGCCGCCGCTCACCGCGGCACTTTCGGGTGAGGACTCGGGCAATTCCGGCAAGAAAAAAGGGCCGCGGCGCTGACCGCGGCCCTTGGGCAGGACGGCGGGACGCGCCCGCCGCCTGCTACTGTGCGACGACTAGGCAGCCTTCTTCGAGTCGAAGAACTGCTCGTCCTCGGTCGAGCCCTTCAGCGCCGCCGTCGAGGCCTCGCGCTCGATCGTCGTGGTCACCGCGTCGAAGTAGCCGGTGCCGACCTCGCGCTGGTGCTTGACGGCGGTGAAGCCCTTCTCGGCAGCGGCGAACTCGCGCTCCTGCAACTGCACGAAGGCGCTCATGTTGTCGCGAGCGTAGCCGTAGGCCAGTTCGAACATCGAGTAGTTCAGGCTGTGGAAGCCGGCCAGCGTGATGAACTGGAACTTGTAGCCCATCGCGCCGAGCTCGCGCTGGAACTTGGCGATGGTGGCGTCGTCCAGGTTCTTCTTCCAGTTGAACGAGGGCGAGCAGTTGTAGGCCAGCATCTTGCCCGGGAACTGCTTGTGGATCGCGTCGGCAAAGGCCTTGGCGAAGGCCAGGTCCGGCTTGCCGGTCTCGCACCACACGAGGTCGGCGTAGGGCGCGTAGGCCAGGCCGCGGCTGATCGCCTGCTGCAGGCCGGGCTGGGTTCGGAAGAAGCCTTCCACGGTGCGCTCGCCCGTCAGATACGGCTGATCGTTGTCGTCGACGTCGCTGGTCACGAGATCGGCCGCCTCGGCGTCGGTGCGCGCCACGAGCAGCGTGGGGGTGCCCATCACATCGGCCGCCAGACGCGCGGCCACGAGCTTGGCCACCGCCTCGCGGGTCGGGACCAGCACCTTGCCGCCCATGTGACCGCACTTCTTCACCGAAGCGAGCTGGTCTTCGAAGTGCACGCCAGCGGCGCCCGCCTCGATCATGCCCTTCATGAGTTCGAAGGCGTTGAGCACGCCGCCGAAGCCAGCCTCGGCGTCCGCCACGATCGGCGCGAAGAAGTCGACGTAACCGGCGTCGCCCGGGCCCTTGCCTTCCATCCACTGGATCTGGTCGGCGCGCGTGAAGGTGTTGTTGATGCGGCGAACGACCATCGGCACCGAGTTGGCGGGGTAGAGCGACTGGTCGGGGTACATCTCGCCCGCGAGGTTGGCGTCACCCGCCACCTGCCAGCCGGAGAGGTAGATCGCCTTCAGGCCGGCCTTGACCTGCTGCATGGCCTGGTTGCCGGTGAGCGCGCCCAGGGCGTTGACGAAGGGCTCGTGGGCCAGCGAGTTCCACAGGCGCTCGGCGCCGCGGCGCGCCAAGGTGTGCTCGGGCTGGACCGAGCCGCGCAGGCGGACCACGTCCTCGGCCGTGTAGCCACGCTTGATGCCCTTCCAGCGGGGGTTCTCGTTCCAGTCCTTCTGCAGTTGCTGGGCCTGAAGTTCGCGTGCGGTCATGAGTGCTCCCTGGTTGAGGTCCGGGCCCGCCCAAGGCGGCGGGTTGAGAGCATGGTAGGGATTCGCGCGCGACGCAGCAACTCAAATAACATTTATAAGACTGAACGCTCTATTCATACAAATCAATGTGTTATGCGCCGCTGTTCGCAATGCGGAACAAAAACCAATGACATGAAACGCATCCTGCTGCTGCGCAACAGGCTGTCTTTCGCATAGCGGAATCGACTCCGGAAGCCGGAATGCGGCCCTACGCCACCCGGTGCAAGGGTCGCCGCGCCACCAGGATGCCATCGCGATCGGCGTAGATCCAGTCGCCCGGCGTGATGCGCACGCCGCCGAAGTTCAGGATCACGTCTCGTTCGCCCACGCCGCGCTTGACCGAACGGCGCGGATGCAGGGCCAGGGCACGCACGCCGATCGCGCAGGCGTCGATCTCGGCCGCGTCGCGGGCGCAACCGTGGATCAGCACGCCCGCCCAAGCGTTGGCCTGCGCGGCCTGAGCGAGGTTGCCACCGAAGAGCGCGCAGCGCAGGCTGCCGCCCCCGTCGACCACCAGCACCCTGCCCTTGCCCGCCGTCTTCACGGCCTCGGCCACGAGCGAGTTGTCTTCGAATACCTTGAGCGTCACGGCCGCGCCGTGGAAGGCCTGTCGCTGGCCGAGTGCGAGATACCCAGGCGCGAGCACCTGCAGTTCACCGGAAGGCAACAGCGCCTCGTGCGCGTCGCACAAGTCGGTGGTGGCGGGACTGGCCTCGGCGGAGTCGGAAAGGGTCATGACGGTGCTCCGGGAAGGGTCGATTGCGCCGCTTCGCGCCGCGCACCCGCACCCACGCGCAGGGCCGTGCCCAGCGCGGCAACCTGCAGCACGGCCACGGCCATCAGGGGCGCCTGGAATCGGCCGGCGTCCAGCAGCGGCCCGATCACCAAGGGCGAGAGCGCCAGGCCCACGTCCAGCCCCGAGTACACGAAGCCGTAGACGCGCCCGAACGAGGTCTTGCCGAAGCGGCTCATCGCCGCCTTGCGCACCAGCAGGTCGCGGTTGGGGCCGGCCACACCCACGCCCAGCCCCATCACCGCCATCAAGGGCAGCACGGCCGCACTGGCGGCCCAGCCCGTCGCCAGCACCAGGGCCACCAGTGCCGATGCGCCGAGCGCCACCGCGATCAGCCGCTCGTTGCCCGAGGTGCGCGCTGCCATAAAGCCGCCCAACACCATGCCCGCCGCGCTTCCCAGCAGGTAGGCCGTCAGCCCCGCCGTGGCCAGCGCGAGCGGCATGGCGTAGACGCGCTCGAAGATGGCGGGCGAGTAGTTCTGCAGCACGCCGAAGGCCATCGTGGTGAGGAAGAAGAACGCAAAGCACAGCCACACCGCACCGCTGCCCAGAAACTCGAAGTGCCGCGTGGGCGGACTGCCAGGCGCGGCGCGCGTGCGGGCCGCGTCGCGCAGGCAGGCCCGCCGCAGCCATAGCAGCACCAGCACCAGCGCTCCCACGCCGGAGGCAGCGTATGCCGCGACCTGCCACGAAGCCAGGCTGGCGATGCCGACCATGAACACGGGCGCCGCGGCCCAGCCCAGATTGCCCACCAGGCCGTGCACCGAGAACGCGTGCCCGAGCCGCGCCTGGGCCACGTTGTGGTTGAGCAGGGTGAAGTCCGAGGGGTGGAACACGCTGTTGCCCAGGCCCGCCACGGCCGCGGCCAGCACCAGCCCCGCATAGCTCGTCGCCGAGCCCAGCAGCAGCGCCGACACCGACAGCAGCGCCAGCCCAAAGAACAGCACCGGCCGCGCGCCGACGCGGTCCACCACGAAGCCTGCGGCCGCCTGCCCGAGACCGCTCACCACGAAGAACACGCTCATCAGCGCGCCGACCTCGGTGAAGCTCAGACCGAAGTCGCGCATCAGCCACGGGAACAGCGGCGGGATCAGGAGGTGATAGAAATGCGAAGTGCCGTGGGCCAGGCCCACCAGCCCGATCACCTCGGCATCATGCCGCGCACCGGAACTGCCTGGCGGGGCGGACAGGGTCGCGCTACTCATGCTGGCAATCTAACAGGTCGCACCATGCGCTTCATCGCCGTCCACCTCGTCCGCGCCCTGGGCGTGCTCGCCCTGCTGGCGGCCACCTCCGGCCCGACGCTTGCCGCCGAGCCGGTACGCCTGCGGCTGATCGCCTTCAACGACCTGCACGGCCACCTCGAGGCCAACGGCAAGACAGTGGCGGTGCCCGACCCGCGCACCCCCGGCGCTCGCATTCCATTGCCAGCCGGCGGCGCGGATCAGATCGCCGCCCAGGTGCGGGCGCTGCGCGCCGGGGCACCGCACTCGCTCGTGGTGTCGGTGGGCGACCTGGTGGGCGCGAGCCCGCTGGTGTCCGGACTGTTCCTCGACGAGCCCACGATCGAGTTCGCCAATCTGCTCGGGGTCGACGTGGCCGTGCTCGGCAATCACGAGTTCGACCGCGGGCTCGCCGAGTTGCAGCGCCTCGCGCGGGGCGGCTGCGGCCACGCCAGCGGCGAATTCCGCTCCTGCGCGGGGCCAACAGCCTACGCCGGCGCCCGCTTCCCCATGCTCGCGGCCAACGTGGTCGACGCGCGCGGCACTGCGCTCTTTCCGGGCGCCTGGGTGACCAGCGTTGCCGGCCAGCGCGTCGGCTTCGTGGGTGCGGTCACGCGCTCCACCGCACGCATCGTCAAGCCCAGCGGCATCGAGGGCCTGAGCTTCGAGGACGAAGCCGCGGCGCTCAACCGCGAGGCGCGCGCCTTGCGCCGCGCCGGAGTGGGCGTGATCGTCGCCGTGGTGCACGAGGGCGGCGAGGCGGGGCCGGACATCGAGGGCTGCACCGCTCCCCAGGGCCGCATCTTCGCGATCGAGCGCCAGCTCGGCCCCGAGATCGACCTCGTGCTGTCGGCCCACACCCACGAGGCCTATCTGTGCCGCGTCGGCATGCGGCCCGTGGTGCAGGGTGGCAGCTACGGCCGCCTGCTCACCGTGCTGGACCTGGCGATCGATCCTGCCACCGGCCGCCTGCTGCCCGAGGCCACGCGCATGCGCAATCTGCCGGTGAGCCGCTCGCGCGAGCTGCCGCCCGAGCTCGCTGCCGCCTATCCGGCCTACGCGCCAGACGCGGCGGCCGCCGCCCTCGTCGCGCATTACGCCGAGCGTGCCGCACCGCTTGGCCAGCTGCCCGCGGGGCGCATCGCGGCGCCCTTCCGTCGCGCCGCCGAGCCCGGGCAGGACAGCGCCGCCGGCCGCCTGATCGCCGACGCCCAGCTCGCCGCCACGCGCGCCGCGGGCGCGCAGCTGGCCTTCACCAATCCGGGCGGCATGCGCACGGACCTGGTCTCGCGCGCGCCCGACGGCGCGGTGAGCCTCGCAGACGTTTACGCCATGCAGCCCTTCGGCAATTCGCTCGTGACGCTGAGCCTCAGCGGCGAAGAGCTGCTGCGCCTGCTCGAGCAGCAATGGAGCGCCGACGGCAGCCGCATGCGCGTGCTGCAGCCCTCGCGGGGCTTCACCTACGCCTGGGACCCGCGCCGCAGCGCGCGCCCGCGCGTGGTGACCGAGAGCGTGCGGCTCGACGGGCGGCGCATCGAGGCGCAGCGCATCTACCGCATCACGGTGAACAGCTACCTCGCCGAGGGTGGCGATGGCTTCAGCGTGCTGCGCGACGGCCGCGACCGCAGCGGCGGTCCGCTCGACGTGGAAGCCCTGCGGGATTACCTCAGGGCCGAGAGCACCACCGCCCCGCTCGCCCCGGATACCGAGGCGCGCGTTCGGCGCCTCGACGGACCCGCACCGTAGGGCGCACCGCCACGAGTGAGATAATCCTTCATTAAGCCTTGCCTGGAGCGCTCATGCGCCGCACCCGCCACAGCTCGCGCGCCCGCCAGTCGGGCGACGCCGACACCCTGATCAAGCTCGCCAAGCGCCTGTCGGAGTCCGGCAGCCGCATCGAGGACCGGCTCTGGGAGCGTCGCCTCGCGGAGCTGCTCAACGACCGCCTCGCGCGCCGCGACGACGATCCGATCGATGCCGCGCTCGACGAGCTCGCCGGCAGCCAGCAGGCCGCCTACGACGACCTGGCCGACCTTGCCGAAGCCTGCGCCGAGAGCCGCAGCGTGGAGCTCGATGGCCAGCCCTGGGACGCGCTGCTCGTGATCGTGCCGCTGCTGGCCTGGTCACGCTACGAGTTGCCCGCCACGCGCCTCGCGCCGCACGTGCTGCAGGCGGTGCAGGCTCAGTTCAGCGGCCACCTGGCCGCGCGCCAGGCACGCGTGGCCTTTGCCGACCACCTCTACACCATCGACCAATTGCCCGAGGCGCTGTCGGACGTGCGCCGCAGCCTCGACGCCCTGACCGGCGCCCTGGCCAGTGGCGTGCTCGCCATCGACCCGCGCAAGCTGCGCGAGCCGGTGGCCATGCTGGCCGACACGCGCTACCTGCTCGCCGCCGTGGCGGCTCCTGCCGGCAGTGCGCTCTTTCACTGGCAGGAAGTGGGCGTCGACCCGGACGGCAAGCTCGGCGCGCTCGCCGCCTTCATCGAACAGGCCAGTGCCGCGCTGCAGCCGGCCATGACCGGCTGCCGCTACCGGGTGCTGCCCCCGCAGGCCTTCCACAGCGCCTTGCGCGACGCCGACCGCGAACTGCGCGGCTTCTCGCTCGAGGCGGCGGTGGCCTACATGCGGCTGGCGTTCGAGGTCGCGCCGGCCGAGATCGTCGCCGCCGCCGGACTCTTCGAGGATGCGCGCGGCCAGATGGGCGCCGAGATCCGCGTGGGTCTGGCGCGCACCGTGGACGAGGACGGAGTGATCGAGGGCGTGGTCTGGCCGCTGCTCGGTGACGACGAGGAGCAGGCGCTCGAGGAGGTCGAGCGCACGCTCAAGGCACTCGCCGTGCCGCGCGTGACCCTGCACTCGCACCGCTTCCCGCTCGAGTTCTGCGACGACTGCGGTGCCCCCATGTTCCCGACCAGCGCGGGCAACGTGGTGCACGCCGAGCCGCCCGAGGACATCGAGGAGCGCCCGGCGGCGCCGCTTCATTAGGTCGGCGACTCGGCGCCCAGGGCCATGAAGCGAGCACGCTGCGCCAGCACGCGCCGACCGCTGCGGCGGGCGCAGCGCCTGCGCCGCTGAGGGGCCAGCCATCGACGCTCGCACGGGGAGTCTTCAGCCGGCGCACGGCGGCTTCGCCGGTCAGGCGGCGGCCGATCCTCGCTGCCAGTCGCTCGCCATCGTGGCGCTCGCGGGCTTCGCGCTGCGCCGCCTGCATCGGCTGCACACCAGCGTGCCGGGCGGGCTGCGCGCAGCGCCGGTGCTGCTCGATCTGCTGTGTTGCCCCGCGGCTGCGGACGGCCATGCGCCGGCCGATGAGGCCCGGACCGTGCGCAAGATCGCGCGCGACGCCGCAATCCCGCGCGAGTCGGCGCGACGCATGCTCATGGGCCTGAGCGCCGTGGGCTGGGTGCGAGGACTCGATCCCGTGGGGTATCAGGCAACGGCCGAAGCCCGCCGCTGGTGGGCCGCCGCGACCGGCGGACCTCGCGAGTTCCTGTGGGTCGCGCAGCAGGTGAATCAGGCGCTCAGCGTGCAGGGCCGCGCAGCCGACGATCTGCTGGAAAATTTCCCGTGGCATATCGCGCTCGCCACGAAGTATGCCGAGGTTCCGCATCCGCCCTACGCGCAAGACTGCAACGAGGAACTGAGCCGGCTTCATCGCCTCGATGCCGAGCACCAGCAGGCGCTTTGTGCCTTGGTCGACGGCTACATGTGGCGCCACGTACGCCGCCTGTGGCCGGCCTTCGATGCGGACCTCATGCTGCCCCTGATGATTGGCGAGATCGCGCACCGCAACATCTCCGCGCTCGCGCGCCGCACGGATGCCACGCAGATCCTGGCCCGCCTCGAGAGTCGGTCCGCGAGCAGCCCGCGCGAGCGTGGCTACCTGCCGATCAATGCGCACTCGGTGTCCGTATCGCTGCAGGTGGCGGGCTCCACCACCCGGCGCCGCCTCGCGCAATTGGTCGATCACGGCTGGATCTCGATGGACGAGGATGGAACGCTCGCGCTGGCCAGCGATGCGATCCGCGCCCACACGGCCGATCTCAACGCAGCGTCGCTCGCCGACTTCCTGGCGACCCACGAGCAGGCGCGCGCCCTCATCGCGGCAGGCTGAC
>DAOTEJ010000013.1:35918-47098 GCA_035454085.1 Burkholderiaceae bacterium | reverse complement strand
CGCGGAAGGCGTAGGTCTGGGCGTTGGTGGTGACGTTGTCCTCGTCGCCGACGACGACGATGCTGACGCGCACGCTGATCACCTGGGCCCAGTTGACCACGCCGCTGGCGCGCGCGTAGCCATCGGCCAGACCATCGGCGTTGTTGTCGATCGCGAACACGAGGTCCATGTCCTCGACGTTGTCCACGAGTTCTTCCACCACGCCGGAAGCCGACCGATAGAGCGCAGGGCGGCCCAGCGCGTTGTTGCCGATGAAGTAGTGGACCTCCAACACCCGCATCGCCTGAGGCCGCAGGTTGGGGCTGAGGTTCTCGACGGACACGCCGGTCACGTTGCCCGCGGTGCCGCCCGGTCCGGCACCGGTGGTCTTGAACTCGATGACCTGTGGGGTCATCGCAGTCGGCGGGTTGTTGGTCACGCGGAAGAGCATCGAGTGCTGGCAGCTGCCCACCATGACGATGTCGCCATTACGCAGACCCATGGCGTTGTTCTGCACGGTGATCGTGCGCGCGGCCTGGTTGTGGTTGGTCACCGGAGCGGACTGGTTGGCCACGCGCATCAGCTGCAGCACGTCGCCGCGGGCGCGCGCCACGCTCGTGGGGTTGGTCCAGCCAGTGCCGTCCTCGAAGGCGGCGATGCCGTCGGCCGCCGTGTTCAGAACCACCGCGGGCGTGGCCGTGATGTTGAACAGGGTTTCGTCGTCGGTCGACAGGCTGCGCGAGCGGCACCCCAAGTAGCTCGTCTGGCGCAAGTCCCGCACCAGAAAATCGACTGCGAAGCGCCCGCGCTCCTGGACGGCGGCAAGGCTCTCGCTGGTACGGAAAGAGCCGCGCGACCCGACGTAAACCACGATCAGCGCGGCCAGGATCACGAGGCCGATGGTCATGCTGACCATCAGTTCTATGAGCGAGACGCCGCGCTGGCCGCGGCGACTGCGGGTCAGTCGTTGGTGTTCCATATCCGGGTCACGAGGGTGTAGTTGGCGTCGGTCGGGCCGCCGGCTCGGCTGTCGTCCCATTGCACAGTGATCGTCACGGTGCGGTTGACGGCATCGATGGCAATGGCGCCGTCCCCGGCAGGCAGGGTGGCCAGGCGCGCAAGCCACTCGGCGCGGTCGCGGTCCGCCACACTGGTGCCGGTGGGCGCTGCGTCGGTCATAGCGATATCGTAGGTGCGCGCGCCGCCCAGGTTGGCGCGCATGCGCTCGGCCATGTCCTCGGCGAAGGTTGCCGCCTGCGAGCGGTAGAGGGCGCTCTGCGATGTGCGCAGCGAGTTGGCCTGCAGTCCGGCCAGTCCCAGCAGGCCGATCGACAGGACGACGATGGCCACCAGGATCTCGACCATGCTCAGACCGCGCTGGCGGTATGCGGTGCTCGGGAGTTGCATGGCGGGCCTCATGGATTGGTGCAGCTTGTCACCGCCGCACCTTCCTTCTCGGGGATGCCGTCGCCGTTGCTGTCGAGCGCCATGCGCACCCGCCCGGTAGGCGAGACGAGCAGGGCGCGCGAGCGTGACTCACTGCCGCTGACGAGGTCGGTGCCGTGGCAGATCACGAAGACGCCGCCGGCGGTCGTCAGGCGCCCCGTGCCGTCGAAGGTCAGCCGGTCGGGGATGGTCGTGCCCGCGCGCAGGGTCATGGGCTCCGTGAAGGCGCGGCCGGCGCGCAGCAGTTCGTCGCCCACGTCCTGGGTGCCGTTGCCGTTCGTGTCCAGGAAAGTGTTCCAGCCCTCCGACCAGTTGCCGGCGGCACCCGCGTTTCGGCCCACCGTGACGGGCAGGTTGCGGCGGATCGCCTCGCTGCGCGCGAACTGCAGATGAGCGTTCACTTCATTGACCGCGGCCGTGAGGCGGCTGCGGATGAGAAAGGACTGCAGGTTGGGGATGCCGATGCCGGCCAGCACGGCGAGCAGCGCCACGACCACCATCAGTTCGATGAGCGAAAAGCCGCGACCGCCCCGCACAGGGGGCGCCTTGTTCGAATACAGAGCAGCGATTGATTTCACGGTCGGGTCGGACGCGCGGTCCGGAAGTCGCCTCGGGCCGGAGTATCGCGTCACGCAGCCCCGATCTCATCCCGTGAAGGCGCGGGCTTTCCTGTGATGCCGACGGATGCCCCGCGGCGACCGATGACCGGTCGTCCGGTACAGGGGCGTGTCGGTCGTCCGCGACAGACAAAGCGATACGCGTCGTGACACTCGCCTCGCTGGAGGCTGCGCTTCGCGCGCGCGTGACGCGCAGCGCAAGGCGCGCCCGCCCGAACGGATGACGCAAGAAAACGGGCGACCCCTCGGGCCGCCCGTTGCGTGCAGACCAGGCGCGCCGCCGCGACGGCGCGCCCGCTGCCTGGCGTCAGAAGAACGACGCGATCATCAGGCCGGTAGCCACCGCGGTCACCGTCGCCACCACGCCCGGGATCATGAAGGAGTGGTTGATGACGTACTTGCCGATCCGGGTCGTGCCCGACAGGTCGAAGTTGATCGCCGCGATCAGCGAGCCGTAGGTCGGGATGAAGAAGTAGCCATTGACCGAGGGGAACATGGCGATCAGGTTGGGCGGCGCGATGCCCAGCGCGATGCCCAGGGGCATGAGCGCGCGGGTCGTGGCGGCCTGTGAGTAGAGCAGCACCGACACGAAGAACAGCACGGGCGCGAAGGTCCAGGGGTTGGCCTTGGCGATGTCGCCCACCGCGCCAATGATCACGTCCTTGTGCGCGCTGATGAAGCTGTCGCCCAGCCAGGCCAGGCCGAAGATGCCGATCACCGCCACGATGCCGGCGCGGCAGGTCGGGGTCTTGACCACCTCGTCGACGTTGACCTTGGTGAAGAACAGCATCACGGCCGCGATCGCGAGCATGAAGACCTCGAGCACGGTGGCCATGCCCAGCGGCTTGTCGGCGCCGGGCAGGGTGCGCAGCGTGGGGAAGAAGCCCATCGCCACCACGAGCGCCACGCCGGCCAGGAAGATCAGCGCCGAGACCTTGGCCTTGGCGGCCAGGGGCGGGCGCTGGGCCACCGCCACGGGCGGGGGAACCATGCCGGCCTTGAGGCGCGCCTGATACTCGGGGTCGTCGGCGAGGTCCTTGCCCAGGTACATGGAGACGATGCCCGCCACGATCACGCCGGTCAGGGTCGCGGGCACGCAGATCATCAGGATCTGCGCCAGGCCCCAGTCGGTGTAGCCCTTGGCGGCAAACAGGCCGATCAGCGCCGCGGTCGCCGCCGATACGGGCGAGGCGGTGATCGACTGCTGCGAGGCGATGGTCGCCACCGCCATGGGCCGCTCGGGCCGGATGCCGGCGCTGTGCGCCACCTCGTAGATCACCGGCAGCAGCGGATAGACGATGTGCCCCGTGCCCGCCAGGAAGGTGAAGGTCCAGGTGGTGAGGGGCGCGACCACGGTCACGTGCTTGGGGTTGGCGCGAATGATCTTCTCGGCCACCCGCACCAGGAAGTCGATGCCGCCTGCCGCGTCCATCACCGAGGCGGCCATGATCACCGCCAGGATGATGAGGATCACGTCCACGGGCGGCGAGGTGGGCGCCACGCCGAAGACGAGCATCAGGATGAGCAGGCCGACGCCGCCCCAAAGGCCCAGACCGATGCCGCTGTAGCGGGCACCCATCCAGATCGCGGCGAGCACGACCAGAAACTGAAGAACGATGGTGAATGTCATGGTGTGTCGGGCGGTCGCGGCCACCCATCCTTCCTTCGTTGTCGACCTCGTGGGTCGGGGTTGCGTTGCGCGCCTTGTGAGCGTGCTACTAGCGGACGAAATCGGGGTTGATCAGGTTCTCGAGACTGAACATCTCGTCCCATTGCGGCTGCGTGAGCAGCTTGCGTTCCGTGACGACGATCTGGTGCAGTGACTTGCCCTGCGTGTAGCCCTCCTTGGCGATCTCGGAGCACAGCTTGTAGCCGAGCATGGGCTTGAGCACCGTGACGATGCCCAGCGAGTTCATCACCATCTCCTTGGTGCGTTCGCTGTTGGCCGTGATGCCCGCCACGCAATTCACGCGCAGGCTGTCGACCGCGTTCTCCATCACCTTGATCGACGAGAACAGCGCGAAGGTGATCACCGGCTCCATCACGTTGAGCTGCAGCTGGCCGGCGCTGGCGGCCAGCGTCACCGTGACGTCCAGGCCGATGACCAGGAAGGAGGCCTGGTTGACCACTTCCGGGATCACCGGATTGACCTTGCCCGGCATGATCGAGCTGCCTGGCTGCATCTGCGGCAGGTTGATCTCGCTGAGGCCGGTGCGCGGCCCGCTGGCCAGCAGGCGCAGGTCGTTGCAGATCTTGGTGAGCTTGGCGGCGGTGCGCTTGAGCACGCCCGAGAGCTGCACGTAGGCCCCGGTGTCGCTGGTGGCCTCGACCAGATCGCCCGCCAGGATGAACTGGATGCCGGTGATGTCCGACAGGTGCCGGGTCGCCAGGGCCGGGTAGCCCGGCGCCGCGGTGACCGAGGTGCCGATCGCGGTGGCGCCGAGGTTGATCTCCTTGAGCAGTTGCTGCACCTCGCGCAGGCGCTGCACCTCCTCGCCCATGGTCGTGCCCCAGCCGTGGAACTCCTGGCCCAGCGTCATCGGCACCGCGTCCTGCAGGTGGGTGCGGCCCATCTTCAGCACCTTGTCGAACTCCTTGGCCTTGGCGAAGAAGGCGCCTTGCAGGGCAGTGATCGAATCGATGTAGCTGTTCAGGCGCAGGATCAGCGCCAGGCGGAACGCGGTCGGGTACATGTCGTTGGTCGACTGCCCGTAGTTCACGTGGTCGTTGGGGCTGCAGTGCTCGTACTCGCCCTTCTTGCGGCCCATGTGCTCGAGCGCGAGGTTGGCGATCACCTCGTTGGCGTTCATGTTGGTGCTGGTGCCCGCGCCGCCCTGGATGAAGTCGGTCACGAACTGATTGCGATGCTTGCCGGCGATGAGCTCGTCGCAGGCCCAGATGATCGCGTCGGCGATCTTGCGGTCCACGACGCCGAGGTCGCGGTTGGCCATGGCGGCGGCCTTCTTCGCGTAGCCCAGGGCCTGCACGAAGAACGGCTCCTCGCTCATGGGGATGCCGGTGATGTGGAAGTTGTCCTTGCCGCGCAGGGTCTGCACGCCGTAGTAGGCGCTGTCGGGGATCTCGCGTTCGCCGAGGAAGTCCTTTTCGATGCGGGTCATGAGAGGCTCCTTGTGGTCTTGGGGGCGGCCTGGTCCTGAAGTCGGACAAAGCCCGCCCCGCCACACACGCGGGCGGAAGGCCTGCGTGTGCGGAGAAGGTGGTTCATGGGGCTGGCCGGGTCAGGCGGCCTTGATCGGGATGGACCTGGGTCGTGACGCCGGTTCGGCCCCGCCCTTGAGTCCCTGCTCGGCCATCTTGCGGCGCACGAAGGCGATCTGCGTGCGCAGCGGCAGGTCCTTGGGGCAGAAGTCGTGGCAGGCCAGCAGCGACATGCAGCCGAACACCCCGTTGTCGTCGCCGACCAGCTCGTAGAAGTCGGCGTCGGTGCGCGTGTCGCGCGGGTCCAGGCGGAAGCGGGCGATCTTGTTGAGCGCCACTCCGCCCACGAAGTCGGGGCGCATGCGCACCGTGCCGCAGCCGGCGATGCAGCAGCCGCACTCCACGCAGCGGTCGAGCAGGTAGATCTCCTCGGCCAGCGCGGGGTCCATCGCCTCCTCGATGCGCGTGAGGTCGATCTCCTGGCTCTTGAGGTGCACCCAGGTCTGCATGCGCTCGCTCATGCTGCGCATCCACTTGCCGGTGTTCACCGACAGGTCGCCGATCAGCTCGAAGGCGGGCAGAGGCGCGAGGGTGAACTCGTCGGGCTGGTCGCGGGTCAGGGTGCGACAGGCCAGCCCCGGCTTGCCGTTGATCATCATCGCGCACGAGCCGCAGATGCCGGCGCGGCACACGAAGTCGAACTGCAGGCTCGGGTCCTGCTTGTCGCGCAGCTCGTTGAGCGCGATGAACAGGGTCATGGAGTCCGACTCCTCGAGCTCGTACACCTGCATGCGCGGGTGGCTCGTGGGGTCCTTGGGGTTGTAGCGCAGGATGCTGATCTTCAGCAGCCGATGCTTGGTCTTGGCGTCTTGGCTCATGGCTGCGTCCTCATGCGAAGCGTTCGTCGATGCGCTCGTTCTTGCCGCGCAGATCCTCGGGTAGCAGGTCCGCGTAGGGCATGAGGGCCCGCTGGATCGTGAAGCGGTCCGCGCCCTTGGCGGCGAGGTCCTGCCGGATGCGGTCAACCTCGGCCTGGCGTTGCGGCGTGGCGGGGTTGTCGACGTAGTTCTTCGCGCCGTAGCCGCGCCAGCCCGGGGGCAGCTCCATCTTCTCGATGGCCAGCGCCTCGTAGCTGAGCGTGGGCAGGGTGTCGGACTCGTTCTTCCACGAGGCCAGCGTGCGCTTGAGCCAGTCGGCGTCGTTGCGCACCGGGAAGTCCTCGCGGTAGTGGGCTCCGCGGCTCTCCTTGCGGGTGGCCGCACCGTAGGCGACGGTCAGTGCCAGCTTGAGCATCTTCTGCGTCCGGTAGGCCGTCATCAGCTCGGGGTTGGCGCCGGGCTGCGAGTCGCGCACGCGGATCGCGCGGCTGCGGATCAGCAGCTGTTCGAGCTCGGTCACGGCGTCCTCGAGGTCCTGGCCGCGCCGGAAGATGCCGACCTTGCTGGTCATGATCTCCTGCATGCGGCTGCGCAGCGCCGTGGCGTCCTCGGTGCCGCCTCCCTTGCACAGGGCGTCGAGCTTGGACTGCTCGCGGCGCACGAAGTCGTAGACGATCTTGGTGGGGATGTCGATGCCGTTCTCGGGCTTCTCGCAGAAGTCGGCGATGAACTCGCCCACGATCATGCCGGCCACCACGGTCTCGGCCACCGAGTTGCCGCCCAGGCGGTTGAAGCCGTGCATGTCCCAGCACGCTGCCTCGCCCGCGGAGAACAGGCCCTTCATCTGGCGGCTCTGTCCGGTGTAGTCGGTGCGCACGCCGCCCATGGTGTAGTGCTGCGCCGGGCGCACGGGGATCCACTCCTTGGTGGGGTCGACGCCCAGGAAGTAGTGGCAGATCTCGTAGACCTCGCGCAGGTTGTGCTTGATGTGGTGCTCGCCGAGCAGCGTGATGTCGAGCCACAGGTGCTCGCCGAAGCGGCTCTTGACGCCCTTGCCCTGGGCGATGCGCTCCTCCATGCGGCGGCTCACCACGTCGCGCGAGGCGAGCTCCTTCTTCTCGGGCTCGACGTCGGGCATGAAGCGGTGTCCGTCGGTGTCGCGCAGCAGGCCGCCGTCGCCGCGGCAACCCTCGGTGACCAGGATGCCGGCGGGGAAGATGCCGGTGGGGTGGAACTGCACCGCCTCCATGTTGCCCAGCGTGGCCACGCCGGTCTCGAGCGCCAGCGCGTGGCCGATGCCTTCGCAGATCACCGCGTTGGTGGTCACGCGGAAGAGCTTGCCCGCGCCGCCGGTGGCGATCGCGGTGGCCTTGGCCACGTAGGCCATGAGCTCGCCGGTGGTCAGGTCGCGCACCACGGCGCCGTAGCAGCGGCTGCCGTCGTGGATCAGCGCAAGCGCCTCGACGCGCTCGTGCACCGGGATCGACTCGGCGATCGCGCGGTCGGTGACGGCGTTGAGCATGGCGTGGCCCGTGCCGTCGGCCACGTAGCAGGTGCGCCACTTCTTGGTGCCGCCGAAGTCGCGCTGCGCGACCAGGCCCTGGGCCTCGCCGCGCTCGGTGATCGTGACCTTCTCGCCGTTGATGATGACCTGGCGGTCGCCCTGGCGGATGCGGCTCCAGGGCACGCCCCAGGCGGCGAGCTCGCGCACGGCCTTGGGTGCGGTGTTGACGAACATGCGCACCACGTCCTGGTCCGCGCCCCAGTCGGAGCCGCGCACCGTGTCCTCGAAGTGGATGTCCTCGTTGTCGCCCTGACCCTTGATCACGTTGCCCAGTGAAGCCTGCATGCCGCCCTGCGCGGCCTTGGAGTGCGAGCGCTTGGCGGGCACCAGCGACAGGATGATCGCGTCGTGGCCGCGGCGCTTGGCGCCGACTGCCAGGCGCAGCCCGGCGAGGCCGCCGCCGATCACGAGCACGTCGGTGTAGATGACCTTCATTGCTTGTCCTCCTTGAGCCAGCGCGGCCACCAGGCCGGCGGTTCAGCCTGGGGCGGGTTGCGCAGCCAGGCGGGTGTGTAGACGGCGTCGGGGGTGGCGCTGACCTGGTAGCCGATCTTCATGTAGGCCGCGAACGTCAGCAGGCCGAGCGCGAGGAAGAAGGCCGTCAGCGCCCACTTGACCTTGACCAGGGTCTTGCGGGTGGCGTTGGCGTCCTTGCCTTCGAAGATGCCCCACTTCACCACCACGCGGTACAGGCCGATGCCGCCGTGCAGTTCCACCGCGAACAGCAGCACCAGGTACAGCGGCCACCAGCCGGACCAGAAGCGCGTGCCCGACTGGTACGGGCCGATCGCGCCGGGATGCATGAGCATCTGGTACAGGTGCGGGAAGGCCAGGAAGAACAGCATGAAGCCGGTGACGGCCTGCACCCACCACAGCGTCGTGTCGTGGTGGTGGATCAGGCGGTACTGGCCGATGAAGGCGCGGTACTGGCGGTAGTTCGCGGGGAACTTGCGCATCGCCAGGGCTGCGTGCAACACGAACACCGCGGCGATGATCCCGACGATCACCGACACGATCCACGGATGGGCGCGTCCGAAGAAGAAGTAGCCCTCGAAGGCCTTGGTGATCGTCCACATCGCGTCGTAGCCCAGCAGGATGCTGGAGACGAAGAACATGTGGCCCCACATGAAGAGCGCCAGGACCAGGCCGCTGGCGCTTTGCGTCACGTCCATGAAGGCCGGCCAGCGGCTCTTGCGCGGCACGTCGGCCAGGCCGACGCCCGCAATGACTACGGATGCTCGACTCATCGAGATTTCTCCGGAAGGTAAGGACTGCGCGTGCCGCGTCCCCGAGGGGATGGGAGCGCCAAGGGCGGCGCCCGCGCGGCGGCTGACGACACGCTAGGCGCTGCAAGCGACGGCCGCTTTGCGGGCCGTCAATCCGGGAGGAATCAGCGGGGGGGCGCGATCGTGAAGTGCCCCACGCGGGCGAGCACGCGCGAGGCGCGGCGCCGCCGCGGCGTGAGGCGCGAGCCCACGCCGTGGTCCAGGGCGCGGGTGCGCATGGCGATGGGATGCTGAGCCGCGCGGCCGCAAGACGCGGCGCCACCCGCCGGCTCTTCGCTGGGGCCGTGGAAGCAGGTGGCGTGGTTCGCGGTCATGGAGTGTGCCGACCCGGGGGCACCGGGCTTACTGCGCGGTCGGAAGAATCGCCTCGACTCCGGGCCCGATGGGAATCCCCAGCGCGAACCAGGCGAGCATGAATGCCGTCCAGCCGATGGCCATCACCAGGGAGTAGGGCAACATCATTGCCGTCAATGTCCCGATGCCGGCGTCCTCGCGGTATTTGCGGGCAAACGCCACGACCATGGGGAAATACGCCATCAGCGGAGTGATGATGTTGGTCAAGCTGTCGCCGATCCGATATGCCAGCTGCGTGGCCTCGGGCGCGATGCCCATGAGCATGAACATGGGCACGAACACGGGTGCCAGCACCGCCCACTTGGCCGAGGCCGATCCCATCACCAGATTGATCAGCGCCGCCATCAGCAGGATGCCCACCATCAGCGGCATGGGACCCAGGCCCAGCGACTTGAGCCCCTCCGCGCCGTTGACCGCGGTGATGAAGCCCAACTGGCTCCACCCGAACCACGCGATGAACTGGGCCGCGAAGAAACTCAGCACGATGTAGTAGCCCAGCGTGGACATCGAGTCGGCCATCGACTTGGCCACGTCGCGGTCGTTCTTGAAGGTGCCCGCGCCCAGGCCGTAGGCCAGGCCCGGCACCAGGAAGCCGGCGAAGATCACCGCCACGATGCCGTTGAGGAAGGGCGAGGGGATCACCGTGCCGGTCTTGGGGTCGCGCAGCGGCGCGCCCTCCGGCACCACCGCCCAGGCGATTAGTACCGCGAGCACCAGCGCCGCGATCGCCGCCCAGCGCAGGCCGCGCTTCTCGGCCGCGCTCAGAGCCGCGCTCTGGGCGCTGTCGGCCTTGCCCTTCCAGGGGCCGAGTTGCGGCTCGACGATGCGGTCCGTCACCCACCACGCCAGCAAGGTGACCACGCCCGTCGAGGCAGCCATGAAGTAGTAGTTGGCCGCGGCGTTCACCGTGTAGGTGGGGTCGACCAGGCGCGCGGCCACCTCGGTGATGCCGGCGAGCAGCGGGTCGAGCGAGCCCAGCAGCAGGTTGGCGGAGAAGCCGCCCGAGACACCCGCGAACGAGGCTGCGATCCCCGCCAGCGGATGGCGGCCCGCCGCGGCGAAGAGCATCGCCGCCAGCGGGATCAGCACCACGTAACCCACGTCCGAGGCGAGCGAGGACATCACCGACAGGAACACCACGGTGGGCGTGAGCAGGGTCCGCGGCGTGGCCAGCGCGAGGCGGCGCAGCAAGGCCGAGAGCAGACCCGAGGCCTCGGCCACGCCCACGCCGATCATCGCCACGAGCACCGTGAACAGCGGCGGGAAGTTGGCGAAGTTCCTGGTCAGGTCGGTGACGATGCGCCGCAGCCCCTCGCCGTTGAGCAGCGACACCACCTCGATGGTCTTGCCCGTGGCCGGGTGCACCACCGACCAGCCCGCCGCCGCGCCCACCGCCGAGGCCACCAGCACCAGGCCGCAGAACATCACGAACAGCGTGACGGGATCGGGCAGGCGGTTGCCCGCGCGTTCGATCCAGTTCAGCCAGCGTTGACTCATGCCCGGAGGCGGCACAAGGGTGGGGTCGGTCGTGCCGGTCATGCGGTGGCTTCCTTGGGGCGATGGGGTAGCGACCGCTCATGGCCCGGCGAGTTTCCGGCGGCGTCACCGACCCTGACCACGATCAAGGCCGGCGCGCGCTTCGGGGTAAACGCGGGTCCCGACTTGCGCGGCGCGGCGCTACGCACGCGCGAGCCTGGCGTCGAGCCAGGCCTCGAACTCGCGCGCGGGCAGCGCGCCGCTCACGCGTTCGAGCAGTGCTCCGCCGGCAGCGTAAAGCGCCAGGGTGGGAATGCTGCGGATCGCCAGCGCGGCCGAGATCCGAGCATTGGCGTCGGTGTCGACCTTGGCGAACACCAGCCCCGGCCGGCGCGCAGCGGTGGCCTCGAAGACCGGGGCG
>DAOTEJ010000013.1:0-35818 GCA_035454085.1 Burkholderiaceae bacterium | reverse complement strand
TCGTCGAGCGCCACGGGCGCGCCGGACAGCAAATCGCGAGTGCACTTGCCGCACACCGGGGACTGGGTCAGGCGCTGCGGATCGACGCGATTGCGCGCACCGCAATGCGGGCAGTTGAGCAGCATCGTGCACTCCTAGCAACGGATCGCGCCTTCGGGGGATGAGGGTGGCGCGCGCAAATGGTGGCACGCGCTGCGCTTGCGGGAAACTTCTCGCGCACTAACGCGCAGGTCGATGGGTCCGCCTCAAAACGGGCGGCAGAAACGCGGGGGAGAACCCTTGCGCGACCGAACCGACCCGCGGCGGATCCGTCCCACTCACATACAGCGCAGGTGGAGGGCAATCGTGTCGTTCGCCAATCGCCGCATCGGACGCACCTTCGAGGGGAGGGCGCCGTTGGCTTGCTGCAGGACAGTGTCTGCAGCTGCGCAAGAACCCGTTGAGGAGAGTGCCGTCGTGGATTCACCGCTACCCCGCCCTGCGCCGCAGGGCCAGGCCGAACGCGCCGTGCGCGCGGCCATCGATGCGAGCTTCGAGCAGTTCGACCTGATCGCGCGCAACGGCGCCGTGGGCGTGATCGCCGTGCGCGACCGCCGCATCGTGCGCGCCTCGTCGGCCGCCGCGCGCGTGTTCGGCACTACCGTCGCCGCCTTGTCGGGCCAGCCCCTGGCCGAGGTCTTTGCCAGCGAGGACGGGCTGCACGTGTTCCTCGACCGCGCCGCCGTGCTGCTGGATGCCGACGAGCCCGTGTCGATCGAATGGCGCGCGCGCCGCGCCGACGGCGCGCTCTTCTGGTGCCGCTTCCTGCTGATCGACGAGGGCGAGGACGGTGCCGCCGCCAGCGAGCTGGTCTGGATGGTCGAGGACGTCAGCGCGCGCAAGGAGGCCGAACTCGAACAAGAGCATGCCCAGGAGGAGCTCGAGCTGATGATGCGCGAGGTTCGCCAGGAGCTCATGTGGTCCAACGAGCGCCTCGTGGCCGAGCTCTACGAGCGCAGCGAGCTCGAGGAGCGCGAGCGTCACGGCCAGTCGCACGACCCGCTCACCGGCCTGCCGCAGCGCGCGCTGTTCGCGCGGCGGCTGCACGAAGCGCTGCGTTCCCATCAGGGCGAGGACGATTGCGCGGCGGTGCTCGTGCTCGACTTCGACGCCTTTGCCGCGTGCAACGACGCGCTGGGCCACCGCCTGGGCGACGAGCTGCTGCGCCAGGCCGGGCGACGGCTGGTCGCGGCCTTGCGCGCCAGCGACCTCGTGGCACGCAGCGGCGCCGACGAGTTCGCCGTGCTGCTCGGCCATCTGCGCTCGGCGCACGACGTGGCCCGCGTGGCTCGCAAGCTGTCGCAGGTGCTCGCCGAGCCCTATCAGGTCGACGGCCAGGAAGTGAGCCTGACGGTGTCGGTGGGCACCGCGCTGTTCCCCGAGGACGGGACCTGCGCCGCGGGCTTGCTCGAGTGCGCCGGGATCGCCCTGGCCCAGGCCAAGCTGCGCGGCCGCGGCGGAGTGCTGGCCTTCGAGCCGCAGATGAGCGCCAGCGCCCGGCACCGCCTGCAGACCGAGGCGGCGCTGCGCCGCGCGATCGAGCGGCGCGAGTTCGTGGTGCACTTCCAGCCGCGGGTGGAGCTGGCTACCGGCCGGGTGCTGGGTGCCGAGGCGCTGCTGCGCTGGCAGCACCCCGAGCGCGGCCTGCTCGAGCCGGCCGAGTTCATGGCGGTGGCCGAGGCCTCGGGGCTGATCGCGCCCATTGGCGAGATCGTGCTTGCCCAGGCTTGTGCCTTCGCCGCGCAACGCGAGGACGACAGCGCGGTGAGCGTCAACCTCTCGCCGCGCGAGTTCCGCGGCCGCGGGCTGGTGGCGGCGGTGCAGGCCGCCCTGACGGCCAGCGGCCTGCCCGCGCGGCGCCTTGCGGTCGAAGTCACCGAGGCGAGCTTCCTGGGCGACCTCGACGCCGCCGAGCGCACCCTTGGCGGTCTGCGCGACCTGGGCGTGCGCATCGTGCTCGACGACTTCGGCACGGGGCAGTCCAGCCTGGCTTACCTGCGCCGCTTCCCGGTGGACGCGATCAAGATCGAAGGCGCCATCGTGCGTGCCGCCGCCGAGAACACGGCCGACGCGCACATCGTCAGCGCCATTGCCGGGCTGGGTCACGGCTTCGGGCTGGCGGTGATCGCCGAGGGGGTGGAGACCGAGGCGCAGCGGCGCCAGGCCCAGGCCTGCGGCTGCGACGAGGCGCAGGGCTACCTGCTGGGCAGGCCCGTGCCGGCCGAAGCCTGGGCCGAGGTGCCGGCCTCCTGAGGCAGCGGCTCGGCCTCGACCAGGGCGGGCGGGGCCCGCCCTGGTTCCTCGGGCCATGGCGGTGAGCCCGGGCGCGGCGCGGTTTAGACTGCCCGAGTCGCCCTGGAGCCCCGCATGAACAAGGACATCGTCAGCACCCCGCACGCGCCTGCCGCCATCGGCCCCTATTCGCAGGCCGTGCGCACCGGTCTGGTGGTCTTCACCTCCGGCCAGATCGGACTCGATCCGGCCACCGGCCAACTCGTCGAAGGCTTCGAGCCGCAGGTGCGCCGCGCCTTCGCCAACCTCGACGCCGTGGCGCAGGCCGCGGGGGGCTCGCTGGCCAGTGCGGTGAAGTTCACGCTCTATCTCACCGACCTGACGCAGTTCGCCACGGTCAACCAGATCATGGGCGAGCTGCTGCCCCAGCCCTATCCGGCGCGCTCCACCGTGGGCGTGGCCAGCCTGCCGCGCGGCGCGGCCTTCGAGGTCGAGGCCATCCTCGTCCTCTGAGGGCGGCGGCCGCCTTGGCTCGAGCCTCCCGGCCCAGCAAGGACCCCGCGGACAGCGCGACGGCGCACGCCGAGGGTCCGCCGGGGGGCGCCACCGGACCGCTCAAGTCGCGCCTGGCCAAGATCGGCCTCGTGCGCGACTGGGACTACGTCCTGCACCTGCCCCTGCGCTACGAGGACGAGACCCGCATCACGCCGATCGCCGAGCTCGTGCCCGGCATCGAGGCCCAGGTCGAGGGCGAGGTGGTGCGCGCCGAGGTGGTGATGCGCGGTCGACGCCAGCTCAGCGCCACGCTGCGCGACGCCAATGGCCTGGTGCAGTTGCGCTTGCTGCACTTCTATCCCTCGCAGGTCAAGCAGCTCGCGGTCGGCCGTCGGGTGCGCGCCTTTGGCGCGATGCGCGCGGGCTACGCCGGCCCCGAGATGGTTCATCCGCGGGTGCGCGCCGCCGACGAGCAGCGGCCGCTGCCCGAGGCGCTCACGCCGATCTACCCGGCGGGCGAGGGCATCGCCCAGCCCTGGCTGCGCAAGCGCATCGCCCGCGCCCTGCTCGACGTGCAGATCGCCGATCTGGTCCCGCAGGCCTGGCGCGAGCGCCTTGCCCTGCCCGAGCTGCGCGCCGCGGTGGAGCGTCTGCACCGCCCGCCGCCGGGCGCCGACCAGCGCGCGCTGAGCGAACGGCGCGATCCGGCATGGCGGCGCCTCAAGTTCGACGAGCTGCTCGCGCAGCAGATCGCGCTGCGCGGCTCGCGCGCGACGCGCGCGGGCGAGAGTGCGCCGGTGCTGGCGCCCGTGCCCGGCGGGCTGGTGGAGCGCGTCTTCGCGGCGCTGCCCTTTGCCCTCACGGGCGCGCAGCGCCGGGTATGGGCCGAGGTCGAGGCCGACCTCGCGCGGCCGCGGCCGATGCACCGGCTGGTGCAAGGCGACGTGGGCAGCGGCAAGACGGTGATCGCCGCGCTCGCGGCCGCCCGGGCGATCGAGGCCGGGCGTCAGGCCGCGCTCATGGCGCCCACCGAGATCCTCGCCGAGCAGCACTTCCGCAAGGTGGCGCAGTGGCTCGAGCCGCTGGGCGTGCGCGTGGCCTGGCTCGCCGGCAAGCTCAAGCCGGCCGAGAAGGCGGCGGCGCACGCGCGCGTGGCGGCGGGCGAGGTGGACCTGGCGGTCGGCACGCACGCCCTGATCCAGGAGGCCGTGCGCTTCGCCCGGCTGGGCCTGGCGATCGTGGACGAGCAGCACCGCTTCGGCGTCGAGCAGCGCCTGGCGCTGCGCGCGGGCGAGGGCGGCGTGGCCGCGGCGCACCTGCTCACGCTCTCGGCCACGCCCATCCCGCGCACCCTGGCGATGAGCTACCTCGCGGACCTGGACGTGTCGGTGATCGATGAGCTGCCGCCGGGGCGCCAGCCGGTACGCACCAAGCTCGTCGCCGTGCGCCGCAAGGACGAGGTGATGGCCAGCATTCGCGCCGAGGTTGCGCACGGACGCCAGGCCTACTGGGTGTGCCCGCTGATCGAGGCGAGCGACGAGCTCGAACTGGCCGCGGCGACCGACACCCACGCCCAGATCGTCGCGGCCCTGCCCGAGCTGCGCGTGGGCCTGCTGCACGGGCAGATGCCCGGGGCCGACAAGGCGGCGGTGATGGCGGACTTCGTGGCCGGCGCGCTCGACGTGCTGGTGGCCACCACGGTGATCGAGGTGGGCGTGGACGTGGCCAACGCCACGCTGATGGTGATCGAGCACGCCGAGCGCTTCGGGCTGGCGCAACTGCACCAGTTGCGCGGCCGGGTGGGCCGTGGCGGCGCGGCGAGCTACTGCATCCTGCTGTTCGAGGAGCCGCTGTCGGAGGCGGCGCGCGAAAGGCTCAAGGTGATCTACGAGACCAGCGACGGCTTCGAGGTGGCGCGGCGCGACCTCGAGCTGCGCGGCCCGGGCGAGTTCCTGGGCGCACGCCAGTCGGGCCAGCCCCTGCTGCGCTTCGCGGACCTGATCGAGGACGCGGAGCTCGTCGAGCAGGCGCGCGCCATGGCGGACCGCTGGCTGGCCGAGGATCCGGCGGCGGCGCGCGAGCACGCGCGGCGCTGGTTCGCGGGCCGACCCGACTATCTGGCCGCCTGAGCCGGTCCCGGTGGAATAATCGGGTCGCCCTTCCGCCCCCCCAGACTATGACGCTGACCGAACTCAAGTACATCGTGGCCGTTGCCCGCGAGCGCCACTTCGGCCGCGCCGCGGACGCCTGCTTCGTCTCGCAGCCCTCGCTGTCGGTGGCGGTGAAGAAGCTCGAGGACGAGCTCGGCGTGCTGATCTTCGAGCGCCGCTCGCAGGAGGTCACCCTCACCGCCGCGGGCGAGCGCATCGTGGCGCAGGCCCAGCGGGTGCTCGACGAGGCCGGCCGGGTGAAGGAGATCGCCGTCCAGGGACGCGATCCGCTGCGCGGCCCGCTGCGCCTGGGCGTGATCTACACCATCGGGCCCTACCTGCTGCCGGGACTGGTGCGCCGGCTGATCGAGGACGCGCCGCAGATGCCGCTGGTGCTGACCGAGAACTTCACCGTCAGGCTGCTCGAGCTGCTGCGCACCGGCGAGATCGACGTGGGCATCATGGCCCTGCCCCTGCCCGAGACCGGCATGATGGTGCAGCCGGTGTACGACGAGTCCTTCGCCATCGCCGTGCCGCGCGGGCACGGCTGGGCCCGGTCGCGTGGCGTGGCCAGCGAGGAACTGAAGCGCGAGACCATGCTGCTGCTGGGCACGGGGCACTGCTTCCGCGACCAGGTGCTCGAGGTCTGCCCCGAGATGGCGCGCTTTTCCGCCGCGGTCGAGGGCTTCCAGAAGACCTTCGAGGGATCCTCGCTCGAGACCATCCGCCACATGGTGGCCTCGGGCCTGGGCGTGACGGTGCTGCCCATGAGCTCCGTGCCCGAGGCGCCGCCCAAGGATTCGCTGATCGCTTACGTGCCGTTCACGCCGCCCGTGCCCAGCCGGCGCGTGGTGCTGGTGTGGCGCAAGAGTTTCACCCGCACGGCCGCGATCGACGCCTTGCGCGCGGCAATCGCCAGGGTGCCGCTGCACGGCGTCGAGGCGCTCGACCTGCCGGCGGCAGCGGGCTGAGCCCGGCGCCGGCTAGGGGCGCACGCGCTGGGTGGTGGTGAGGTCGAACCAGTGCACGGCCTCGGGCGCGAAGCCCAGGCTGATCGTGCTGCCCGGTGCGGGGGTGGCGACATCCCCCACCCGCACGATGGCGGGCTGCCCCGCCAGCCGGCCGTGGATCAGGTGATCGGCTCCCAGGGACTCGACCGTGTCGACCTCGAAGGGCGCGCCCACGCCGCCCGGGTGCAGGTGCTCGGGGCGCAGACCCAGAACCAGGTCGCGGCCGGCGAGCGCGCCGGCGCCGACGGGCAGGGCGACCGTGCCGGCCCCGGTCTCGAAGCCGCGGCCGTCGCTGCTTACCCGGCCCTTGATCAGGTTCATGGGCGGCGAGCCGATGAAGGAAGCCACGAAGGTGGTGGCGGGGTCGTGATAGACCTCGGCGGGCGTGCCCACCTGTTCGGCGCGGCCCGCGTTCATCACGATCATGCGCTGCGCCAGCGTCATCGCCTCGACCTGGTCGTGAGTGACGTAGAGGCTGGTGGTGCGCAGGCGGCGGTGCAGCTTCTGGATCTCGAGCCGGGTCTGCACACGCAGCTTGGCGTCGAGGTTGGACAGCGGCTCGTCGAACAGGAAGGCCGCCGGCTCGCGCACGATGGCACGGCCCATGGCCACGCGCTGGCGCTGCCCGCCTGAGAGCTGCTTGGGCCGGCGCTCGAGCAGGCCGCCGAGCTCGAGGATGGCGGCGGCCTCGTCGACCCGGCGCTTGATCTCGCCCACCGGCACGCCGCGAATCTTGAGGCCGTAGGCCATGTTCTCGAACACGCTCATGTGCGGGTAGAGCGCGTAGTTCTGGAACACCATGGCGCAGTCGCGATCCTTGGGCTCGAGCCGGTTGACCACGCGCCCGCCGATCAGGATCTCGCCAGCGCTGATCTCCTCGAGCCCCGCCACCATGCGCAGCAGGGTGCTCTTGCCGCAGCCCGAGGGTCCGACGATGACCACGAACTCGCCATCCGTGATGGCGAGGCTGATGCCGTGGACCACGGCGTTGCTTCCGTAGTTCTTGCGGACGTCGCGAAACTCGATGGCAGCCATGCGCGCCTACTTCTCCGTGTCGACCAGGCCCTTGACGAACCAGCGCTGCATCACCAGCACGACGATGGCGGGCGGGATCATCGCCAGGATGGCGGTGGCCATGATGAGGTTCCACTCGTTGGCGGCGTCGCCGCCGCCGATCATGCGCTTGATGCCGATGACGATCGGGTACATGTCCTCGGTGGTGGTGACCAGCAGCGGCCAGAGGTACTGGTTCCAGCCGTAGATGAACTGGATCACGAACATCGCCGCCACGTTGGTGAGCGACAGCGGCAGCAGGATGCTGAAGAAGAAGCGCATCGGGCCGGCGCCGTCGATGCGCGCGGCCTCGGCCAGTTCGTCGGGCACCGTGAGGAAGAACTGGCGGAACAGGAAGGTCGCCGTGGCCGAGGCGATCAGGGGCAGGATCAGGCCGCCCCAGGTGTTGAGCAGCTTGAGCTCGGCCATGACCTGGTAGGTCGGCGCGATGCGCACCTCCACCGGCAGCATCAGGGTGATGAAGATCATCCAGAAGAAGAACATGCGCCCCGGAAAGCGGAAGTAGGTCACCGCGAAGGCCGACAGCAGCGAGATGGCGATCTTGCCCAGCGCGATGCCCAGGGCCATGCCCAGGCTCACCAGCATCATGCGGCCCACGGGCGCGCGCGAGGCCACGCCGCCGCCCTCGAACAGCACCTGGCGGTAGTTGTCCACCAGATGGCCGCCGGGCGCGAGCGACATCGGCGCCTGCTCGACCTCGACCGCGGTCTGGGTCGAGGCAACGAAGGCCACGTAGACGGGAAAGGCGACCATCAGCACGCCGGCGATCAGCAGCGCGTGGGTGAAGAAGTCGAGCCAGGGGCGGCGCTCGATCATGCGGGCCTCGCAGCGTGCACGCGTCGCATCAGTAGTTCACCCGGCGCTCGATGAAGCGGAACTGCACGACGGTGAGCCCGATCACGATGACCATCAGCACCACCGACTGCGCGGCCGATCCGCCGAAGTCCATGGCCTTGAAGCCGTCGTGATAGACCTTGTAGACGAGGATGTTGGTGTCCTGGCCCGGCCCGCCCTGCGTGGTGGCGTCGACGATCGCGAAGGTGTCGAAGAACGCGTAGACGATGTTGACCACCAGCAGGAAGAAGGTGGTGGGCGACAGCAGGGGGAAGATCACCGTCCAGAAGCGGCGCATCGGCCCGGCGCCGTCGATCGCCGCAGCCTCGATCAGCGAGCGCGGGATCGCCTGCAGGCCCGCCAGGAAGAACACGAAGTTGTACGAGATCTGCTTCCACACCGCGGCCATCACGATCAGCGCCACGGCCTGCGGCCCGTTGAGCAGGAAGTTCCACTCGTAGCCCAGGGCGCGCAGGCCGTGCGCCACCACGCCGAGCGTGGGGTTGAACATGAACAGCCACAGCACGCCGGCAATCGCCGGGGCCACGGCGTAGGGCCAGATGAGCAGGGTCTTGTAGCCGCTGGCCGCGCGGATCACGCGGTCGGCGCAGACCGCGAGCAGCAGCGCGATCGACAGGCCGAGCCCCGCCACGAGCACCGAGAACACCACCGTGACCCGGAACGAGGCGAGGTAGTGCGGATCCGAGAAGAGCGTGCGGAAGTTCTCCAGGCCCACGAATTCCGTGGTCAGCCCGAACGCGTCCTGCATCAGCACGCTCTGGTAGAGCGCCTGGCCGGCGGGCAGGAAAAAGAAGATCAGCGTGATCGCGATCTGTGGCGCGACCAGCATGTAGGGCAGCCAGCGGCTGCGGTAGACGGCGCGCTTTTCCAAGGGGTGCGGCGGGGCGGACGCCAGGGCGCCCGCCCGGTCCGGAGTCGAGTTACTTGGCCGTCCTCTCGAAGCGCTCGAGCTGCTCGTTGCCGCGCGCCACGGCCTCGTCGAGACCCTGCTTGGGCGACTTCTTGCCGGCCCACACGTTCTCGAGTTCCTCGTCGACGATGGTGCGCACCTGCACGAAGTTGCCCAGGCGCACGCCGCGCGACTTGTCGGTGGTCTTGACGATCATCTGCTGCACCGGCACGTCGGTGCCCGGATTCTTGTCGTAGAAGCCGGACTTCCTGGTGAGCTCGTAGGCCGCCATGGTCACCGGCAGGTAGCCCGTCTCCTGGTGGCTCTTGGCCTGGATCTCGGGCCTGCTCAGGTAGTTGAAGAAGTCGGCCACGCACTTGTACTCAGGCTCCTTCTTGCCGGCCATCACCCACAGGCTCGCGCCGCCGATCACCGTGTTCTGCGGCGTGCCGGGCACGTCGGGGTAGTAGGGCAGGGTGGAGATGCCGAACTCGAACTTGGCGTTCTTCTTGATGTTGCCGTAGGCCGAGGACGAGGCCGTCAGCATCGCGCACTCGCCCGAGTAGAACGGCGCGTCGGCGCTGTTGCCGCGACCCTTGTAGACGAACAGGCCCTGCTTGGACATGTTGGCCAGGTTCTCGATGTGGCGCACGTGCAGCGGCGAGTTGAAGGTCAGGCGCGCCGAGGGGCCGCCGAAGCCGTTGTTCTTGGTGGCGAACTCGGTGTTGTGCCAGGTCGAGAAGCTCTCGAGCTGGGTCCAGCCCTGCCAGCTCGTGGTGAAGGGGCACTTCTCGCCCGAGGTCTTGAGCTTGGCGGCGGCCAGCGCCACCTCGGGCCAGGTCTTGGGCGGCTTGTTCGGATCCAGGCCGGCCCGCCTGAACGCGTCCTTGTTGAAGTAGAAGACGGTGGTCGAGCTGTTGAGCGGATACGACATCATCTGCCCGTTGGGGGCCGTGTAGTAGCCCGTCACCGCCGGCACGTAGACCTTGGGATCGAACTTGTAGCCGCCCTTGGTCAGCACCTCGGTCACCGGCACGACCGCGCCCTTGGCGTTCATCATGGTCGCGGTGCCGACCTCGAAGACCTGCAGGATGTGCGGCGAGTTGCCGGCGCGGTGCGCGGCGATTGCCGCGGTCATCGACACGTCGTACGCGCCCTTGTAGGTCGGCACCACCTTGCACTGCTTCTGGCTGTCGTTGAAGCCCTGGGCCAGGCCGTTGACCCAGTCGCCCAGCGCACCCGACATCGAATGCCACCACTGCACCTCGCTCTGGGCGAGGGCGGGCTGGGCGTAGGCACCGACGGCCAGGGCCGCGGCGAGGACCGACTTGCGAAGCATGGCGTGTCTCCCTGATTGAAACGGCAATTGTGGTCTAGCCACGATGACGCGGCTGTTACGATACCTAGCCTTGCGTGGCCTGGGCAAACGCCGCGCACCCGCCCATCTTCCGCTGCCTTGCCCAAGCTCACCCTCTACGCCCGCCTGATCCGCTTCGACAAGCCGGTCGGGACCCTGCTGCTGCTCTGGCCGACGCTGGCCGCGCTGTGGATCGCCGCGGACGGGCGACCGGCCGCCTGGCTGGTGGTGCTGTTCGCGGCCGGGACCTTCCTGATGCGCTCGGCGGGCTGCGCGATCAACGACGCCGCCGACGCCGAATTCGATGCACACGTCGAGCGCACCGCCGACCGCGTGGTGGCCACCGGTCAGCTTTCGCGCGGCGAGGCCATCGCCGTGGCCGGCACGCTGGCCGCGCTGGCTGCCCTGCTTTTGATCCCGCTCAACGAAGCCAGCATTCGCCTGGCGATCGTGGCCCTGGCGCTGGCCGCCACCTATCCGCTGTTCAAGCGCTTCTTCCCGGTGCCGCAGCTCTACCTGGGCGTGGCCTTTTCTTTCGGCATTCCGATGGCCTTCGCCGCGGTGCAGGGCGAGGTGCCCGTGCTCGGCTGGGTGATGCTGGTGGCAAATCTGTTTTGGGTGGTGGCCTACGACACCGAGTACGCCATGGTCGACCGCGAGGACGATGTGCGCCTGGGGGTGCGCTCCTCGGCCGTGTTCTTCGGCAGGGCCGACGTGGCCGCGATCACGGCCTGCTATGCGGCCTACCTGGCACTCATGGCCTGGGTGGGCACGGCGATCGCCGCCTCCTGGCCCTACTACGCGGGCCTGGCCGCGGCGGCCGTGATGGCCTTGCACCACGTCGCGCTGATCCGCAGCCGCGAGCGCGGCGCCTGCTTCCGCGCCTTCAAGCTCAATGGCTGGCTGGGACTCGTGGTGTTTGCCGGCGTCTTCTTGGACTATGCACTGCGCTGATCGGGCGTCCGCTCGCGCCGATGCGGCCATGCTCGCGGTGCGCCTGGGCGAGTGCGTGGCCGAGTCCGCCTCGGGTTGTTGCGCGCAAGCTCGGGCGCTAGCATCCGCGTCCATGTCAGTCTCCGCCCGAGCGCAAGTCATCGTGGTGATGGGCGTGGCGGGGTCGGGCAAGACTGAGGTCGCCCGCGAACTCGCGACGCGGCTCGCGCTTGACTACCTCGAGGGCGACCACTTCCATCCCGCGGCCAACGTCAGCAAGATGCGCGCCGGCCTCGCGCTGAACGACGAGGACCGCTGGGGCTGGCTCGACGCGCTGGCCGCCGCGGCCCGCTCCTGCGCGCCCGGATGCGTGGTCTCCTGCTCGGCGCTGCGCCGCGCGTATCGCGACCGCTTGCGCACACTGACCCATGGCCCTGTCTTTCTGTTTCTGGACGCGCCTGCCGCGGTGGTGGCCACGCGCATCGAGGCGCGCGCCGGGCACTTCATGCCGGCGAGCCTGGTCGCCAGCCAGTTGGCGACCCTGGAGCGCCCAGAGGACGAGCCCGACGTGTACACGCTCGACGCCACGCTGCCCCTGACCCAGGTGATCGCGCAGGCGCAGGCCCGCGTCGCGGGCGTGGCGAGCCGGCCGGAAGGGCGCGGATGAAGCCCGCAGCCAGCGAGCCGGCGTGGATGCGTCTGGCCGACGGACTCATGGCCCTGGCACTGGCGGCCATGGTGGTGCTGGTGTTCGGCAACGTGGTGCTGCGCTATGGCTTTGGCACGGGGCTGGCGTGGGGCGAGGAGATCTCGCGCCTGCTCTTCGTGTGGCTGGTGTTCATCGGCGCCACCTCCGCCTACCCGCGCGGCGAGCAAATGGCGTTCACCGGCCTGGTGGCGCGCTTCAAGGGCCGGGCCCTGCTGGCCGCGACCCTGCTCGTGCACCTCGCGGTGCTGGTGTCCTGCGTGCTGGTGGCCTGGGGCGCGTGGCAGCAGGTGATGGTGGGCACGAACAGCAAGAGCGTGGTGCTGGGCTACCCGATGTGGCTGCTGCCGCTGCCCGCGTTTGTCGGTTCGCTGGTGATCGGGGTCGCGGCCCTGGCCAACCTGATGCAACGTCGCGCGCTCGTCCTCGGCCACGAGATCCCGGACGGCGACTATGAATGAGGGTCTGGCCGCCGCGACCTTCATCGTCGCCATGCTCGGGCTCATGGCGCTGGGTGTGCCGATCGCCTTCTCGCTCATCCTGACCGGGGCGGCGATGGCCTGGGTCCTGGGCTTCTGGGACACGCAGCTGTTCGCGCAGAACCTGGTGGGCGGGATCGACTCGTTCCCGCTGCTGGCCGTGCCCTTCTTCGTGCTCGCTGGCGAACTGATGAACGCGGGGGGGCTCTCGCGCCGGATCATCGAACTCGCCCAGGCCTGGGTGGGCCACATCCGCGGTGGACTGGGCTACGTGGCGGTGGGGGCGGCCATCCTGATGGCCTCGATGTCCGGTTCGGCACTGGCCGACACCGCCGCCCTCGCCACGATCCTGCTGCCCATGATGCGCCAGCAGGGCTATCCGCTGGCGAGCTCCGCGGGCCTGCTGGCGGCGGGCGGCATCATCGCCCCCATCATTCCGCCGTCGATGCCCTTCGTGATCTACGGAGTGACGACCAACACCTCGATCACCCAGCTCTTCCTTTCCGGGATCGTGCCCGGCCTGCTGATGGGCATCGTGCTGATCTTCGCGTGGCGGCTGCAACTGCGCTCGCTCGAACTGCCCGCGGGCGAGAAGCTCGCGCTCGGCGCGCGCCTGCGCGCCACCGGCAGCGCCTTCTGGGCCCTGATGATGCCGGTGGTGATCATCGGCGGCATGAAGAGCGGTGTCTTCACGCCCACCGAGGCGGCGGTCGTGGCGGCGGTCTACGCGGCCGCGATCTCGGCCTTCGTCTACCGTTCGATCGGCTGGGCCGACGTGAAGTCGGTGCTGGCTCGCTCTTCCAAGACCACCGCGGTGGTCATGTACCTCGCCGCGGGCGCCGCGGTGGCCTCCTACATGGTGACCTTGGCCGACCTGCCGGCCACGCTCACCGGCTGGCTTGGTCCGCTCGTCGAGCACCCGCGCGTGCTCATGGCGGCGATGATGATCCTGCTGGTGCTCGTGGGCACCGCGCTGGATCTGACTCCCACCATCCTCATCTTCGCGCCCGTGCTGCTGCCCATCGCCGTCAAGGCGGGCATCGACCCCGTGTACTTCGGGCTGATGTTCATACTCAACGGCGCCATCGGCCTGATCACCCCGCCCGTGGGCACGGTGCTCAACGTCGTGGCCGGCGTGGGGCGGATGCGGCTCGATCAGGTGATCCGCGGCGTCAATCCCTACCTGTTGGCCTACATGGGCCTGATGGCCCTGCTGGTCGTGTTCCCCGAAATCGTCACCGCGCCGGTGCGCTGGATGCGGTGATTCCTGGCCGGCGGCTGCCGGCCCGATTGCACTGAGAGGAGACAAGATGAAATTCGTCAAACTGATGCTCGCCGCCGTGCTGGGCACCATGCTGGCCGGCCAGGTGCTGGCGCAGCAGCCCCGCCTGATCCGCTTCGGCTACGGCCTGAACGAGCAGAGCAACCAGGGCCGAGCGGTCAACTTCTTCGCCGACGAGGTCAAGAAGCTGTCGGGCGGCAAGATGGTGGTGCGCGCCTTCCCGGCGGCCGCGCTCGGGCCCGACGTACAGATGCAGCAGGCCCTGGCCGGCGGCGCGCAAGAGATGATGGTCGGCTCCACCGCCACGCTGGTGGGCACGGTCAAGGAGATGGGCCTGTGGGACATCCCCTTCCTGTTCAACAACGTGCAGGAAGCCGACGCGGTGCTCGACGGTCCGATCGGCCAGAAGGTCATGGAGCAGCTCAAGGACAAGGGCCTCGTGGGCCTGGTCTATTGGGAAAACGGCTTTCGCAACATGACCAACTCCAAGCGGCCGATCGCCAAGATGGAGGACTTCTCGGGGATCAAGCTGCGCGTCATGCAAAACCCGGTCTACCTCGAAACCTTCCAGACCCTGGGTGCCAACGCCGTGCCGCTGCCCTTCCCGGAACTGTTCCCCGCGCTCGAGACCAAGGCGGTCGACGGCCAGGAGAATCCGTTCAACACCATCCTCTCGTCCAAGTTCTTCGAGGTGCAGAAGTACCTGTCGGTGACCAACCACGTGTACAGCCCGTGGATCATGCTGGTGAGCAGGAAGTGGTGGGACAGCCTCACCAAGCCGGAGCAGGAAATCATCATGAAGGCGGCCGTCGCCACCCGCGACTTCGAGCGCAAGGACACGCGCGCCGAGGCCGCCAAGGCGCTGGGCGAACTCAAGACCAAGGGCATGGTGGTCAACGAGGTGCCGCCCGCCGAACTGGCCCGCATGCGCGAAAAGGCCAAGCCCGTAGTCGACAAGGCCATCGCCAACTTCCCGGACCTGTACAAGGACACCCAGGCCGAACTCGCGCGCATGCGCGCCGGCAAGTAGGGCGCAGCGCCCGCGGCGCGGCCTGCGTGGCCGAGCCCGGGTGCCTGCGTAAACGGGGGCGCCGCGGCGCCCCCGTTGCATTCACCCGCGCGGGACGGATCGCTCAGGGCTCGCTCAGTCGCGCCCGTACTCGTCGCCCAGTTCCGAGGCCCGCTGATCGGCCGCCGCCACGGCGGCCGCCACCAGGCCCATGAAGTCGCCTTGATCGAGGCGGGCGAGGGCGGCGGCGGTGGTGCCGCCCTTGCTCGTGACGCGCTCGCGCAGCACGGCAGGAGGCTCGGCGCTCGTCGCGGCAAGCTGTGCCGAACCCAGCACCGTCTGGATGGCCAGGGTTCGCGCCGTGGCCGGGGGCAGGCCGCGGGCCACGGCCGCTGCCTCGAGCGCCTCGATGAACCGGAATACGTAGGCCGGTCCGCTGCCCGAGACGGCGGTCACGGGATCGAGCTGGCGCTCGTCGTCCAGCCACAGCACCGAACCGGCGGCCTCCAGCACGCGTTGGGCGAGGTCGCGCGCGGCGGCATCGACTTGAGCGAGCGCCACCACGCCGGTGATGCCCGCGCCGATCATCGCGGGTGTGTTGGGCATGGCCCGGATCACTTTGCCGTGCCCCAGCCAGCGGGCGATGTCGCGCGCCCGCACACCCGCCGCCACCGAGAGCACGGTCGCCTGCGCGCCATGCGGCGCGACCTGCCGGACCGCCTCGCGCATCTGCTGCGGCTTGACGGCGAGCACCACGAGCTTCGCGCTCTCGAGCCAGGCGCCGGCAGCCGCATGCACCGCGATCCCAAAGTCACGCACCAGAGCCGCGCGGCGCTCCGCCGAGGGTTCGAGCACGGCGATGTTGGCCGCCTCCGCGCCCGCGCGCAGCAGGCCCCCGATCAGGGCGCCGGCCATGTTGCCGCCGCCCACGAAGGCGATCTTGCTCATGGGGCGCTCCCCAGCAGGGCCGCGAGCCCCGGCGCCTTGCCCAGTTCGTCGGCGAACCAGGCGCGCAGGCCCTCGTCGGACCAGGACTGCGCGATCGACTGGCCGCTCGAAAGAGCCGCCAGCGCCGCGGCTCGATCTTCACGCTGCGCATGCGCCGATGCGGCCTGCAGCAGCAGGAAGGCGCGGTCCACTTCCTCTTCGCCGTGCGCGGCAATCAGGGCCAGGCCGCGCGTTGCCGCCTCGAGCGCTCCCGCCGCGTCGCCGCAGCGGTTGAGCACCAGGGCGAGCAGGTAGTCGGCGCGCTCGTGCTGCACCCAGCCGCCGGTCCGCCCCCAGGCGGCGCGCGCGGCCTCGGCACCCGCTCTCAGGGCGGCAGCCTGGGCCGGCGTGGGCGCCTCGGTCGTGGCATCGAGCAGGGCCGAGGTCGCGTTGTTGAGTCCGGCGGCCAGGGCGGTGTCGAGCTCGCCGGCACTGGGCAAGGCGCGGGCACGGTCCGCGAGGCCGAGCAGGCGCGCCGCAAAGGCCTGCGGGTCGGCCTGGGCCGGACTGAAGGCGAGGGCGTGGAGATCGACCACCAGGGCGGTCGCCGCGGCCGTGGTCTTGCCGGCGGTGGCCAGGCGCTCCTGCCAGGCCATGGCATCGGGGTGTCCGGCCAGCCGGTGGGCCACCGCGGCGTTGCGCAGGGCGCGCTGCGGCGCGGCGGGACGCTGCGCCAGCGCGCCGGCGATGAGCGTGGCCGCCTCGTTCCAGTCTCCCAGCTTTTCGCCCAGCACGTGGGCGAGCAGGAAGGTCGCGGTGCCGAGCGCGGCGTCGTCCAGCGAGCGCGTGTCCAGGGCCCGCAGTCCTGCGGCGGCGCGCTGGGGATCGTCGTCGTGGATGCGGTCGAGTTCTTCGAGGATCGCCGAGGCGTCCTGGGGCGGGGCAGGGTTCACGGGGTCTCCTGTGGGGGGTCGGGCCGGCTGCGCTCGCCGAAGATTGCGGTGCCCACGCGCACCATGGTCGAGCCGGCGGCGATGGCTTGCTCGAGATCGGCGCTCATGCCAAGCGAGAGAGTGTCGACTTCCGGGTGCGCCGCGCGCAGGCGCGCGAACAGAGCCTGCATGCGGGCCAGGCGATCGGCGGCCAGGGCGGGCGCCACGCCCGGCTCGGGGATGGCCATGAGCCCGCGCAGGCACAGACGCGGCAGGCCGGCCACCGTGGCGGCCAGCGCCAGCGCCGCCTCGGGCTCGACGCCGCTCTTGCTCGCCTCGCCGCTCACGTTGACCTGGATGAGCGCGTTCAGCGCAGCGAGCCCGTCCGGGCGCTGGGCCGCGAGGCGCTCGGCGATCCGGGCGCGGTCGATCGACTGCACCCAGTCGAAGTGCTCGGCCACCAGGCGCGTCTTGTTGC
Organism: Burkholderiaceae bacterium; assembly: GCA_035454085.1. Lineage (GTDB taxonomy): Bacteria > Pseudomonadota > Gammaproteobacteria > Burkholderiales > Burkholderiaceae_F > DAOTEJ01. The sequence goes on along the minus strand of DAOTEJ010000013.1, from coordinate 18,971 downwards.
TCTGGAGCGGGCCGATGAAGTGCCACTCGAGGGCCAGGTCGGGGTGGCTGGCGCGCAACGCCGCGACCTTGTCCACACCTTCCTGGACGTAGTTCTCCCCAAAAGCCCTCAGGCCACAGGCAGCGGCCTGCGCCACCGCCTGCGCGGGGAAGGTCTTGCTCACGGCGAGCAGACGCACCGAGCCGGCCGCCCGGTGCGCCGCCGCCTCCGCGAGGGCGATGCGCTCCCATACCGCCTTTATGCGGGCCGACAGTTCAACGCTGGAACTCGACATACACTCTGCTCAACTTGCGGTTCGCCGCGTCATGCGCGGCGCGGGTGTCTCAGTGGGGCACCGGCGTCGCCCCAGCCTGATGGACATCTCAGAACTGCTCGCATTCTCGGTCAAGAACAAGGCCTCCGACCTGCACCTGTCGGCCGGCCTGCCGCCCATGATCCGCGTGCACGGCGACGTCCGCCGCATCAATCTGCCGCCGCTGGATCACAAGGAAGTTCATTCCATGATCTACGACATCATGAATGACTCCCAGCGCAAGCACTACGACGAAGTGCTCGAGGTGGACTTCTCCTTCGACCTGCCGGGGCTGGCGCGCTTCCGCGTCAACGCCTTCAACCAGGATCGCGGCGCGGCCGCCGTGCTGCGCACGATTCCCTCGCGGGTGCTCTCGCTCGAGGAGCTTCAGGCGCCGCGCACCTTCCAGGAGTTTTGCAACAAGCCGCGCGGCCTGGTGCTGGTGACCGGGCCCACGGGCTCGGGCAAGAGCACGACGCTCGCGGCGATGATCGACCACATCAACAACAACCTCTACGGCCACGTCCTGACGATCGAGGACCCGATCGAGTTCGTGCACGAGAGCCGCAAGTGCGTGATCAACCAGCGCGAGGTGGGGCCGCACACGCTGAGTTTCTCCAACGCGCTGCGCTCGGCGCTGCGCGAGGACCCGGACATCGTGCTGGTGGGCGAGCTGCGCGACCTCGAGACCATCCGCCTGGCGCTCACCGCGGCCGAGACCGGCCACCTGGTGTTCGGCACTCTGCACACCTCCTCGGCGGCGAAGACGGTCGACCGCGTGGTCGACGTCTTCCCGGCGGCCGAGAAGGAAATGGTCCGCGCCATGCTGTCGGAATCGATCGTGGCGGTGATCTCGCAGACCCTGCTCAAGAAGAAGGACGGCACGGGACGCGTTGCGGCGCACGAGATCATGGTCGGCACGCCGGCGATCCGCAACCTGATCCGCGAGAACAAGGTCGCGCAGATGTACTCGATGATGCAGACCGGCAGCCAGTTCGGAATGCAGACCCTGGACCAGAACCTCGCCGAGCTGGTCCGTCGCAACGTCATCGCGGTGGGCGAGGCGCGCTCCTACGCCAAGAGCCCCGAAGCCTTCAACGGCTGAGTCCCGCCGCTTCCGCCCCGGCACGCACGAGGAATCCTTCATGGAACGCGACCAGGCAATCCGCTTCGTCCACGACCTGCTCCGCTTGCTGCTCGGCAAGAAGGGCTCCGACCTGTTCATCACCGCCGAGTTTCCGCCAGCTTTCAAGCTCGACGGGCGCGTGATGCCGGTCTCGAACCAGCCCCTGTCGGCCACCCATACCGCCGAGCTCGTGCGGGCGATCATGAACGACCGGCAGGCCGCGGAGTTCGAGAAGACCAAGGAATGCAACTTCGCGATCGCGCCCACGGGCATCGGCCGCTTCCGGGTCTCGGCCTTCGTTCAGCAGGGCAAGGTGGGCATCGTCTTTCGGGTGATCGCGGACCACATCCCGACCACCGAAGAGCTCACCATGCCCAACCTGATCAACGAGCTGGCGATGGCCAAGCGCGGGATCGTGATGGTGGTGGGCGCGACCGGTTCGGGCAAGAGCACCACGCTGGCCGCGATGGTGGGCTACCGCAACGAGCACAGCCAGGGCCACATCATCACGATCGAGGATCCGATCGAGTACGTGCACCCGCACAAGAACTGCATCATCACGCAGCGCGAGGTCGGGGTGGACTGCGAGACCTGGCAGGTGGCGCTGAAGAACACCCTGCGCCAGGCGCCCGACGTGATCCTGATCGGCGAGGTGCGCGAGCGCGAGACGATGGAACACGCCATCGCCTTTGCCGAGACCGGCCACCTGGTGATGTGCACGCTGCACGCCAACAGCACCAACCAGGCGCTCGACCGGGTGATCAACTTCTTCCCCGAGGAAAAGCGCCAGCAGTTGCTGATGGACCTCTCGCTCAACCTGCGGGCGCTGATTTCGCAGCGCCTCGTCCCCTTCAAGGACCGCAAGGGGCGGGTGCCTGCGGTGGAGATCCTGCTCAATTCGCCGCTCATCTCGGACCTCATCTTCAAGGGCGAGATCCCCGAGATCCGCGAGGTCATGAAGCGCAGCCGCGAGCAGGGCATGCAGACCTTCGACCAGGCGCTGTTCGACCTGCACGAGTCCGAGCAGATCAGCTACGAGGACGCGCTGCGCAACGCCGACTCGGTCAACGACCTGCGCCTGCAGATCAAGCTCAACTCCAAGCTCTACGGCGGCGTCGCGGGCATCCACAAGGGCATCGAGCACCTGGGGCTCACGGGCTAGGTTCGCCGCCGCATCCCCTCGCCCTAGGGCGAGGTGGGCGGGGCAAGACGGCAGCCTGCGGGCTGCCGTTCGCTTTTGCGCCGAGGGTGGGACTTATGCCCAGACGCGCCGCGCGCCACCGGCCGCGGGACAAGGCGCTGCGCCGCCCGACTCTGCCGCCTATTTGGGCAGCTGCCGCGAAGCCTTTCGCAGCGGGCTTGTGCGTGCTTGTCCCCTGACTTATCCACAGACCTTGGGGACAACTCGGGCCGCCGTCTTCGGGTCGCCCCGAGGCGACCGGGGCCGATCGAAGCGGGCACAATGCTTGCATTGCCCAGGAGCCTGCCATGCCCACCGCCTACGACTTCACCGCCACCAGCATCGCCGGCCGCCCCAAGAAGCTCTCGGACTTCAAGGGCCAGGTCCTGCTCGTCGTGAACACGGCCAGCAAGTGCGGCTTCACGCCCCAGTACAAGGGGCTGGAGAAGCTCTACGAGACCTACAAGGATCGCGGCTTCGCCGTGCTCGGCTTTCCGAGCAACCAGTTCGGCGCGCAGGAGCCCGGCGCGGACGACGAGATCGCCGAGTTCTGCGAGATGAACTTCGGCGTGAGCTTCCCGCTGTTCGCCAAGATCGACGTCAACGGCGCCAACGCGCACCCCTTCTACAAGTGGCTCACCAGCGAGAAAAAGGGGCTGCTCGGCACCGAGGGCATCAAGTGGAACTTCACCAAGTTCCTGATCGGCCGCGACGGCGAGGTGATCGAGCGCTATGCGCCGACCACGAAGCCCGAGGACATCGCCCGCGACATCGAGCGCGCCCTCGGCTGAGGCCGGGCTCGCGCCGAGCGCGCCCTCAGCCTTCGGCGGGCGCCTTGCGGTAGCTGCCCGCCACGAGCTCAAAGCGGAACAGCCGACACTCCAACGGGCCGTTGAACAGCACCACCTTGCGCGTCTCGGCCAGGCGCATCTGGCGCGGCAGGGCGCGGTCCGAGCTGAGCAGCCAGGCCTCCCAGCCCGCGAACTCGCGCTTCAGATGGTCGGCCACCGCCTTCATCATCGCCGGCACGGTGGCCGAGCGCGGCGCGCTCTGCTCGCCGTAGGGCGGGTTGGTGACGATCATGCCCACCGGGCCCGGGGCCGGCACGGAGCGCGCGTCGCCGGGTGCCAGCTGCAGCCGGCCGTCCGCCAGCCATGACTCCAGGCCCGCAAGCCGGGCGTTGACGCGCGCCTGCTCCACGACCCGGGTCGAGATGTCGGCGCCGTGGATCGCGGCCGGCGTGTCGAGCCGCACCGCCGCGCGGGCCTCGTTCCTGAGTTCGTCCCACAGCGCGGCGTCGAAGCTGCGCAGGCGCTCGAAGCCGAAGCGCCGCGTCAGTCCCGGCGCCTGCCTGGCCGCCATCGCCGCGGCCTCGATCGCGATCGTGCCGCTGCCGCAGAAGGGATCGAGCAGCACGCGCTCGGGGGTCCAGCCGGCGAGCATCAGCAGGCCGGCGGCGAGGTTCTCCTTGAGCGGCGCCTCGCCCTTGTCGGCGCGCCAGCCGCGCTTGAACAGCGCCTCGCCCGACAGATCCAGATAGAAGGTGCACTGCGCCTCGTCGAGGTAGGCGTAGACGCGGGCGTCGGGCCGGGCGCGGTCCACCGAGGGGCGCTCGCCCTCGCGGTCGCGCAGCCGGTCGACGATCGCGTCCTTGATGCGCAGGGTCACGAACTCCGCGCTGCGCAGCGTCGAGCGGCGCGCCGACACGTCGACGCGCAGCGTCTGGCGGGGACCGAAGTGTTCCTCCCAGGGCAGGGCGAGCGCCGCCTCGTAGACCTCGTCCTCGCTGCGGTAGGGCGCGCGGCCGAGCTCCATGAGCACGCGGCTGGCAATGCGCGAGTGCAGATTGGCCGCATACGCGGCGCGCGCATCTGCGAGGAAGGCCACGCCCCCGGCCTCGGGGCGCACGCGCGCGGCGCCGCAGGACTCGAGCTCCTGCGCCAGCAGCGGCTCGAGGCCGCGCGGGCAGATCGCGAAATGAGGACGCTTCACCCGGCGAGTTTCCGTTCGACGAAGTCGAGCCGGTCCTGGCCCCAGAAGAGTTCGCCGTCGACCACGTAACTCGGCGAGCCGAACACCCCGGCGGCGATCGCCTGCGCGGTGTGCTCCTCGTAGGTGGCCTCGATCTCGGCCGACACGGCGTGCATCAGCAGCGGCCCGGCGTCGAGCTCGCGCGCGGACAGGATCTCGGCCAGCGTGGTGGCGTCGGCGATGTTGCGCTCCTCGGCCCACACCGCGCGCATCAGGTCGCCGGCGACGTCGAGCGCGGTCTCGGTGCCGTGGCGCTCGCGCACCGCCAGCAGGGTCGTGGCGGCGGGCTGCGAGGCCACCGGGAAGTACTTGGGCTCGAGGTTCATGCTCACCCCCAGCCAGGTGCGCCAGCGCTCGAGCTCGAGCAGGCGGTAGGCCTTGCGCTGTGGTGCCCGGTCCTTGAGCGGCACGCCACCCGAGGCCGGGAAGACCTTGGCCAGATCCATCACCCGCAGGCGGATCTCGGCCCCGTGCGCCTGCGCGATCTGGCGCAGGCGCGCGTGTCCCAGCCAGGTGTAGGGCGAGACCGGGGTCATGTAGTAGTCGATGTGGCTGGCCATGCGGCGTCCTTGGTGTCGGAGCGGGTCGGGTTGGTCGCGGATCGCGCGGCGGGCGGGCGCGTGGCGCAGGGCAAGGGCGCTAGCCGCGCACCTGGCCGGTGCCGAGCACCACGTACTTCTGGCTGGTCAGGCCCTCCAGGCCCACCGGGCCGCGGGCGTGAAGCTTGTCGTTGGAGATGCCGATCTCCGCGCCCAGGCCGTACTCGAAGCCGTCGGCGAAGCGGGTCGAGGCGTTGACCATCACCGAGGCGGAGTCGACCTCGCGCAGGAAGCGCAGCGCGGTGGAGTAGTTCTCGGTGACGATGGCGTCGGTGTGCCGGCTGCCGTAGGTGTTGATGTGCTCGATCGCTGCGGCGACGTCGGCGACCACGCGGATCGACAGGATGGGCGCAAGGTACTCGGTGCGCCAGTCCTGCTCGGTGGCGTCGAGCAGCCCGGCCACGCCCGCTTGCGTCAGCACGTCGCGCGAGGCGGCGTCGCAGCGCAGCTCCACGCCCTTGGCGGCGTAGATTCGGCCCAGGGGCGGCAGCACGCGCGCGGCGATGGCCTCGGCCACGAGCAGGGTCTCCATCGCGTTGCAGGGGCTGTAGCGCTGGGTCTTGGCGTTGTCGGCGATGCGCACCGCGCGGTCGAGATCGGCGTCGCCGTCGATGTAGACGTGGCAGATGCCGTCGAGGTGCTTGATCATCGGCACGCGCGACTCGCGCATCAGGCGCTCGATCAGGCTCTTGCCGCCCCGCGGCACGATCACGTCGACGAACTCGGTGAGGTTCACGAGCAGTCCCACCGCGGCGCGGTCGGTGGTGGCCACCAGCTGCACGCCCTGCGCCGGCAGCCCGGCGGCAGCCAGGGCATCGCAGGCGATTGCCGCGAGCAGGCGGTTGGATTCGATCGCCTCCGAGCCGCCGCGCAGGATGCACGCGTTGCCGCTCTTGAGGCACAGGCCCGCCGCGTCGATGGTCACGTTGGGGCGGCTCTCGTAGATGATGCCGATCACGCCCAGGGGCACGCGCATGCGCCCCACCTGAATGCCGCTGGGTCGCGGGCGCAGGTCGGTGATCTCGCCGATCGGGTCGGGCAGCGCGGCGATCTGCTCCAGCCCTTCGGCCATCTGCTCCACCAGCGCGGGCGACAGCCGCAGCCGGTCGACCAGGGGTGCCTCCAGGCCGGCGCCGGCAGCGCGCTCCACGTCGCGCGCATTGGCGGCCAGGATCTCGGCGCAGCGCGCGCGCAGCGCGGCCGCGATGCCGCGCAGCGCCGCGTCCTTGGCCGCGCCCGAGGCGCGGGCCAGCGCAGCGGCGGCCGATCGCGCGCGCCGACCCAGGTCGGCAACGTAGGCCGAAAGCTCACCACCGAACTCGGTGTCGAGCCGCTGGCGGAAGGCGTCGGGAGCGTTCATGCGGGGCGGGTGCCGGTGGCCAGTTGCGCCACCAGAGCACGCAATTCTACCCAGGGGTTGGAGTCGCGCCCCGGCGCGCGCAGGCCCTTGGCCAGACGATCGATGTCGGCGGCATGGACGAGGGCGGCCGCAAGACCCGCCACGTCCACGCGGGTCAGGGCGCGGCGCAGGGCGTCCTCGCGCGGCCCCCACACGCGCGCCTCGCGCGCGGCCTGGGCGTAGGGCCGGCCGGCGTCGACCGCGGTTCGCACGCGCAGCCAGGCGCGGATCTCCTCGAGCAGCACCCACAGCACCAGCGGGATGGCCGCGCCCTCGGCCTGTAGCCCGGTCAGGGTGCGGGCGCAGCGTGGGGCGTCGCCTGCCAGCACCGCGGCCTGCAGGTCGCCGATGTCGTAGCGCGCGACGTTGAGCACGGCCTCCCGCACCTCGGCGAGCGCGAGTTCGCGACCCGGGAAGAGCAGCCCGAGCTTGCCGATCTCCTGATGTGCCGCGAGCAGGTTGCCCTCGACCCGGTCGGCGATGAATTCGAGTGCCTCGGCGGTGGCCGACTGCCCCTGACGGCGCAGCCGCTCGCCGATCCACGCCGGCAGCTCGGCGCGCGTGACCGGAAAGACTTCGACCACGTGTCCGGCGGCGGCCAGTGCGGTGAACCAGCGGCTCTCGCGAGCGGACTTGTCCAGGCGCGGCAGGCTGAGCACGGTGACCACGTCCTCGCACGCGCCCGCCGCGTGCCGCTCGAGCGCCTCTGCGCCGTTCTTGCCGGGCTTGCCCGAGGGCAGGCGCACTTCGATGAGCTTGCGCGTGGCGAACAGCGACAGGCCGGCGGCCGCCTCGGCCAGTGGCGACCAGTCGGAGCGCGCCTCGAGGGTGAGCACCTCGCGCTCGGCATAGCCCAGGGCGCGAGCGGCCACGCGGATCGCGTCGCCGGCCTCGATCACCAGCAGCGGCTCGTCGCCCGTGACCACCCATACCGGCGCAAGCTTCGCCTCGCGCGCCGCGCGGGCGAGCAGGCCGGCCAGCTGGGCGCCCTTAAGTTGCATCCGGCTTGATCGCCGCGATGCGGTTGACCATCTGGCGCACCAGGTCGCTCTGCATGTCGCGATAGAGCAGACCTTCCTCCTGTTCGCGCGCCAGGATGTCGGCATCGTTGATGCTGATGTCGCGCCGCGCAGCGAGCACCGTCGGCGCGAGCAGTTCGGTGCCGTCGGGCGCCACCACGCGGAAGCGCACGATCAGCCGCAGCGTGAACTCGCGCGCGCGGCCCTCGGCGTTGACCGCCAGCACCTCGCGGTCGCGCGTCTCGCCCATCAGCTCGACGATGCCCTGCGCCTGCTTGCGATCGTTGACCAGGGTGACGTCGCTGGCCGCGCGCAGGTTGCGGGCGATCTCGGCGCCCACCGCCGAGTTGGGCGGCACGGCCAGATAGATCGTCCGCAGCGCGATGGCCTGCTCGCCGCGCAGGCGGAAGCCGCAGCCGGCAAGGCCCAGCCCGAGCGAGGCAAGGAGCAGGCGGCGGCGCACGCTCAGCCCACCACGTTGACGAGCTTGCCCGGCACCACCACCACCTTTTTCACCGGCCGGCCCTCGAGGAAGCGCTGCACCTCGGCCGAGGCGAGCGCCGCGGCCTCGATCGCGGCCCGGTCGGCGCCCGCGGCCACGGTGATGGCGCCGCGCAGCTTGCCGTTGACCTGCACCACGAGCTCGATCTCGTCGGCCACCAGGGCGGCGGGGTCGGGCTGCGGCCAGGGCGCGTCGAGGATCTCGCCCGCCGCGCGCGCGTAGCCGAGCTCGGTCCACAGGGCGTGGGCCAGATGCGGAGCGATCGGGTAGAGCACGCGCAGCAGGATGCCGAAGGACTCGCGCGCGAGCGCGGCGTCCGCGCTCTCGAGCCTGGCGTCGTCGATGGCGTTGAACATCTTCATCGCCGCCGAGACCACCGTGTTGTACTGCATGCGCTCGTAGTCGAACTCGGCCTGGCGCAGCAGGCCGTGCACCTCGCGGCGCAGGGCCTTGCCCGCGGGCGCGAGCGCGGCGGCGTCGAGCGCGCCTGCGCCGGTGATCAGTTCGCGGCGCGCGTAGGCGTGGTTCCACACCCGCCGCAGGAAGCGGAAGGTGCCCTCGGCGCCCGAGTTGCTCCAGGCCGCGCTCTGGTCGGGCGGGCCGGCGAACATGGTGAAGGCGCGCGCCGTGTCCGCTCCGAACCTGGTGATGATGTCGCGCGGCTCGACCACGTTGTTCTTGGACTTGCTCATCTTCTCGACGCCGCCGTGGCTGACGGGCAGGCCGTCCTCCTTGGCCGTGACCTTCAGCGGCCGGCCCTTGTCGTCGTACTCGATGTCGATCTCGTTGGGGTAGTACCAGCGCTTCTTGCCGCCATCGAGCTCGCGGTAGTAGCAGTCGGCGGTGAGCATGCCCTGGGTGAAGAGCTTCTTGAAGGGCTCGTCGAACTTCACCAGGCCCAGGTCGCGCATCACCTTGGTCCAGAAGCGCGCGTACAGCAGGTGCAGCACCGCGTGCTCGATGCCGCCGATGTACTGGTCCATCGGCATCCAGTAGTCGTTGCGCGCATCGACCATGGCGTCGCTCGCGTCGGGCGAGCAGTAGCGCATGAAGTACCAGGACGAATCCACGAAGGTGTCCATGGTGTCGGTCTCGCGCCGCGCCGGCTTGCCGCAGGTCGGACAGGTGCACCTCAGGAAGGGCTCGTACTTCACGAGCGGGCTGCCGCTGCCGTCGGGAACGAGATTCTCGGGCAGCACCACCGGCAGGTCGGCCTCGGGCACCGGAACCGGGCCGCAGGCTGCGCAGTGGATGATGGGAATGGGCGTGCCCCAGTAGCGCTGGCGGCTGATGCCCCAGTCGCGCAGGCGGTACTGGGTCTGCGTGCGCCCCAGGCCGCGGGCCTCGAGGTCGGCGGCGATCCGGGCCACCGCGGCCTCGTGACCCAGGCCGTCGTAGACGCCCGAGTTGACGCACACGCCGCGCGTCTTGTCGCCGTACCAGTCGGCCCAGGCCTGGTCGCTGAAGGTCGCGCCCTCGGCCGCGATCACCTGGCGGATGGGCAGGCCGTACTTGCGCGCGAAGGCGAAGTCGCGCTCGTCGTGCGCCGGCACGCCCATCACCGCGCCTTCGCCGTAGCCCATCAGCACGTAGTTGCCGATCCACACCTCGACCGCCTCGCCGCTCAGGGGGTGGCGCACGTAGAAGCCGGTGGCCTGGCCCTTCTTCTCCATGGCGGCGAGCTCGGCCTCGGCCACGCCGCCGCGCTTGCACTCCTCGATGAAGGGCAGCAGTGCCGGCTGCCGCTCGGCCAGGCGCGCGGCGAGCGGATGCTCGGCGGCGATGGCCACGAAGGTCACGCCCATGATGGTGTCGGCGCGCGTGGTGTAGACGCGCAGCAGCTGCTCCTCGCCGTCGAGCGTGTAGGGGAAGCCGAAGTTCACGCCCACGCTCTTGCCGATCCAGTTCTCCTGCATGGCGCGCACCTGCGGCGGCCAGCCGTCGAGCTTGGCCAGGTCGGCGAGCAGTTCCTCGGCGTACTGCGTGATGCCGAGGTAGTAGCCGGGGATCTCGCGCTTCTCGATGATCGCGTCCGAGCGCCAGCCTCGTCCGTCGACGACCTGCTCGTTGGCCAGCACGGTCTGGTCCACCGGGTCCCAGTTGACCACCTGGGTCTTGCGGTAGGCGATGCCGCGCTCGAGCATCTTGAGGAACATCCACTGGTTCCAGCGGTAGTAGTCGGGCTTGCAGGTGGCGACTTCGCGCGACCAGTCGAAGGCCAGGCCCAGCGGCTCCATCTGCGACTTCATGTCGGCGATGTTGGCGTAGGTCCAGGCCGCCGGCGCGACCTTCTTGTCGATCGCGGCGTTCTCGGCAGGCAGTCCGAAGGCGTCCCAGCCCATCGGCGTCATGACGTTGTAGCCCTTCATGCGCAGGTAGCGGTACATCACGTCGTTGAGCGTGTAGTTGCGCACGTGGCCCATGTGCAGCTTGCCGCTGGGGTAGGGCAGCATCGAGCACAGGTAGAACTTGGGCTTGACGCTGCCGTCGGCGGCGGTGGCGTGCTCGACGGCGCGGTAGGCCTGGCGCGCCCTCCAGTGGGCCTGCGCCTCGGCTTCGAGTTCCTGCGGTGCGTAGTTGTCGCGCATGACGCGTGTGACCGGTCCAAGTGCTTGAGATTGCGCACGATTATAGGCGGGCGGGGGTGGCGGCCCGGCGCGCGCACGGCGCGCCCGTACAATCCGCCGCCTCCATGAACACGCTCCTCGACAAGCTCAACGAGCGGCAGCTTGCCGCCGTCACCCTGCCGGACGAATCGGCGCTCATCCTCGCCGGCGCCGGCTCGGGCAAGACGCGGGTGCTGACCACGCGCATTGCCTGGCTCATCCAGCAGCGTCGCGTGAGCCCGGCGGGCGTGCTGGCGGTGACCTTCACCAACAAGGCCGCCAAGGAGATGCTCGCGCGCCTGTCGGCCCTGCTGCCGATCAATACGCGCGGCATGTGGATCGGCACCTTCCACGGCCTGTGCAACCGCCTGCTGCGCGCCCATCACCGCGACGCCGGGCTGCCGCAGACCTTCCAGATCCTCGACAACTCGGACCAGCTGTCGGCGATCAAGCGCGTGGTGCGCGCCGCGAACGTGGACGAGGAGCGCTACCCGCCCAAGAGCCTGCAGAACTTCGTCAACAGCTGCAAGGAGGCGGGGCTGCGCGCGCATCAGGTCGAGGCCAACGACAGCTTCAATGCCCGCTTCGTGGAGCTCTACGCTGCCTACGACGCCCAGTGCAACCGCGAGGGCGTGGTCGACTTCGCCGAGCTGCTGTTGCGCGCCTACGAACTGCTCGTGCGCAACGAGCTGCTGCGCAACCACTACCAGGAGCGCTTCGGGCACATCCTGGTCGACGAGTTCCAGGACACCAACAAGCTGCAGTACGCCTGGCTCAAGCTGCTTGCGGGGGCGCATCCGGGCGGTTCGCGCAACGCGGTGTTCGCCGTGGGCGACGACGACCAGAGCATCTACGCCTTCCGCGGCGCCGACGTGGGCAACATGCGCGACTTCGAGCGCGACCTGGGCGTGCGCCATCTGATCAAGCTCGAGCAGAACTACCGCTCGCACGGCCACATCCTGGGCGCGGCCAACGCGCTGATCGCGCGCAACAGCCAGCGCCTGGGCAAGGACCTGTGGACCGACGCCGGTGTCGGCGAGCCGCTGCGCGTGTTCGAGGCGGCCAGCGACGGCTACGAGGCGGCGTGGATCGTCGACGAGATCCGCAACCTGGTGGCCGAGGGCCACGCGCGCAGCGAGGTGGCGATCCTGTACCGCTCCAACGCGCAGTCGCGCATCATCGAGCACGCGCTGTTCAACGCCGGTCTGCCCTACCGCGTCTACGGCGGCCTGCGCTTCTTCGAGCGCGCCGAGATCAAGCACGCGCTGGCCTACCTGCGCCTGATCGAGAATCCGAACGACGACACCGCCTTCCTGCGCGTGGTGAACTTTCCGCCGCGCGGCATCGGCGCGCGCACCATCGAGCAGCTGGCCGATTCGGCCAAGGCCGCAGGTGCCAGCCTCTACGCCGCGGTGGGCAGCATGAGCGGCGCGCCGGCGGCCAAGCTGGCCGGCTTCGTGAACCTGATCGAGAGCCTGCGCTTCGAGACCGCCGCCCTGCCGCTGGCCGAGATCGTCGAGGCGGTGCTCGATCGCAGCACCCTGCTCAGCCACTTCCGCAACGAGAAGGACGGCGCCGACCGCGTCGAGAACCTCGAGGAACTGATCAATGCGGCGGCCGCCTTCGTGCTCGAGGAAGGCTACGGCCGCGACGCCGCCGGCAACCAGGCCGAGGCCGAGGTGCAGCTGCCTTCGCCGCTGGCCGGCTTCCTGTCCCACGCCACGCTCGAGGCCGGCGACAACCAGGCCGAGGCCGGCACCGATGCGCTGCAGCTGATGACGGTGCACGCCGCCAAGGGACTCGAGTTCAACGCCGTGTTCATCACCGGGCTGGAGGAGGGTCTCTTCCCCCACGAGCAGAGCGCGAACGAGCCCGATGGCCTGGAGGAGGAGCGCCGCCTGATGTACGTGGCGATCACCCGCGCACGCAGGCGGCTGTACCTGACCCTCGCGCAGAGCCGCATGCTGCACGGCCAGACCCGCTACGCCCTGCGCAGCCGCTTCCTCGAAGAGATCCCCGAGGGCGCGACCAAATGGCTCACCCCGCGCCAGAGCCTGGGCGTGGGCGGGCGCGCGGCGGCCGACTGGAGCGGCGGAGGCGGCAGCGGCGCGTGGCGCGGCGGCGAGCGAGGTGGCGATGTGCGCAGCCATGGCGAGCGCGGCGCCACTTCGCGGCGCGACGACTGGCGCCCGCCCGGCTCCCTGCGCGAGGAGCCGCTGCACACGGCGCAGAGCGTGGGTGGCTTCAGCGTCGGCCAGACCGTGCGCCACGCCAAGTTCGGCGAGGGCGTGATCCTCAAGCTCGAGGGCACCGGTACCGATGCACGGGCGCGCATCAACTTCGGCGCGGCCGGCACCAAGGAACTGCTGATCGGGATGGCGAAGCTCAGCGCGGCCTAGCCGCGCGGCGCTATTCGCGCGGTGCCTCGATCGCCGCGGCCGGCGCCGCCGCTCCGAACACGCTGCGCCACATGGGCCAGAGCGTCGCGTAGGCGATCGAGCTCATCACCAGCGCGAGCGGCGTCATCAGCAGCGACGCCGTGGCGCCGCGCAGACCCAGCAGCGCCAGCAACTGCCCGAGCAGCATGGCCGCCGCGGCGATCAGTCCGAACAGCAGCAGGCCCAGCACGATGAAGGCGCCGCGATTGCGCCAGCAGGCGAAGAAGCTGTAGAACACCGCCTTGCCCACCGGCATGCCGGTCCAGCCGATCAGCATGGGCGAGTACCAGGTGGCCATGAGCGCGGGCACGTACAGCAGAGCGCCCGCGAGCAGCGCGTCCCAGGGGATGTTCTGCATCAGGCTCGCAGGATCGATCTGGCCGTCCACCACCGTCCAGCGCTCCACCGCGTCGGCGGCGAGCAGGCCCACCACCAGGTTCACCAGCAACATCAGGCCCGCCTGCAGCAGCCCCAGTCGCGCCAGCGGCAGGCGAGCCGCCGGGTTGCGAAAGCCTTCGAGCAGCAGGGCGGGCAGGGGCGGTCGGTTGGCCTCGGCCTCGCGCCCTGCGGCGGTCAGGCCCAGCGTGCCGAAGGGCACCAGCAGCGCGGCCACCGCCAGGCCGGCGAGCGGCACGCTGGCCAGCAGCATCAGCCCGAACAGGTAAAGGATCACCAGCGCGGTGAAGGCGAAGGCCTGGCGGCGAAACAGGCGCAGCGCGTCGCGCAGCCAGTCGAGTCCGGCGCGGGCGGGCAGGGTGCGGGGATCCATGCGGGTTCGGTGGGGCGTGTCTAGGCGGGCCAGGGCAGGGTGCGGGCCGTGCGGCGCGCGATCAGCACGCGCTCGAAGTGGACCGGGTCCTTGGGAGTGAGCAACTCCGCGCGGCGCGGCAGGTGCAGGTCGTAGAGGCGAGAGATCCAGAAGCGCAGTGCGGCGGCGCGCAGCGCGGTGCGCCAGTGCTGGTGCTCCAGTTCCGTGAGCGGGCGGGCGGCGTGATAGGCGTCGAGCAGGGCCGCGGCGCGTGGCTCGTCGAACAGCCCCGTCTGCGCGTGGATGCACCAGTCGTTGATGGTCACCGCCAGGTCGTAGAGCCAGGCGGTGCAGCCCGCGAAGTAGAAGTCGATCACCCCGCCGATGTGCTCCTCGCGCGTGCCGGCCTGCTCGAGCAGCACGTTGTCGCGGAACAGGTCGGCGTGCACCGGCCCCTGGGGCAGCGCCTCGAAGGCGGCACTGCGCGTGAAGCTGTCCTGGTGCACCACCTCCTCGACCAGCAGTTCGAAGCTCTCCTGGGTCAGGAAGCGCTCGAGCAGCGGCGCGGTGCTCTTCCACCAGCCGATGCCGCGCAGGTTGGGCTGGAACACCGGATAGTCGGCGGCCGCCAGATGCATGCGCGCCAGCATGCTGCCCACCAGGGCGCACTGCGCGGGCGTGGGCGCGGAGACCTCGTGGCCGCCCAGCCGGGTGACGATCGCCGCCGGCTTGCCGGCCAGCGTGGCGTGGAGCCGGCCCTCGTCGCTCAGCTGGGGCGAGGGCACCGGCAGGTCGCGCGCCGCGAGGTGACGCATCAGCCCGAGGTAGAAGGGCAGTTGCGTGGGCGTGAGCCGCTCGAAGACGGTGAGCACCCAGCGGCCCTGGGTGGTGGTGAGGAAGTAGTTGGTGTTCTCGATGCCGGCGGGGATGCCGCGCAGCTCGACCAGCTCCCCGATGCGAAAGTGCTTCAGGAAAGCGCGCGCCTGGGCGGCCGAGATGGAAGTGAAGACCGCCACGAAGGACGCGCTTGTGCCGGGATCAGAAGTCCCAGTTGAAGAACATGGGCACCGTCAGCGTGCCGCCCGTGTTGCCAGGCGTCGTGTCGGGCCGGTCGGGGCGGTTCTGCATCACGAAGCTGCGCTCGGTATTCGCGGGCGTGACCACGACCTCGGTGACCTGGTTGCCCTGGCGCACCTGCTCGATGCGCGTGACGCGCTCGGCCGGCGGCCGGGCACGCGCCTCGGCCAGATCCTGCTCGGTGGGCACGAGGCCGGGGTCGGACGCCGCTGCTGCCGGGGGGTTCTCGGCCGCGGCCTTGTCGGCGGCGGGCAATTCGGCCGCCACGCGCCGTGAACTCGAAGGCGCAGGCGCCCCTGGCGCGGCAGCCGGCGCTTCGGTGGGAGGCGGCGGCGCGACGGCGCGCCCCTGCGCCAGGGCCATGCCCGCAGACAGGGCCAAGGCCAGCGCAGTGGTGCTCGTGAGGAAGGAACTCATGGCTCGATTGTAGTCGGCGGCAGTGGCAATGGGGGCGCGGGATTCAGAGGTAGAGCAGTTGCTCGCGCTCGGCCTGGGTCTGGGCGAAGCCGCGCGCCTCGTAGAAGTCGAAGATCGCGTCGATCGCGGCCTGCGGGCCGTCCACCAGCTTGAGCAGATCGATGTCCTCCGGGCTGATCATGCCTTCGGCCACCAGCCGGGCGCGCATCCAGTCGATCAGTCCGCCCCAGAACTCGCTGCCCACCAGGACCAGGGGGATGGTCCGGCCCTTGCGGGTCTGGATCAGGGTAAGCGCCTCGAACAGCTCGTCCAGGGTGCCGAAGCCGCCGGGCAGCACGACGTAGGCCGAGGCGTACTTCACGAACGCCACCTTGCGCGCGAAGAAGTGCCGGAAGCGCAGGGCGATGTCCTGGTAGGGGTTGCCGGACTGCTCGTGCGGCAGCTCGATGTTCAGTCCCACCGAGGGCGAGGCTCCCGCGTGCGCCCCCTTGTTGGCCGCCTCCATGATGCCCGGGCCGCCGCCGCTGATCACCGCGAAGCCGGCGTCCGACAACTGGCGGGCGATCGCCTCGGCGAGTGCGTAGGCCGGGCTGCCCGGCAGGGTGCGGGCGCTGCCGAAGATCGATACCGCCGGGCGGATCTCCGAGAGCCGCTCCGAGGCTTCGACGAACTCCGAGATAATCCCCCACAGGTGCCAGGACTCCCGCGCCTTCTGGCTGGTGGCGCGCTCGGGCATGGTGATGCCGCGCAGGCTGGGGATGTTCTTGGTCGAATCAAGCATGGACGGGCTCCGGGCTCGTGGGTGACGCGTGAAGACTCTGCTGCTGGTCGATGGATCGAGCTACTTATACCGCGCCTATCACGCGCTGCCGGACCTGCGCACCGCCGCGGGCGAGCCCACCGGCGCGATCCGCGGCTTCATAGGCATGCTGCGCACCCTGCGCGCCCAGGTGCCGGCCGAGTACCTGGCCTGCGTGTTCGACGCCAAGGGCAAGACCTTCCGCGACGAGATCTACCCCGACTACAAGGCGCACCGCCCGCCCATGCCGCCGGATCTCGCGGCGCAGATCCCCGCGATCCACGAGGCGGTGCGCGCGCTGGGCTGGCCGCTGATCGAGGTGCCCGGCATCGAGGCCGACGACGTGATCGGCACCCTGGTGCGTCACGCCGAATCGCACGGCGTGAAGAGCGTGGTGTCGACCGGCGACAAGGACATGGCGCAGCTCGTCAACGAGCGCGTCACCCTGGTCAACACCATGAGCAACGAGTCCCTCGACGTCGCCGGGGTGCAGGCCAAGTTCGGCGTGCCGCCCGAGCGCATCGTCGACTACCTGACCCTGGTGGGCGACGCGGTCGACAACGTGCCGGGCGTCGAGAAGGTCGGGCCCAAGACCGCCGCCAAGTGGCTGGCCGAGTACGGCTCGCTCGACGCGCTGGTGGCGCGCGCCGCCGAGGTGGGCGGCAAGGCGGGGGAGAACCTGCGTGCCGCCCTGGACTGGTTGCCCACTGCGCGGGTGCTGGTGACCATCAAGACCGACGGCGAGCTCGAGGATCACGTCCCGCACTTCGACGCACTCACCGCCCAGCCACCGGACGCCGCGCGCCTGCGCGAGCTTTTCGAGCGCTGGGAGTTCCGCACCTGGATGCGCGAACTCGCCGGCCCGGCACCCGTACCGGCGGCGCGCGACAGCGTGGCCGCCGGCGAGGATGCGCCCGCCCCAGCGACGCAGCCGGCGGTGCACTACGAGACCGTGCTCACCGAGGCGCGCCTCGACGACTGGCTGGCCCGCATCGACGGGGCCGCGCTCACGGCGCTGGACACCGAGACCACCTCGCTCGACCCGATGGCGGCGCGCCTGGTGGGGATCTCGCTGGCGGTGAGCGAGCACGAGGGCTGCTACCTGCCGCTCGCGCACCGCTATCCCGGCGCGCCCGAGCAGCTGCCGCTCGCGGCCACGCTCGAGCGTCTGCGCCCCTGGCTGGAAGCGGAACACCAGCCCAAGGTGCTGCAAAACGCCAAGTACGACGCCCACGTGTTCGCCAACCACGGCATCCGCCTGGCCGGCATCGCCCACGACACCCTGCTCGAGAGCTACGTGATCGAGGCACACAAGCCCCACGACATGGACAGCCTGGCCGAGCGCTGGCTGGGCCGCACCACGATCACCTACGAGCAGGTATGCGGCAAGGGAGCGAGCCAGATCGGCTTCGACGAGGTCGAACTCGCCCGCGCCACCGACTACGCGGCCGAGGATGCCGAGGTCACGCTCGCGCTGCACCGTGCGATGTGGCCGCGGCTCGAGCACGCGCCCGAACTGCGCCGGGTGTACGAGGCGATCGAGTTGCCCGTCTCGCGCGTGCTGTTCGAGATGGAGCGCACCGGGGTGCTGATCGACCGCGATCTGCTGATCCGCCAGGGCGGGGAACTAGGGCTGCGCCTGCGCGAGCTCGAGGTGCGCTGCCACGAGCTGGCCGGCCAGCCCTTCAACCTGGGCAGCCCCAAGCAGATCGGCGAGATCCTGTTCGGCAAGCTCGGCCTGCCGGTGGCCAAGAAGACCGCCAGCGGCGTGCCCTCGACCGACGAGGAGGTGCTGTCCAAGCTTGCCGAGGACTACCCCCTGCCCAAGGTGCTGCTCGAGCACCGTGCGCTGGCCAAGCTCAAGTCCACCTACACCGACAAGCTGCCGCAGATGGTGGACGCGAACACCGGGCGGGTGCACACGCACTACGGCCAGGCGGTGGCGGTGACGGGGCGGCTGTCCTCGTCGGACCCGAACCTGCAGAACATCCCCGTGCGCACCCAGGAGGGGCGGCGCATCCGCGAGGCCTTCGTGGCGCCGCCGGGGCACCAGATCCTGAGCGCGGACTACTCGCAGATCGAGCTGCGCATCATGGCCCATCTCTCGGGCGACGAGGGGCTGCTGGCGGCCTTCGGCGCCGGGGAGGACATCCACCGCGCCACCGCTGCCGAGGTCTTCGGCGTGCCGGTCAACGAGGTCACTGCCGACCAGCGCCGCACCGCCAAGGTGATCAACTTTGGCCTGATCTACGGCATGAGCGCCTACGGCCTGGCCAGCAACCTGGGCATCGAGCGTGACGCGGCGCGCCTCTACATCGACCGCTACTTCATGCGCTATCCCGGCGTGGCCAGGTACATGGAGCGCACGCGCGAACAGGCCAAGCGCCACGGCTATGTCGAGACCGTGTTCGGCCGGCGCCTGTGGCTGCCCGAGATCAACAGCCCCAACGGCCCGCGCCGCCAGGGTGCCGAGCGCGCGGCGATCAATGCGCCCATGCAGGGCACGGCGGCCGACCTGATCAAGCTCGCGATGATCGCCGTGCAGCGCTGGCTGCACACCCAGCAGGCGGGCAGCCGTCTGGTGATGCAGGTGCACGACGAACTGGTGCTCGAGGTCCCCGAGGCCGAGCTCGAACTCATGCGCCGCGAGTTGCCGCGTCTGATGAGCGGGGTGGCGGAACTGAAGGTGCCGCTGCTCGCCGAAGTGGGTGCCGGACCCAACTGGGAGGCGGCGCACT
>DAOTEJ010000012.1:39461-47116 GCA_035454085.1 Burkholderiaceae bacterium | reverse complement strand
GAGATCGCCGACTGGTTCGAGACCCTGGCCAAGGCCGAGCGCTCGCATGCCAACAAGTTCCAGCGCACGCTGGACGCGATGGTCGATTGATCGACGCGTGAATCGCCTCGCGCCCCGGCCCGCCGGGGCGCTTGGGAAGCCGCCCTGGAGGCAGGGCTGCTTCCCAAGACCCATCTCCGCCGCATTCTTCCCGAGGTTTCGATGAGCACACGCGAAGGCAGCCTGGAGGCGCCGACCCGCCATCCGCTGGACTGGAAGAGCCCCGACTTCTGGGACGAGGCCAAGCTCGAAAAGGAACTCGAGCGCGTCTTCGACGTGTGTCACGGCTGCCGCCGCTGCGTGAGCCTTTGCGGTTCCTTCCCCACGCTGTTCGATCTGGTGGACGAGAGCCCCACCATGGAGGTCGACGGGGTGCCCAAGGAGAAGTATCAGGACGTGGTCGACCAGTGCTACCTGTGCGACGTCTGCTACATGACCAAGTGCCCCTACGTGCCGCCGCACCCCTGGAACCTCGACTTTCCGCATCTGATGCTGCGGGCCAAGGCGGTGCACTTCAAGAAGAATGGGGCAAGCACCGCCGACAAGCTGATGGCCAAGACCGACGTGCTCGGCAAGTTTGCCGGTATCCCCATCGTGACCGCGACGGTCAACGCCGTGAACCGCACCGGGGCGATGCGCTCGCTGATGGAAAGCCAGATGGGGGTGGACAAGACCGCGTGGATCCCGGAGTACGCGAGCCGGACCTTCGCGTCGCAGGCGCGCTCGAACACGGCGGCGCCGGTCAGGGACGGCGAGCGCACGCCGGGCAAGGTGGCGATCTATTCGACCTGCTACGTCAACTACAACGAGCCGGGCATGGGCCTGGACCTCGTGCGCATCCTCGAGCACAACGCGATTCCCTATGAGATCGTCGAGAAGGCCGCCTGCTGCGGCATGCCCGTGCTGGAGTTGGGTGACCTCGACTCCGTGGCGCACGCCAAGGAGGTCAACATCCCCAAGCTTGCCGCCCTGGCGCGGGCGGGCTACGCGATCGTCACCCCGATTCCGTCCTGCACCCTGATGTTCAAGCAGGAGCTGCCTTTGATGTTCCCCGGGGACGCGGACGTCAAGGCGGTGCAGGAAGCGATGTGGGATCCCTTCGAGTACCTGGTGGCGCGCCACAAGGACGGCCTGCTCAAGACCGAGTTCAAGCAGCCGCTGGGCAAGGTGTCCTACCACGTGCCCTGCCACGGCCGGGTGCAGAACGTGGGCCGCAAGACCGAGGAACTGCTCAAGCTCATCCCCGGCACGCAGATCAACACCGTGGAGCGCTGCTCCGGGCACTCGGGCACCTGGGGCTGCAAGAAGCGCTTCCACGGCATGGCGATGAAGATCGGCAAGCCGGTGTTCAAGGCCATGGCATCGACCCAGCCGGACTACATCGGCTCGGACTGCCAACTCGGCGGGCACCACATCGCCCAGGGCATGGCCCAGTTCTCCTCTGAAGCGCTGGGCGGCAAGCAGCCCACGCTCGCGCACCCGCTGACCATGGTGCGCATCGCCTACGGACTTTGATCGTCACCACCCGCACCGTCTGGAGACCCGACATGCCGCACATCGCCCGCGACACCCTCCTCACGCTCGAGGCCTACTCCAAGCAGCGCAACGACTTCCGCGCCAGGGTGCTGGCGCACAAGCGCCACCGCATCGTCCATCTTGGCCAGCACGTGACCCTGCTGTTCGAGGACGAGCTCACCGTGCGCTACCAGATCCAGGAGATGCTGCGCATCGAGAAGACCTTCGAGGAAGAGGGCATCGCCCACGAGCTCGAGGCTTACAACCCGCTGGTGCCCGACGGCGCCAACCTCAAGGCGACGATGATGATCGAGTACGAGGATGCGGCCGAGCGCGCCCGCGAGCTGGCCCGCCTGCGCGGCATCGAAGACACCGTCTACCTGCAGGTGGCGGGGCACGACAAGGTCTACGCGATCGCCGACGAGGATCTCGACCGCGAGAACGAAAGCAAGACCTCATCGGTGCACTTCCTGCGCTTCGAGTTCACGCCGTCGATGATCGCCGGGTTCCGGGCCGGCGAGCCCTTGGCCGCGGGCATCGACCTGCCGGCCTACCGCGTGCGCCTTGATGAAGTGGCGCCCACCACCCAGGCGGCGCTGGCGCGGGACTTTGCCTAGCGCGGCGCGCGCGCCAGGATGCCCGACCCGCTCAAGGGACGCGGTGCGGTCACGCGCATCGCGCACCGCTTCGACTCTCTGACGCGGGCGGCCGACGGCGATTGGCTGGACTGGACCGCCGCGCTCGATCCCGACGATCCCGACGCGCTGGCTGCGCCTGCGCTGCGCACGCGGGTGAGCTTCGAGACCGCACGCAGCCTGATCACCAGCAACGATTCGCCCGACATCCCCTTCGATCGCTCGATCAACCCGTACCGCGGCTGCGAGCACGGCTGCGTCTACTGCTACGCACGGCCGACGCACTCCTACCTGAACCTCTCGCCCGGATTGGACTTCGAGTCGCGCCTGGTGGCCAAGCGCAACGCCGCGCAGCTGCTGGCGCGCGAGCTGGCCGCGCCCGCGTACCGGCCCGCGCTGATCGCGCTGGGCACGGCGACCGACGCGTATCAGCCCGTGGAGCGCGAACTGCGCCTCACCCGCGGCGTGCTCGAGGTGCTCGCCGACACGCTGCACCCGGTGGGCATCGTGACCAAGAGTGCGCTGATCGAGCGCGACCTCGACCTGCTGGTTCCCATGGCGCGGGCGGGCGTGGTGCAGACCTTCGTGAGCATCACGACGCTGGATGCGGAACTGTCGCGCCGGCTCGAGCCGCGCGCCGCGAGCCCGGCACGGCGCCTGCGCACCGTGCGCGCGCTGGCCGAAGCGGGCGTCCCGGTGCACGTCAACTTTGCGCCGGTGATCCCCTTCATCAACGAGCCCGAACTCGAGCGCGTGCTCGAGGCCGCGGCCGAGGTGGGCGCGCGCCGCTGCCACTACACCGTGGTACGCCTGCCCTGGGAGGTGGCCCCTCTCTTTCAGGAGTGGCTCGAGGCGCATTACCCCGAGCGCGCAGCGCGGGTGATGGCGCGCATCCGCGAGATGCGCGGGGGCCGCGACTACGAGGCCCGCTTTGGAGCGCGCATGAAGGGGCAGGGCGTGTGGGCCGAGCTCATCCGCACGCGCTTCGAGGCTGCCAGCCGGCGCCAGGGATTCGAAGTGGAAACGCCAGCCCTGCGCACCGATGCATTCCGCCCGCCTGCGCCGCCGCCGGGACCGCAGCTCGGGCTCTTTTGAAGCGAGCGGCCGCGGCCTAGCGTCCGAGCGAGCGTTCGACGAGCGTCTGGATCAGCAGCACGATGGTCGTCATCGTCACGATCGCGCCGACCAGCAGGGTGGCCGCCGCCACCAGCACCGCGCCCCAGCCGCTGCGGTTGTGACGGGTCTGGCCGGGGTTGTAGCGGGCATCGAAGGCCTCGTCGCGCATCAGTGCGATCACCAGCGCGTAGACGAACCCGGCGATCACCGGGACCATGGCCAGGAAGAACGCCGGCGTCTGGTACCAGTTCTTCACGCCCAGCAGCAAGGGCAGGGAAAACGCGGTGACCGCCGGCGCGAGCCACCAGCCCTTGCGACCCAGGTAGAGCCAGGGCGCGCCCAGTCCGCCGCCAAGGAAGGACAGCAGCGCGGCGACAGTCTTGTTGCGGAAGTTCATGGCTGGGGCAGGGTCGGCGCGCGCCTTGTGAGCGGGCGCTAAGGCCGTGTAGAATAACGAGTTTTCGCAGCCGTCCGGCAGAACAACGTCCGGGCGCCAATCGCATCCGAGGGCAAGGCGCGTTGCGCGCGCCCGGGGTGCAGCAAGTTTCGGACTCGCAGAGGATACCGATGGTCGTGATTCGACTGGCTCGGGGCGGCGCCAAGAAGCGCCCCTTCTTCAACATCGTGGCAACCGATTCGCGCAATCCGCGCGACGGCCGCTTCATCGAGCGCGTGGGCTTCTACAACCCGGTCGCGGCTGAAGGGGATCAGAGGCTGCGCGTGGCTCAGGATCGTCTGGCCTATTGGACCGGCGTGGGTGCCAAGATGTCGCCCACCGTCGAGCGCCTGGTCAAGGAAGCCGCCAAGGCTGCTGTCTGAGCCTGGCTGTCGGGCGGCCAGCAAGGTCACCGAAGTCGGTCTGAGCATGGTGCAGGCTGACCTGATCGAAATCGGTCGCCTGCGCGGCGCTTACGGTGTGCAGGGTTGGGTTCGCGTGGCACCGCACCAGGACGGCAGCGCCCTGCTGCATGCCAAGAGATGGTGGCTGAGCACGCCGCAAGGTGATCGGGCGGTGGACATTGCCTCGGCTCGCATCCACGGGTCCAGCGTGCTCGCCAAGTGGGCGGGCTGCGACACCAAGGAAGCGGCCGACGCCCTGAAGGGCGTGCCGGTGCGGGTGGCGCGAGCCGACTTCCCGCCGCTGGCCGAGGACGAGCACTACTGGATCGATCTGATCGGCGCGACGGTCGTGAATCGCCAAGGCGTCACGCTCGGCGAGGTGGCCGGGCTGCAGGACAACGGCGCCCAGGCGCTGCTCGAGGTCCGCGGCGTCGCGAGCCTCTGCCTGATCCCGGTGGTGCCGCAGTACGTGGAGCGCATCGACGCCGCGGCGCGGCGCATCGAGGTGGATTGGGAGGCGGACTGGTGAGCGGACTGCGCTTCGACGCCATCAGCCTCTTTCCGGCGATGTTCGCGGCAGTGGCCGAGCAGGGCATCACGCGGCGCGCCCGCGAGATGGGATTGTGGTCGCTGGGGCTGTGGAATCCCCGCGACTACACGGAAGACGCTCATCGCACCGTGGATGACCGCCCCTACGGAGGCGGACCGGGCATGGTGATGTTGGCCGAACCGCTGGCAGCCGCGCTCGCTGCCGTGCGCGAGGCGGGCAACGCGGGGCGGGTGATCGCGTTTGCGCCCGGCGGGCGGCCGCTGAAGGACGCCTGGGTGCGCGAGCGCGCTGCGGCCGCCGAGCCGCTGGTGCTGGTGTGCGGGCGCTATGAGGGCACCGATCAGCGCTTCCTCGACGAGTGCGTCGACGAGGTGGTGGCGATCGGCGACTTCGTGCTCAGTGGCGGCGAACTCGCCGCGCTGTGCGTGATCGACGCCGTGGTGCGGCAGTTGCCCGGCGCGATCAAGGAACTGTCGGCGGGCGACGAGTCCTTCGCCGACGGACTGCTGGACGCGCCCCACTACACCCGGCCGGAACTCTGGCGCGGGCGGGGTGTGCCCGAGGTGCTGTTGTCGGGGCACCATGCGAAAATCGAGGCGTGGCGACGCGAGCAGGCGTTGCGCGCCACGGCGGCCGCCAGGCCGGATCTGATCGACCATGCGCGCGCGGCCGGCTGGCTGAGCGAGCGTGACGAAAGGGCACTGCGCGAGGCGCATGCCCAAGGGGCGGCGGAGCGATCCGCCGCATGAGATTGGCCCCATCCTCTCGACGGCAACAGACTTCGACAGCCGCTCGACGATGGTCAAGGAGAACGCAATGGACCTGATCCATAAGCTGGAGCAAGAAGAGATCGCCCGCCTGATGGCGAACAAGACCCTGCCCGAGTTCGCCCCCGGCGACACCGTGGTGGTCAACGTGAACGTGGTCGAAGGCACGCGCAAGCGCGTCCAGGCCTACGAGGGCGTGGTCATCGCCAAGCGCAACCGCGGCCTGAACTCGTCGTTCATCGTCCGCAAGGTTTCGAGCGGCGAAGGCGTGGAACGCACCTTCCAGCTGTACTCGCCCACCATCGCCTCGATCGAGGTCAAGCGCCGCGGCGACGTGCGCCGCGCCAAGCTCTACTACCTGCGCGAGCGCTCGGGCAAGTCCGCGCGCATCCGCGAGAAGCTCGCCCGCAAGGGCAGCAACTAGGCCTGCCGGTGCCGCAAGGGCCGTCGCGCAAGCGGCGGCCCTTTTGCTTTGCGCTCCCATGGTCCAGTTCGATCCCCAGCTCATCCCGCTCGATCCCGCGTTCGGCGCGCACGAGCGCGGCGCGCCGGTGCCGCTCGAGCACCTCGCTCCGGCGGCGCTGCGCCGGCGCTTCACCGCGCCGCCCGTGTGGACGCCCGAACTGCACGCCGACGCGCGCCTGCTGCGCCCCGAGCAAGAAGTGCGTCCGGCGGCCGTGCTGGTGCCGGTGGTCGCGCACGCGGGTGCGCCGACCGTGCTGCTCACCGAGCGCACCTCGCACCTGCACGATCACGCGGGGCAGATCAGCTTTCCCGGCGGCCGCATGGACGAGGGCGACGCCGACGCCGTGGCCACCGCGCTGCGCGAGACGGCCGAGGAGATCGGCCTCGCGGCGCGCCACATCGAGGTGATCGGCCACCTGCCGCCCTACCTCACGGCATCGAGCTACCGGGTCACGCCGGTGGTGGCCCTGGTGCAGCCGGGCTTCAGTCTGAAGCTCGACGCCTTCGAGGTGGCCGAGGCCTTCGAGGTGCCTCTGGCCTTCCTCATGGATCCGCGCCATCACCAGCGTCATCTGGTCCAGTTCGCCGGTCAGGCGCGGACCTATTACGCCATGCCCTGGCAGGCGCAGCGGCGCTACTTCATCTGGGGGGCGACCGCGGCGATGCTGCGCAACCTGTATCGCTTCCTCGCGGCATAGCGGGCAATGCGGCGGCGGGCGCTGGCTACAATCCGCGCCACCAGGATCTGCCGCCGTGACCTTCGTTTCCCTCCTGATCTCGCTGCTCATCGAGCAGCTGCGCGCGCTGCCCCCCGTGAATCCGGTCTACGCCGTCATTGCCGGCTGGGTGCACGACGCGCCGCGTCGCCTCAACGCCGGTGCACCGCGCCACGGAGTGCTTGCCTGGGCCCTGCTCACCGTGCTTCCGGCGCTGCTCGTGGCCATCGTCTTCGGCCTGCTGGCGAGCGTGAGCTGGCTGCTCGCGCTGGCGTTCAACGTCGTGGTGCTCTACCTCACCATCGGCTTCCGGCAGTTCAGTCACCCGGCCACCGAAATCCAGATCGCGCTCGCCAACGGCGACGTGGCCGCGGCGCGTCGCGAGCTGGAGCAGTGGAAGCGCAGCGAGGATCCGGACTTCAACGCCGCGGACCTGGGCGAGGACGAGGTGGCGCGCGAGTCCGTCGAGCACGGCCTGCTCCTGGCACAGCGCCATGTGTTCGGGCCGCTGCTGTGGTTCGTGCTGCTGCCCGGCGCCTCGGGCGCGGTGTTCTACCGCATGTCCCAGTACGTGGCGCGCGAGTGGAACCGTCCACCGCCCGGGGTGATCGTGCCCGACCGCTTCGGCGACTTCGCCCGCCGCGCCGCCGCCTGGGTCGACTGGCTGCCTGCGCGCATGACCGCGCTGGGCTTTGCCGCGGTCGGTGACTTCGAAGGCGGCATCTATGGCTGGCGCCAGGCCAGCGCGCACGGCGCGCGCCTCGAGGGCCTGCCTGCGCCCAGCTCCCGCGATCTGATCCTCGCCACCGCCAGCGGCGCCCTGGGCATGCGTTTCATGCCGGTGACCGAGGCAGCGCGCCTGTTCGACGACCCGGAGTCGCTCGCCGAGCCCTCGGCGGCGAGCCTGCGCTCGGTGGTCGGGCTGGTCTGGCGCACCATGCTCCTGTGGCTCGCCGTGCTGGCTCTGGTGACCGTGGCGCGCTGGGTGGCCTGAGCACGCCACGCCCGCGGC
>DAOTEJ010000012.1:0-39361 GCA_035454085.1 Burkholderiaceae bacterium | reverse complement strand
GCTGGCTCTGGTGACCGTGGCGCGCTGGGTGGCCTGAGCACGCCACGCCCGCGGCGGCGCAAAGCGGGCGCGAGGGCAGGGGGCGCGGCTCAGCGCAGCGCGTCGTGCTCGGTCAGGACAAGTTCTCAGGCGGGACGAGGCCTCAGTCGAGATGAGGCTTCAATCGAAACGCGGCCTCAATCGAGACGAGGCCTCAATCGAGATGAGGCCTCAGGCGGGCCGAGGTCTCAGTCGGGGAAGCGTCTCAGGCGGGGCGAGGCCTCAGTCGGGCCGGCCCGCGCCGCAATTCCAGCACGCGCCGAACTGCGGCTCGATGGACTCGCCGCAGCCGGGGCACACCCAAGCCGGTCCCGACGGCGGGCGGCGCAGCTCCTCGAGCACGGCCTGGGCGCGTGGCTCGTCGGCGTCGTGCTCGATCCACAACTGCGGCGCGCACTCCAGGAAGGGGATCTCGCCCATCGCACCCGCCAGCGTGGTGTTGCGCACTTCGCAGGCGATCCCGGCCGCGCGCAGGCTGCCGCTCCAGATCGAGGCCTGCAGCAGGTTGTCGGCGCGGGCCAGGAGCTTCATCGCGTGCCCGCCTGCGCCAGCAGCGCGCAGTAGAAGTCGTAGCGCTCGCGGGCGATCTGGCCGCGCTCCACGGCCGCGCGCACCGCGCAGTCGGGCTCCTTCAGGTGGCGGCAGTCGGCAAAGCGGCACTCGCCCAGGCAGGGTCGGAAGTCGGGCAGGGCGGCCTCGATCGCGTTGCGCGAGAGGTGCGCCAGCCCGAACTCCTGAAAGCCGGGCGTGTCGATCACCGCGCCGTGCTCGCCGTAGTCGAACCAGCGCGTGGCCGTGGTGGTCTGCTTGCCCAGGTTCAGGCGCTGCGAATACTCCTGCGTGCGTGCCGCGGCCTCGGGCACCAGCAGGTTGAGCAGGGTGGACTTGCCCATCCCCGACTGGCCCACCAGCAGGGTGACGCGCCCGGCGCACAGCGCGTCCAGCGTGGCCAGGGTGCCCGCCGCATCGGCCTTGGCGGCCACGCTGGCGCTGGCGTAGCCCATCTCTGCCAGGCTCGCCAGGAAGGCGGCGGCCGCGCCCTCGGTGTCGGGCAGGTCGGACTTGTTGCGCACCACCAGCGGCGCGATCCCGGCCGCCTCCGCGGCGAGCAGGGCCTTCCACACGAACCAGCGGTTGAAGCTCGGGTGCGAGGCGTAGACGATCGCCACCTGGTCGACGTTGGCGGCGAGCTCCTTGATGCGGAAGGCGTCGGCCCGGAACAGCAGGCTGCGGCGCGGCTCGATTGCCTCGATCGCCGCCTGCGCCTCGCCGCTCGCGGTGCAGCGCACCTCGTCGCCCACCGCCACGTCGCCGCGCTTGCCGCGGCGCACGGCCTCCAGGCGGCGGCCTTGCGCGTCCTCGACCAGATAGTGGCGGCCGTGGCTGGCCACCACGCGGGCGGTGAAGGTCGCGCCGTCGGCGCTCATCGAGGCGCGGCGCCGGCCGCGTACACGGCATCGGCCTTGGCCGCGCAGATGAAGTCGTTGAGCGAGATGCCGCCCACCGAATGCGTGTTGAAGCGCACGGTGCAGCGGGCGTAGCTCACGGCGAGGTCGGGGTGATGGTCCTCGGCGTGGACGATCCAGGCCAGCGCATTCACGAAGGCGATCGTCTCGTGGTAGTTACGCAAAGCGTAGGAGCGCTCCAGGGCACCGTCGTGCAGGCGCCAGGCGGGCAGGACGCCAAGCTGGGCCTGCACCGCCGACGCATCGAGCGCCGCGCTGCCTTCCAGGGGGCGGCAATGGGCGGCAAGCAAATCGGCGAGTGCGAGCACGGGCATGGCGGTGTCAGGTGGGGGAGGGCAGGCGCGCCAGGCGCAGCGCGGCCGGGGGATGCGAGTCGTAGAAGGCCGAGTGCAGCGGATCGGGCGTGAGCGTGGCCGCGTTGTCTTCGTAAAGCTTGACCAGCGCACGCGCCAGATCCGGCCCCGAGGCCACCTGTGCGGCGTAGGCGTCGGCCTCGAATTCGTGGCGGCGCGACAGCAGGCTCGCCAGCGGCGCGAGCGGAAAGGCGAACACCGGCAGCACCAGCATGAACAGCAGCAGCGCCAGGCCGTCGTTGCGCCCGCCGAGGGTCGGATCCACGCCCAGGCCCAGGTAGAACCACGGCTGTTGTGCCAGCCATCCGAGCAGCGCGAGCGCCACGAAGCTCATCGCGAACGAGAAGGCCATGCGCTTGACGATGTGGCGCAGCTTGAAGTGCCCGAGCTCGTGGGCGAGCACGGCCTCGATCTCGGAGGGCGCGAGGCGCTCGATCAGGGTGTCGAAGAAGACGATGCGCTTGGCCCGCCCCAGGCCCGTGAAGTAGGCATTGCCGTGGGCCGAGCGGCGCGAACCGTCCATCACGAACACGCCGCGCGAGGCAAATCCGGCGCGCTCGAGCAGTCCGTGGATGCGAGCCGCCAGGGTGTCGTCGGACAGCGGCACGAACTTGTTGAACAGCGGCGCGATCAGCGTCGGGTAGGCCAGCAGCACGAGCAGGTTGAAGCCCACCCACACGGCCCACGCCCACAGCCACCAGTATTCGCCCGCGCGTGCCCAGAGCCACAGCACCACGGCCAGAAGCGGCAGGCCGAGCAGGGCGGTGAGCAGCGCCGACTTGGCCAGGTCGGCCAGCCACAGGCCCAGGCTCATGCGGTTGAAGCCGAAGCGCTGCTCGATGCGGAACTGCCGCACCCAGGCGAGCGGCAGGTCCACCAGGCCGAGCAGCAGCACCACGCTGGCCACCAGCGCGACCTGATAGCCCAGCCCGGTGCCCAGCCACTGCTGCAGCCCGTCCGAGATCAGCTGCAGTCCGCCCAGCAAGGTGAGCGCGAGCAGGGCGACGGCGCCGACCAGCGTATCGACGATGCCCAGGCGGGTGCGCGCGATCGTGTAGGCCGCGGCCTTGCGGTGCGCGGCCAGGCTCACGCGGCCCTCGAACTGCGCGGGGACGGCGTCGGCGTGCAGGCTCACGTGGCGCATCTGTCGCCACGCGAGCCAGTACTTGAGGGCCACCATCAGCAGCAAGCCGAGGGCGAAGGCAGCCATGAGGATCGAGGCCATGGGAGCTTGCGTGCGAGAATCGGACACGCGATTTTCAGAGTGAAAAATTATGTCACACCCCCCCTCCCTGCCCATCGAGCGAGACCCCGCGTACGCCGAGGACAATCTCGTATGGATAGACATGGAGATGACCGGGCTGGTCCCCGAGGTCAACCGCGTGATCGAGATCGCCGCGGTCGTCACCACCAGCCGTCTCGAGGTGATCGCCGAGAGCACGTCCTACGCGATCCACCAGTCTGACGAGGTGCTCGCGGGCATGGACGCCTGGAACACCTCCACCCACGGACGCAGCGGGCTGACCGAGCGGGTGCGTGCCTCGACGCTCAACGAAGAGGCGGCGAGCGACGCGATGCTCGCTTTCTTGGCGCGCTACGCGCCGCGCGGCAAGAGCCCGATGTGCGGAAACTCCATCTGCCAGGACCGGCGCTTCATGGCGCGCTGGATGCCGCGGCTCGAGGACTGGTTCCACTACCGCAACCTGGACGTGTCCACCCTCAAGGAACTGGCCCGCCGCTGGAAGCCCGAGGCCTACCGCTCCTTCGAGAAGAAGAGCCGCCACGAGGCGCTGGCGGACATCTATGAGTCGATCGCCGAGCTGCGTCACTACCGCGACACGATGATGTCGCTCTAGGCTCACGCGCCGCGTGCCGCGGCTATTGGGGCGGCTCGGTGTGCGACGGAATGGGCGGCGCGGCGGCGCCGGTGGCGGCTGCGTCAGCGTGGCTCGCTTCTTTGGACGCGCCCTTGGGGTGGTGCGCGGGCGGCCGCGGCGCGGTGACCTTCATCCACTCGCGGCCCATGGCCACGCCGATGGCCAGCAGCACCGGGCCGAGGATCAGGCCGATGAAGCCGAACGCCACCACGCCGCCGAGCACGCCCAGGAAGACCAGGGCGATCGGCAAGGGCGTGCCGCGCGCAATCAGCAGTGGCTTGACCACGTTGTCCACGCTCGAGATCGCCAGCGCGCCCCACAGGAACATGAAGAGTGCCCAGCCCGACTCGCCCTGGCTGTAGAGCCACACGGCGGCGCCGCCCCACACCAGCGGAGGCCCAACCGGCACCACCGAGAGCAGGAAGACCGCGGCGCTGAGCAGAGCCGCGCCCGGCACCCCGGCAATCAGGAAGCCCACCAGGGCCACCAGCGCCTGCGCCGCCGCGGTGCCCACGATGCCGTAGACCACGCTCTTGGTCGTCTCGATCAGGATCTTGCCCACTTCGGCCGACAGCGCGCCGCTGACGCGTTCGAGCAGTCGCTTGACCCCCGCTGCCAGGTGCTCCCCGTCGCGGTAGAAGAAGAAGGCCACCAGCGCCACGAGCACGAGTTGCAGCAGGCCGTTGCCCAGCAGCGTGGCCGCCGCGAGCAGGAAGCGGCTGACGGGCTCGACCAGGCTCTTGCCCAGCGCGGAGAGTTGCTCCTTGTTCGACAGGAAGGCGTCGAGTTCGGTGTGCAGCCAGGTGCCCACCCAAGGGATGCGGTCGATCCAGGCCGGCACGGTGAAGCCGTCCGCCAGCCAGCCCTTCGCCAGATTGATGAGGCCCGGTGCCTGCGCCGCCGCCGCCCCGCTCAGGGCCGACAAGGGCAGGATCACCAGCAGCACCAGGCCCAGCACCATCACCGCCGCCGCCGAGGTGGCGTGGCCACCCAGCCAGCGCCGCACGCGCTCGAACGGGTGCCAGGTCACGACCACGATCACCGCCGCCACCATCATGGCGGTCAGGAAGGGCTGGACAACCAGAAAGCAGCCCACCGCGACGAGCGCCGCGAGCAGGAAGCGGATGATGGTGTCGAAGCGGTCGCGCAGCGAGATCATGTCGGTCCGTGGCTCTCGCCTGGTCCCCCCGCCGGGAATCGAACCCAGATCTGGCGCTTAGGAGGCACCCGTTCTATCCATTGAACTACGGGGAGCGAGGCGCGGCAGTATAGCGAGCGCCGCACTGCCGGCCCGGGCGGTGCACTCTGGGGCGCGCCTGGCGGATGAGTAGAATCCGGCCCCTGCGTCCGCGCCCCGGCGAGCACCCTGGCCGAAGCGAGCGCCCTCCTGCCGGACTCCCTGCCTTGAACGCTCCTCGCCGTCCTGCCCTCGTCCTGTCTGCCGCCGTGCTCGTGCTGCTGCTGGCGATGGGCGTGCGCGCGAGCTTCGGGCTGTTCATGCAGCCGCTGGGGCTGGACCGCGGCTTCGGTCGCGAGGTCTTCTCGTTCGCCTTTGCCTTGCAGAACCTCGTGTGGGGCCTGGGGGCGCCGCTGTTCGGCGCCCTGGCCGACAAGCACGGCGCCGGCCGCACCGTGGCGCTGGGCGCGGTGCTCTACATCCTCGGACTGCTGGGTCTGGCGCAGGCCGACACGCCCGCGATGCTCTACCTCAGTGCCGGGCTGCTGGTGGGGCTGGGCCAGGCGGGCACCACCTTCGGCGTGATCCTCGGCGTGGTGGCGCGGGCCTATCCGCTCGAGCAGCGCTCCACGGCGCTGGGCATCGCCAGCGCGGGCGGCTCGCTGGGCCAGTTCCTGATCGTGCCCTTCGCGCAGCAGCTGATCTCGCACTTCGACTGGCACGCCGCGCTGGTCGTGCTTTCGGTGGCCGTGGCGGTGATGCTGCCGCTTGCTCCCATGCTGCGCGGTCGCGCCGACCACGGGCCGCAGGCGGTTCAGCTCAGCCTCGGGCAGGCGCTGCGCCAGGCGGTCGGCGACCGTTCCTACCACTTCCTGTTCTGGAGCTTCTTCGTCTGCGGCTTCCACACGGCCTTCATCACCCTGCATCTGCCGAGCTATGTGATGGACCGCGGGCTGCCGGCGGCCGACGGCGCGATCGCGATTGCCCTGATCGGCCTGTTCAACGTGGCGGGCTCGTACGCCTGCGGCTGGCTGGGCGGCCGGCACAGCAAGAAGGCGCTGCTCACCGGCGTGTACGCGCTGCGCGCCGTGTTCATCCTGCTGCTGCTCGTGTTCCCGCTGACCCCGCTGGTGCTCTACGTCTTCGCCGCGGGCATGGGCCTGCTGTGGCTGGGCACCGTGCCGCTCACCAACGGGCTGGTGGGCCAGATCTACGGGCTGCGCTACGCGGCCACGCTCTACGGAGTGATCTTCTTCGGGCATCAGATCGGCAGCTTCATCGGCGTCTGGCTGGGCGGCCTGGCCTACGCGCGCACCGGTTCGTACGACCCCATCTGGTGGGCGGGCATTGCCTTGGCCCTGCTGGCGGCGGCCTTGAGTTGGCCGATCGACGAGCGCCCCGTGGCGCGTCGCGCGGCAGGACCCGCGGCGAAGGAGGCCTGAGGCGTGGCAACGCGCGCGCAACGCATCGGCCTGTGGCTGGCGGCGGCGGCGCTGCTGGCCATCGGCTTTGCGGGGTGGCTGCACCCGGACATGCAACTCGCCTGGGCTTCGTTGCTGGCGCTGTGCGGCTTCTGAGAGTGCACAAGAATTGAGCATGCCGGCGCGCCGCCCGCGAGGTCGCGCCCGGCGGGCAGATCGCCCCCACTTGTCCACAGCAGGTGGGGATAACTGGACGTGAAGGCAATGGAAGGCAACAGCAGGAACCGCAAGCCCGCCGAGTACGGCGAGGCCTCGATCCGGGTGCTCAAGGGGCTCGAGCCCGTCAAGCAGCGTCCGGGCATGTACACGCGCACCGACAACCCCCTGCACATCATCCAGGAGGTGATCGACAACGCCTCCGACGAGGTGCTCGCCGGCTTCGGCTCGCGCATCGACGTGGTGCTCAACACCGACGGCTCGGTCTCGGTGGAGGACGACGGGCGCGGCATCCCGGTGGGCCTGCATCCCGAGGAGGGCGCCCCGGTCGTGGAGATCGTCTTCACGCGGCTGCACGCGGGTGGCAAGTTCGACAAGCGCAGCGGCGGGGCCTACTCGTTCTCGGGCGGACTGCACGGCGTGGGGGTGAGCGTGACCAACGCGCTCGCCAGCCGGCTCGACGTGACCGTCTGGCGCGACGGCAAGGAGCACACCCTGGGCTTTGCCGCGGGTGAGGTGGTGCAGCCGCTCGCCTCGCGCAAGTCCGAGCGCAAGGCCGCCGGCACGCGCGTCACGGTGTGGCCCGACCCCAAGTATTTCGACAGCCCCACCATCCCGGTCGAGGACCTGGTGCGCCTGCTGCGCAGCAAGGCGGTGTTGCTGCCCGGCACCGAGATCACCCTCAGGGTCGAGAAGTCCGGCCGCGAGGAGCGCTGGCGCTACGACGGCGGCCTGCGCGAGTACCTGCTGAGCCAGGTCGACGCCGAGCCCACGGTCGAACCCTTCGAGGCCCGGGCCTACGCCGGGCCGGACGACGACACCTACGCTGAAGGCGAGGGCGCGGCGTGGGTGGTGCTGTGGCACGAGGAGGGCAGCCTCGCGCGCGAGAGCTACGTCAACCTCATCCCCACGCCCGCCGGCGGCACGCACGAGGCCGGGCTGCGCGAGGGCCTGTTCAACGCGATGCGCGCCTTCATCGAGGCGCACGGCCTTGCCCCCAAGGGCGTCAAGCTGCTGCCCGAGGACGCCTTCGCGCGGGCGAGCTTCGTGCTCTCGGCCAAGGTGCTCGACCCCCAGTTCCAGGGCCAGGTCAAGGAGCGCCTCACCAGCCGCGATGCGCTACGCCTGGTCGCCAGCCATGTGCGCCCGCAGCTCGAGTTCTGGCTCAACGGCAACGTCGAGCAGGGCCGCAAGCTCGCCGAACTCGTGATCCGCCAGGCGCAGGCGCGCCAGCGCGCCTCGCAGAAGGTCGAGAAGAGGAAGGGCAGTGCGGTGGCCGTGCTGCCCGGCAAGCTCACCGACTGCGAGTCCACCGAAGTCGCGCGCAACGAGCTGTTCCTGGTCGAGGGCGACTCGGCCGGCGGCTCGGCCAAGATGGGGCGCGACAAGGAGTTCCAGGCCATCCTGCCGCTGCGGGGCAAGGTGCTCAACACCTGGGAGGTCGAGCGCGACCGTCTGTTCGCCAACGCCGAAGTCCACGACATCTCGGTGGCCATCGGCGTCGACCCGCACGGACCGACCGACGAGCCCGACGTGACGGGCCTGCGTTACGGGCGCATCTGCATCCTCGCCGACGCCGACGTCGACGGCTCCCATATACAGGTGCTGTTGCTGACCCTGTTCTTCCGGCACTTTCCTCGCCTTGTACAACTGGGGCACGTGTACGTGGCCAGACCACCCCTTTTCCGCGTCGACGTCGCCGCTGCCGGCAAGCGCCCGGCGCGCCGGCTTTACTGCCTCGACGACGCGGAGCTCCAGGCCACGCTCGACAAGCTCGGCGACGAGGGCGTGCGCGACTCGCAATGGAGCATCGCGCGCTTCAAGGGCCTGGGCGAGATGAGCCCGGAGCAGTTGTGGGAGACGACCATGAGCCCCGACACGCGGCGCCTGCTGCCGGTCAGCCTGGGTGAGCTGGGCCACGACGAGACCGTGTCCACCATGACCATGCTCATGGGCCGCGCCGAGAGCCAGGCGCGCCGGGCCTGGCTGGAGGCCCACGGTCACGAGGTGGAAGCGGACGTCTGAGCCGCCGCGGCTCGAGACACGACTACTCCATGACACCCGCTCCCGACACGATCCAGATCTCGCGCCCGCTGCCCGAGAGTCGCCTGGCGCGGCTCGCCGGTTCGCGCTGGCTGCGGCGCGCCATCGGCGTGCTCGCCACCGTCGTGTTCGTCACGCTTTCGGTGCTGGTCTTCGGCGGGACCGACGGGCCGGGCTCGAACCTGCTCTTCACCTTGCACGGGATCTCGGGTGCGCTGCTCTTCGTGGCCGTGCTGCTGTGGCTGCTGGCCACGCGCGTGGCCCTGGCGCGCGCCGAGGTGCGCGAAAGCGGCTGGAAGCTCGCGATCGACACGCTCGAGACCGGCGTGGCGGTGTTCGACCGGGCAGACCGCCTGATCACCTGCAACCGGGCGTACCGCTCGCTGTATCCCGAGGTGGCCACGGCACTGGTGTCGGGTGCGCGCTATGCCGATCTGGTCACCGCTTGGTACCGGCACGCCGGCCCCGAGGTGTTGCGTGGCCGCTCGGTCGAGCAGGCGGTGAGCGAGGCGCTCGCCAAGCGCGACCGCGCCGAAGTCAGCGAGGTCATCCAACTCGGCACGCGCTGGGTGCTGGCCACCGACTGCCGTACCGCCGGAGGCGGTGTGCTCAGCCTGCGCCAGGACGTGACCAGCCAGGGCCTGGTCGAGCACGAGCTGCGCCGACGCCAGGAACTGCTCGACGACCTCGCCGACCTCACCTACGACTGGTTCTGGAAGTCCGACGCGGAGGGCACGATCCGCGAGCTCTCGGGCGGGGTCGAGGCGACCTTGCAGGTTTCCCCTGCGCGGCTGATCGGCACCCGGATGCAGGACCTGCCGGGCTTCGACGCGCCCGCCCAGGTGCTGACCGACTACCAGAGGCGGCGCGACGCGCGCGAGGCGCTGCCCTGGTTCGTGGTGCGAGCGCGCCGGGCCGACGGTCTGCCGGTGTGGCTGTCGATCACCGGCAAGCCGTACTTCGGTGCCAACAACGAATTCCAGGGCTACTACGGTGCCGCGCGTGACGTCACCGCCCGCGAGAGCGCGATGGCCGCGCTGCGCGAGAGCGAGGAGCGGTTCCGCGCGCTCACCCTGCTCGTGTCGGAGTGGTACTGGGAGTCCGACGCGGCGGGGACCTTCACGCTGATCGAGGGCGAGACCGAGACCGAGCGCTCGGCCGCGCGCGGTCTGGGCGGGCGCACGCTGCCCGAGCTCGCCGAGGCAAGCGGCGACGAGGTGCTGGCTGCGGCGGTCAAGGATCGCCGCGCCTACCGCAACCGCAAGCTGAGCCTCACCGATCCGTCCACCGGCACGCGCACCGACTATGACCTCTCGGGCGAACCCGTGTTCCGTGACGGCGAATTCGTCGGCTTTCGCGGCCTGGCGGCCAACGTCACCGAGCGCGAGCGCCTGATCGAGCGCATCCGCGAGAGCGAAGCGCGCTTTCGTGCGCTCACCGCGCTGTCTTCCGACTGGTACTGGGAGACGGACGAGCAGATGTGCTTCATCACCGTGCGCCGCGGTGCCGGCCGCGACGGCCCCGCCGAGGAGGACCTGCTCGGCCGCCGCCGCTGGGAGCTGCCGGGCGAACTCGTGGCGCCCGCGAACTGGGACGAGCATCGCGCCCTGCTCGCGGCCCACGAGCCCTTCCGCGACCTGCTCTTCAAGCGCATCCACGCCGACGGCAGCGTGAGCTGGGACATCAGCAGCGGCGACCCGATCTTCGACGCCGAGGGCAAGTGGCGCGGCTACCGCGGCGTGGGCAAGGACATCACCGAGCAGATCCGCTCGCAGGAGCGCATCAAGCGCCTGGCCACGCTGGACCCGCTCACCCAGCTCGCCAACCGCCAGACCTTCGACGAGTCGGCCAGCCGCCTGCTCGCCCAGGCTTGGGCGGAGGGACGCAAGGCTGCGCTGCTGTTCCTCGACCTCGACAACTTCCGTCTGCTCAACAACGGCTACGGGCACCGCGTGGGCGACCACATGCTGCAGCTCACCGCCGAGCGCATGCGCGCCATCATTCCCGAGCCCAACCTGCTCGGCCGGCGCGGCGGCGACGAGATGGTGGCGCTGCTGGTCGACGTGCCGCACCGCGACGTGGCCATCGAGACCGCTCGCGCGCTGATCGATTCGATCTCGATGCCCACGCGCGTGTTCGGCATGGACGTGGCGGTCACGCCTTCGGTGGGCATCGGCTACTTCCCCGACGACGGCGTCGATCTGGACTCGCTGCTCAACGCGGCCGACGCGGCGATGTACGAGGCCAAGGACAGCGGACGCCAGACCTATGCTTTTTACACGCCCTCGGTGGCGCGGCGCGTGGATCTGCGCCTGCGCCTCGAGCACCGCCTGCGCAAGGCGGTCGAGTCGCGCGACTTCAAGCTGCTCTACCAGCCGCTGATCGCGCTGCACGACGGCAAGATGATGGGCGCCGAGGCGCTGATCCGCTGGCGCGATGCGGAGATGGGCGACATCTCGCCCGCCGAGTTCATCCCCATCGCCGAAGAGAGCGGCCTGATCGTGGGCCTGGGCGAGTGGGTCATCAACGAGGCCTGCCGCGCGCGCAAGGTCTGGCGCAACCTGGGCCTGGACGTGCCGCCGATCGCCATCAACATGAGCGGGGTGGAGCTCAAGCAGCGCGGCTGCGTCGAGCGCCTGGTGGCGGTGCTGCGCAGCCACGACGTGGCGCCGCACGACATCGAGATCGAGGTCACCGAGACCGGGCTGCTCGACACCTCGGCGGCCTCGCGCGAGCACCTGGTGCAGATGCGCAATGCGGGCCTGCGCCTGGCGCTGGACGACTTCGGGGTGGGCTTCTCGAGCCTCGCGCACCTGCGCGACCTGCCCATCCACCGCCTCAAGATCGACCGCAGCTTCACGGTCGAGTGCATGCGCGATGCGCGCACGCTCACCATCGTCAAGGCGGTGATCGAGATGGCGCGCTCGCTGGGCATCAGCGTCACCGCCGAGGGCATCGAGACCCAGGCGCAGCAGACCTGGATGCAGCACTTGGGCTGCGACACGGCGCAGGGCTACCTGTTCTCGCGCCCGCTGCACTCCGACGACTTCATCCGCCTGTTCCTCGATCGCCGCGGCGTGGGCCGCGAGCGCTCGCTGATGCACTAGACGGACCCCGCCGTGGCGCAGACAGGCGGCCTGCGGGCCGCCTGTTCGTTGGCACTGATGCAAGCGTCAGGGATCAGGCAGAAACGCTGCGCCCCGGGCGCACTGGGGCGCTGCCGTAAAATCCGCCCGGCCCGAACCCCTTTCCGGGCCCTCAGGAACCATGCAGGAACAGACCGATCTCTTCGCGCCCGCGCCGCCTGCCGCGCGCGGCGACGCCCCCGACCAGCTCACGCTGGCCCGCTTTGCCAGCCAGGCCTACCTCGACTACGCCATTTCCGTGGTCAAAGGCCGCGCGCTGCCCGACGTGTGCGACGGGCAAAAGCCCGTGCAGCGCCGCATCCTGTACGCGATGAGCGAGATGGGTCTCGCCGCCAACGCCAAGCCCGTGAAGAGCGCGCGCGTGGTGGGCGACGTGCTGGGCAAGTTCCACCCCCACGGCGACCAGGCGGCCTACGAGGCGCTGGTGCGCATGGCTCAGGACTTCTCGCTGCGCTATCCGCTGATCGACGGCCAGGGCAACTTCGGCTCGCGCGACGGCGACGGCGCCGCGGCGATGCGCTACACCGAGGCGCGGCTCACGAAGATTGCCGAGCTGCTGATGGCCGAGCTCGACGAGGGCACCGTCGACTTTGGCCCCAACTACGACGGCGCCTTCCAGGAGCCGAAGCTGCTGCCCGCGCGATTGCCCTTCGTGCTGCTCAACGGCGCGAGCGGCATCGCCGTGGGCATGGCCACCGAGATCCCCTCGCACAACCTGCTCGAGGTAGCTCAGGCGACGCTGCTGCTGATGCGCGAGCCCCAGGCCACGCTCGACGCGGTGCTCGCGCTGCTGCCGGGGCCCGACTTTCCCGGCGGCGGGCAGCTGATCTCGCCGCCCGAGGACATCCGCGAGGTCTACGCGAGCGGCCGAGGCAGTCTCAAGGTGCGCGCGCGCCACACCTACGAGGAGCTCGCGCGCGGCCAGTGGCAGCTGGTGGTCACCGAGCTGCCGCCCGGGACCTCGGCACAGAAGGTGCTCTCCGAGATCGAGGAGCTCACCAATCCCAAGATCAGGGCCGGCAAGAAGGCGCTCACGGCCGAGCAGCAGCAGAACAAGGCGCTGCTGCTGTCGCTGCTCGACACGGTGCGCGACGAGTCCGGCAAGGACGCCGCGGTGCGGCTCGTGTTCGAGCCGCGCAGCTCGCGGGTCGACCGCGAGGAGTTCCTCAACACCCTGCTCGCGCACACCGGGCTGGAGGGATCGGCTCCGATCAACCTGGTGATGATCGGGCGCGACGGCCGGCCGCGGCAGAAGGGCCTGATCGAGATTCTCTCGGAGTGGATCGACTTTCGGGTGGCCACGGTGCGCCGGCGCAGCGAGTACCGCCTCGCGAAGGTGCGCGACCGCATCCACATCCTCGAGGGCCGGCAGCTCGTGCTGCTCAACATCGACGAGGTGATCCGCATCATCCGCGCGGCCGACGAGCCCAGGGCCGAGCTCATGCGCGCCTTTGCGCTGTCCGAGCGGCAGGCCGAGGACATCCTCGAGATCCGGCTGCGCCAGCTGGCGCGGCTCGAGGCCATCAAGATCGAGCAGGAGCTCGCCCAGCTGCGCAAGGACGAGGCCGCGCTGGCTCGCCTGCTCGACTCCGCGGCGGCGCTGCGCAAGCAGGTGGCGCGCGAGATCGAGGACGACGCGAAGAAGTTCGGCGATGCACGTCGCACCCTGATCCAGACCGCCAGCCGCGCGGCGGTCGAGGCCAAGGTGCTCGACGAGCCGGTCACGGTGGTGATCTCGCGCATGGGCTTCGTGCGCGCGCGGGGCGGCCACGGCCACGACGCCGCCGCCATGAGCTTCAAGACCGGCGATGCGCTGGCCTGCGCCTTCGAGTGCCGCACCGTGGAAGCCCTGGTGATGCTCGGCTCCAATGGCCGCGCCTACTCGGTGCCGGTGGCACAGCTGCCCTCGGCGCGTGGCGACGGCCTGCCGGTCAGCGCGTTCATCGAGCTGCCTGCCGGCGTGCAGGTCGTGGGCTACGCGGCAGGCGAAGCAGCCACGCCGCTGGTGCTCGCCACCACCCTGGGCTACGGCTTCACCTGCAGCCTGGGCGATCTGGTGTCGCGCCAGAAGGCGGGCAAGCAGTTCCTCACGGTCGAGGAGCCCGCCCTGCCGCTCGCGCCGCTCGTGGTTCAGGCCGCTTCCGACAATCTGGTGGCCTGCCTGTCCAGCCTGGGCCGCCTGCTGGTGTTCGAGGCGGCCGAACTGCGCCAGCTCGCCGGCGGCGGACGCGGCGTGATCCTCATGGACCTGCAACTCGGCGAGACCCTGCTCGCGGTGCAGCCCTGCGGCGCCGCGGGCCTGCGCATCACCGGTACCGGGCGCGGCGGCAAGCCGGCTGAGCTCGATCTCAAGGGCAAGGCGCTCGAGGCCTATCGGGGCAAGCGCGCGCGCAAGGGCCGGGCGCTGGAGATCAAGTTCAAGGCCGAGCGCCTCGCGCGCCTGGCCGAGCGCGCCTAGGCTCATGAAGCGCGCTGCCGATCCTCGGAGCGCCGCCACCGGCGTGCGCCACGACCCGTTCCTCACCCTGCGCCACCAGACCCGGCGCGCTCACGGAGATCGCTGAGATGCTGCTCTACGCCCTGATGCTCTTCCTGCACGTGCTGGCCGTGGTGGTGTGGGTGGGCGGCATGTGGACCCTGCATCTGGCGGTGCGCCCCGCGGCGGTCGAACTGCTCCAGCCCGCGCAGCGCCTGCCGCTGATGAGTGCGGTGCTGGGGCGCTTTCTCGCCTGGGCACTGCTGGCGGTGCTCCTCACCCTGGTCAGCGGGGTGGCCATGATGGCGGGAGGCGGCGTGCGCGGCGTGCATCCCTCGGTGCACCTGATGGCCTTGCTCGGGCTGGTGATGGCGCTGATCTACGCCTGGGTGCGCTGGGGCCATTACCCGAAGCTCAAGGCGGCGGTCGCGGCACAAGACTGGCCGGCGGCCGGCGCGCGGCTCGACGCCATCCGCCGCCTGGTGGCCACCAACCTCGTGCTGGGGGTGATCACCATCGCCGTCGCCACGGTCGGCCGCGCGTTCTAGCGCGGCCCCGCCGCGCTGGCGGACATGCTGGCGCGACCGCCAGGCAGCCGGGCCGGCCTGGCCCGAGCGCGGCGCTAGAGGTGCAGGCGACCTTCGCTCATCAGCACCGCTGCGCCGCCGACGCGCGCGCTGAGCACGCGGCTGGGCGTGCCCGCCTCGCTGGTCCAGGCCAATTCCATCTCGCTGGGGCGGCCCATCTCGACGCCTTGCACGATGCGCGTGGCAGGCGTGGCGCCGCGGTTTGCCAGCCAACCCGCGAAGGCTGCCGCCGCGCCGCCGGTGGCCGGATCCTCGGGCACGCCCAGGCCCGGCGCAAACATGCGCGCCCGCCAGTGGTCCGCGGCCCGCGCCACCACGAAGACCAGGGCCGAGGGCGTAGCGGACAGACTCGCGTGCCAGCGCGCCGAGTCGAGCCTCGCCCTGCCCAGCGCGTCTGCGCTCGTCAGTTGGACGATCAGAAAGGGCACTCCGCAGGACCAGCACTCGGCGTCGCTCTGGACGTCACCAGAGGCCAGTCCCAGCAGTGCGGCGCACTCGGCCGCCGCCGGCTCGGGGGAGTCCACTCTGGCCGGGCCGCGCGGTGTCGCGAGCGTGCAGCGCAGCGGCGTGCCCGCGGCGTCGCGCTCCACG
This sequence comes from Burkholderiaceae bacterium, assembly GCA_035454085.1. Lineage (GTDB taxonomy): Bacteria > Pseudomonadota > Gammaproteobacteria > Burkholderiales > Burkholderiaceae_F > DAOTEJ01. The sequence continues at coordinate 23,969 of DAOTEJ010000012.1, read as the reverse complement.
CTGACCGCCACCGGCCCCACGCCTTCCTCGAAGACGAGGTCTGACTGAGCGAGCGGCACGCGCCCGGTCAGAGCCAGCGCGTAGGCCGTGCCCACCGTCGGATGTCCGGCGAAGGGCAGCTCGCCGCCGGGCGTGAAGATGCGCACGCGCGCGGTGTGCGCGGCGTCCTCGGGCGGCAGCACGAAGGTGGTCTCAGACAGGTTCAGCTCGCGGGCGATGGCCTGCATCTGCGCGGCTTCCAGTCCCTCGGCGCGCGGAAAGACGGCGAGCGGATTGCCGCCGAAACGCCGGCGGGTAAACACGTCGCAGGTCAGAAATTCGTAGCTGGGCATCAGGGCCTCGGGTTGCGCGGCTCGTCGTGGGGTGAGGGGGCGGCTCCGGGGGCGAGTGCGGCGGACGGCGATGCGACGCCGGCACGTCGCCCCAGGGCCACAGCCACTGCCACCAGCGCGGCGTAGACCCAGGTGGAGGGCGCCACCGCCTCGCCAAAGACGGCGGCGGCCGCGGCGATCGTGAGGAAGACCTGCAGCAGCTGCGCCTGCCCGACGCGCGCCACGCCGCCCAGGGCCAGGCCCCGGTACCAGGCGAAGAAGCCCAGCCACTGCGACACCAGCGCGAGGTAGGCGAAGGCGCCCCAGGTCGCGCCCGACACCGGCCAGGCCTGCCGCCCAGCGAGCCAGGCCACCGGCAGCGCGAGCACCGGCGCGGCCAGCACCAGGGCCCAGCAGATCACCGCCGGTCCTCCCAGGCTGCGCGCCAGACGCCCGCCCTCGGCGTAGCCCAGGCCGCCCAGCGCGACCGCGAGCAGCAGCCACAGGTCGCCGCGCGCCAGCGCACCGTCGCCGTGCCGCCACGCAAAGATCAGCACCACCAGGCTGCCGGCCACGGCCCACAGCCAGAAGCGCGCGCTCGGGCGCTCGCCGCCCAGCCAGGTGGCAAACAGGGCCGAGGCCAGCGGCAGCAGCCCCACCACCACCGCGCCGTGAGCGGCAGGCACGGTCTGCAGCCCGATCGAGGTGGCCACCGGAAAGCCCAGGATCACGCCCAGCCCCACCACGGCCAGAGTGCGCCACTGCGCGGCCGAGGGTCGCGGGGCGCGGGCGAACCACAGGTAGGCCGCGGCGGGCAGGGCCGCGACCAGGGCGCGACCCAGGCCGATCAGCCAGGGGTCGAGCTCGCGCACGGCCACGCGGGTGAGCGGCAGGGTCAGGCTGAAGGCCAGAACTCCCGCCAGGCCCCAGGCCCAGCCGGCCGCCTCGGTCCGGTGGCGGTCGCGCGCCGTGGCGGTCGTGGAGATGGGCGTCATCGAGGCAGTGTAAGGGTGCGCCCTTGAAAGACTGCGGCGCGCCCCGATCTGGCAGGCTTGACCGGCGCGCCGGCCACGCCGCTCGCGGCGGACCGCGCCACCCGCCACACCAGACCCACGGAACCACGATGGACACGCACACCCAAGACAAGCAGACCCTGGGCTTCCAGGCCGAGGTGAAGCAGCTGCTGCACCTCATGATCCACTCGCTCTACAGCAACAAGGAGATCTTCCTGCGCGAGCTGGTGAGCAACGCCTCCGACGCGATCGACAAGCGCCGCTTCGAGGCGCTGCGCGAGCCGGCCTTGCTGGCGGCCGACACGCGGCTGGCGATCCGCGTCGGCTTCGATGCCGCGGCGCGCACCCTGACCGTGTCGGACAACGGCATCGGCATGAGCCGCGAGGAAGTGATCTCGCATCTGGGCACGATCGCCCGCAGCGGCACGCGCGAGTTCTTCTCGCAGCTGTCGGGTGACCAGCAGAAGGACGCCCAGCTCATCGGCCAGTTCGGCGTGGGTTTTTACTCGAGCTTCATCGTCGCCGACCGCGTCGCCGTGATCACGCGCCGCGCCGGCGCCGAGACCGCCACCCGCTGGGAGTCGGAGGGAGCGGGCGAATTCAGCGTCGAGCCCGCGCAGCGCGCCGAGGCCGGCACCGACGTGATCCTGCACCTGCGCGAGGGCGAGGACGAGCTGCTCTCGCGTCATCGTCTGCGCGGCATCCTGACGCGCTACTCCGATCACATTTCCACGCCCATCGAGATGGGCGGCGAGACCTGGGACAAGGACAAGAACGAGTTCGTCCCCACCGGCGACTGGGTGGTGGTCAACCAGGCCGCCGCGCTGTGGACGCGCCCGCGCAGCGAGATCAGCGACGAGCAGTTCAAGGAGTTCTATCACCACGTCGCGCACGACTTCTCCGAGCCGCTGGCCTGGACGCTCAACCGCGTCGAGGGCCGCAGCGAGTACATCCAGCTGCTCTACCTGCCGTCCAAGGCGCCGTTCGACTTGTGGGACCGCGATCACCGCCACGGCATCAAGCTCTACGTCAAGCGCGTGTTCATCATGGACGACGCCGAGCAGCTGATCCCGTCCTACCTGCGCTTCGTGCGCGGCGTGGTCGACTCGGCCGACCTGCCGCTCAACGTCAGTCGCGAGATCCTGCAGGAGTCGCGCGACGTGAAGCTGATCCGCGAGGGCAACACGCGGCGCGTGCTCAGCCTGCTCGAGGAGCTTGCTGCCAGCAAGACCGAGGACTACGCCAAGTTCTGGGCCGAATTCGGCCAGGTGCTCAAGGAAGGCGTGGGCGAGGATGCGGCCAACCGCGAGCGCATCGCCAAGCTGTTGCGCTTTGCCAGCACCGCGAGCGAGGGCGTGCAGAGCGTGAGCCTGGCCGACTACGCGGGCCGCATGAAGGACGGCCAGAAGGCGATCTACTTCGTCACCGCCGACAGCGCGGCCGCCGCGGCCGCGAGCCCGCACCTCGAGATCTTCCGCAAGAAGGGCGTGGAGGTGCTGCTGCTCACCGACCGCGTGGACGAGTGGCTGATCTCGCATCTCACCGAGTTCGAGGGCAAGCCGCTCGAGTCCGTGGCCAAGGGCGCGCTCGACCTCGGTTCGCTCGAGGATGCCGCCGAGCGCGAGGCACAGCAGAAGGTCGCCGAGGACTTCAAGCCCCTGGTCGAGAAGTTCAAGGCCGCGCTGGGCGACAAGGTCAAGGAGGTGCGCACCACCCTGCGGCTGACCGACTCGCCCGCCTGCCTGGTGGCCGACGAGCACGCCATGAGCGGTCACCTCGAGCGCCTGCTCAAGGCGGCGGGCCAGGCGGTGCCGGCGAGCGCGCCCATCCTCGAGATCAATCCACAGCATCCGCTGGTGGCGCGCCTGCGCGGCGCGGACGATGCCTGGACGGGCGAGTGGGCGCATCTGCTCCACGACGAAGCTCTGCTGGCCGAGGGTGGCCGGCCCGAGGATCCGGCGGCCTTTGTGCGCCGGATCAACACCCTGCTGCTCGACCGCGCCCAGGCGCCGCGCGGCGAAGCCTGAACACGGGACGCCCGCGGCCCACCCCCGCGGGCGAACCCGGCTAATCTCGCGGACCAGGCTCCGGCGTGCGCCGGGGCGAGTGGCCCGTGTCCCTGATGGATTCCAATCCTCCTCCCGCCTCGACTCCGGGCCGCGCCGCGCTGCCCGGGGCGGGTGGAGTGCGTCGCGCCGTGGACGAGTTGCGCCCGCACTTTGTAAGGAGCTTGGCTTCCGCCTTGCCGCGGGCCGTGCGCGTCGCCATCGGCGAGCTCGAGCACGACGACAAGCGCGCGCACGCCGCCCGCGCGGCGCAGGTTCTGGTCCAGGACGAGCGCACGGTGGTGGCGGACTTCATCGCCGCCCTCGATCGCGAGCTCGACCGCGCCATCGAGCTGCTCGGGCCGGGTGCGGGCGGGATGGCACCGGCGCGGCGGCCGGTGCGTCAGGGCCTGACTCTGGTGGGACTGGACGAAGTCGAGGAGGGCATGGTCGTCGACCGCATGGGCGCGCGCCTGCGCAACGCCGCCGACGAGACCTATTCGCACTTTCACCAACGCTCGGCCAACCTGCTGCGCGTGCCGCGCCTGGGCGAGCGCGACAATCCCTTCCACCCCCTGCGGGTGGCCACTGCCCTGGTCAGTGCCATCGAGGCCCGCGGCCTGAGCGCCGACGTGCGCGTCGCCGTGCTGCCGGCCGTGGAGCTGCAGCTCGCCGCACCTCTGAGCCAGCTCTACGCGGAACTCGACGCCCAGCTCGCGGCGCGCGGCGTGTCCGATGTGGCCGACGCCACCTTGCTGCGCAACACCGCCAACGGCGTGCGCCGCCTGCTGCACGAGGCGGCCGCGCCCGGCGTTGCTGATCCGCGGGCTCCCGCCAGCGCACCGCGCGGCAGCAGCGCGCACGCCGAGCAGTTGCTGGTGGCGCTCTACCAGCACCTGCGCGTGGCGGGCCCGGACGCGGCCGGACCGGCCACGCCCGCGGGCGGCGCTCCCGCGCCCTTGCCGGGCACGACCCCGCGCCTGCCCTTTGGCCAGATCGAGCCGCTGCGCGCGCCAGCCCGTCCGATCGCCCCGGGACTGGTGCTCGAAGACCTGAGCCGGGTCGACGGGTCGCTGCTGACGGTGCTGGGCGATGCGCAGCGTCGCGCCGCCGCGGCCACGCTCAGCGCTGCACAGGCGGGCGAGCGACCCGTCACCGCGGTGATCATGGCGCACGACGCGGCCGCGCGCTCGGCCCTGATCGAACGCGCGGGCCGGCAGATCGACAAGCTCACCATCGAGCTGGTCGGCCTGATCTTCGAGCGCATCCATCACGACAAGTACCTGGCCGGCCCGGTGCGCGCCGCGCTGGTGCGCCTGCAGTTGCCCTTCCTGCGCGCGGCGCTCACCGACCCGGGCTTGTTCGTCTCGGCCGAGGCGCCGGCGCGCCGTCTGCTCGACCGGATCTCGTCGAGCGCGCTGGGCTGGTCCGAGGAGGGTGCCGACAACGCCCGCTTCCTGGAGGAGGTGCAGCGCTCGGTCGACATGGTCGTGCTGGCCGTCGAGGAGCCGGGTGCGGCGGTGTTCGAGCGCGCGCTCGAGTCCTTCGAGCGCTACCTCGCCGAGGAGCGCTCGCGCGACGACGATCCGGTGCTGCGCGCGCGCCGCGCGCTCGAGGAGATCGAGGCGCGCGAGGTGATGACCATCAACGCCATGATCGGGGTGCGCCGTGCCTTCGAGGGCGTGCTGCTCGAGGGCTATCTGCGCGAGTTCCTGCTCGATCACTGGGTGCGCGTGCTGGTGGCCGCCACTCTGCGCGGCCGCACCGAGCCCGCTTTCGAGCAGCGCTTCAAGGAAGTGGTGCCCGACCTCGTGTGGAGCGTCCAGCCCAAGCTCAATCCCGACGACCGCCGCCGGCTGGTGACGGTGATCCCGCGCGTGCTGGCCACGCTGCGCGACGGCCTGGCGCTGGTCGAGTGGCCTCAGCCTCAGGTGGCCGAGTTCTTCGGGCGGCTGATGGCCTCGCACGCCAACGCGCTCAAGGCGCTGGAGCTGGCTCACGGCATCGAGCTTCCGGTGGTGGATGCCTCGGCCCTGCGCGCGCGCCTGGCCCAGGTGCAGATCACCGATCCGCCGCCCGAGGCGCAGTTCGGCGAGATCAACCTGCCCGCCGAGGCGGTGCGCCGCGCGGCCGAGCAGGGCAACGTGGCGCTCGAGGTCGCCGAACCGGCCGCCGACACCCTCGACCCCGCGCTGCCCGCGGCGCACCTGGGCGACCACGAGCTCGACGCCCTGATCGAGACCTGGAAGCGGGGCGACTGGTTCGCCCTGCGTGTGTCCGGGGCCGATGAGCGCGCCCGGCTGCGCTGGATCAGTCCGCGGCGCAGCTTCTACCTCTTCGCGGTGGCCGAGACCGGCGCCGCGCACTCGCTCTCGCCCGAGACGGTGCGCAACTTCCTGCGCCTCGGACGCCTGCGGCCGCTCGAGCCTGCGCCGCTGTTCGATCGCGCGGTCGGCGGCGTGGTGCAGGACCTGCGCGCCGGTCCCACGCCCTGATGAGCCGCCGCGCGCCCAACTCGGCCATCACGCTGTCCGAGACCGACGGCGTGCGCTACCTGCACTTCGGCACCGAGTGGGTGCAGGGCGGCATGCGCATCGCGCGGCCCTGGGCGATCGAGCTCGAGTACCAGCGCCAGATGATGGCACCGGCACTGCTGCTGCCCGAGCCGCGCAACGTGCTGCAACTCGGGCTGGGCGCAGCCGCGCTCACCAAGTTCTGCTGGCGCCACCTGCCCGAGTCCGAGATCACGGTGGTCGAGATCTCGCCCGAGGTGGTGGCCGCGGCGCGCCAGTGGTTCAAATTGCCGCCCGACGACGAGCGCCTGAGCGTCGTGCTCGGCGACGCCCGCGACGCCCTGGATACGCGTCGCCCGGTGGGTGCCGACTGGCTGCAGGTCGATCTCTACGACGCCGCGGCGCGCGGCCCGGTGTACGACGACGAGGCCTTCTACCGCCTGTGCCGGCGTGCCCTGGCGCGGCCGGGCGTGGCGAGCTTCAACCTGTTCGGGCGTAGCTTCGATGCCAGCTTCGCGGCGATCGCGGCCGCCTTCGACTCCCGCGTGCTCGCGCTGCCCGAAGTGGCCGAGGGCAACCGGATCGTGCTCGCCCTCACCGGTCCCAAGCTCAGGGTGGACTTCGCGGCCTGGTACGAGCGGGCCGGGGAGCTCGAAACCCGCTGGCGCCTGCCCGCGCGGCGCTGGCTGGCGGGCTTGCGCTCGGTCAACGACCTGGCCGACGGAGACTGGCTGTGACGCGTCCGTCGAGGCGCGGTGACGCCTTGTTGCCGAAAAGGCGGTAGCGGCATCGCTTGACACCCCGGGCAGGGCCGATAGAGTCGGCCTTGAAGGCGGGCCTCGCTCCGCCGCCACTCCCCCATGGACTTCTCCTCCGACACCAGCCGCGGTCCGGACTTGCCGCCGATGACCGCCAACCAGACCGCGGCGCTGTTGCGCTCGGGCATGGCCATCGCCGCGGAACTGATCGGCGATTCGTTCTCGGAGCTGTCCAAGACCGTCGTCGTGGAGCTCGGCTCGCGCTGGGACTTCGACCAGCTCGCGCCCCTGGTCCAGCGTCTGCTCAGTGTGCGCGCCGCCGACTTCCGGGTGTCGTTCCTCGGTCGCCTCAAGGAGTCCCAGGACGACGCCTACTCGCAACTCGTTGCCCTGACCCACGCCTCGCAGTTCGGCAACACCGGCTTCCCGCGGCTCGACGCCGACACCCTGACCCTGGTCGACGAGGTCGCGGTCGAGACCAGCACGGTGGTCGAGCGCAGTTCCGCCAAGGTGGCCGGACTGCTCGAGGACTTGCTCAGCGACCTCAACATCGTGGTGGCGTACATCGCCGAGCGGCCCGTGGTGAAGTCCTCCGAGAACCCGCTGGGACCGGCCGTGGTGGTCAAGGCCCTGTTCCAGGCGTCCGAGGATCAGGACCTCGAGCCCGCCGCCCGCGCGCTGTTGCTGGCCTCGTTCGAGCGGCCGCTTGCTCAGGCGATCGAGCCCGTGGTGCGCTCCCTGCTCGAGCACTACGCGCGCCATGGCTTCAACGTCCGAGCCGTGCGCAAGGCGCTCGCGGTGCGACCAGCCTCTTCTGCCGAGGCCCGCGGCCCCGACACCCAGATGCGCGGGCCGGACTCCCAGATGCGTGGCCCGGACTCGCAGATGCGGGGTCCGGACTCGCAGGGGCGTGGCTTCGATACGCGCGCGCCGGGCGGGCCCGGCTACTCGGGCGGGGGCAGCCATGGCGCCGCGCCCAGCAGTGGCGGCCCCATGGGCTACGCCGCCGCACGCGCCGGGGCGCAGGGCGGACCGGACGTAGCGGGCGGAGCCGGCGGAGTTGGTGGCGGCGGCCCGGTAGGCACCGCCACCGCGGTGCTCAACCAGATCGTCACGCGCCTGCAGGCCAACTCGCGCGGCACACGCGCTCCCAACCTGCCGCCGGCCGGGCCCCCGGCGCAGGAGCTCATGGAGTCGGTCGACGAGCTGCAGCGCATGGGCCTGGACGGCGGCGGGCGATTCGCGGCGCAGGCGGCCGGAAGCATCAACACCTGGCGCGGGGAACTGATCTCGCGCACCGACCGCACGGTCGACAAGCTCACCATCGAGATCGTGGGCATGCTGTTCGACCACGTGCTGGCCGACAAGCAGGTCCCGGCCGAGATCAAGGCGCGCATCTCGCGCCTGCAGTTCCCGGTGCTCAAGGCCGCGCTGATGGATGCGGCCTTCTTCGCCTCGTCCAACCACCCCGCGCGCAGGCTGATCGACCGCATCGCCGGCACCTCCGTGGGCTGGGAACCCTACGGTGACGACAACCAGCGCTACCTGCGCGAGGTCGACCGCGTGGTCCACGAGGTGCTCGAGAAGTTCGAGAGCGACGTCTCGGTGTTCGAGCGGCTCTACACCGAGTTCGACAAGTTCGTCTCGGAGGTTAACCCGGCCGACAACGACCCCGTGGCGCGCGCCAAGAAGGCGCTCGAGGCGGCCGAGAAGACCGAGATCCTCACCATCAACACCACCATTCAGGTGCGTCGCGCCTTCGAGCGGGTCGATCTGGAGCCCTACATCCGCGACTTCCTGCTCGGGCCCTGGGTGCGGGTGCTGGTGGCCGCGACGATCCGCAGCGAGGCGCAGCCCGGCTTCGTGAAGTCGTTCCGCGACGTGATTCACGACCTGGTGTGGAGCGTGCAGCCCAAGGCCAGCGCGGAGGACCGCGCGCGGCTGGTCAAGACCATCCCCAACATGGTGCGCGTGCTACGCGACGGCCTGAACCTGATCAACTACTCCGAGCGCGACCGCGAGGTGCTGTTCGCGCAGATGATGGAATCGCACGCGATGGCGGTGAAGCCGGTGGATCAGGCTTCCTACCTCAAGGCCAGCCTCGCCACCACCGAGCTGCGTTCCAAGCTCGAGGGCATGCAGTTCTCGGGCATCTTCCCGGTCACCACGGTGCCGGGCGGGATCAAGGTCTCGACCAACGCCATCATGCGCGCCGCGGAGGAGCACCACGCCGAGCTCGCCATTCCCACCGCCTTCACCGAGGTCAAGGGACCGCTCGATCCGCTCGAGGAGGCACGCCTGACCGAGGAGATCGCCCGCTGGCAGCGCGGGCACTGGTTCAAGCTGTGGAACGGCACCGAGTACGTGCGCGCGCGCCTGCGCTGGATGAGCCCGCTGCGCACGCTGTTCCTGTTCGCCAGCAGCCAGGGGGCCAAGCCCCACGCCCTGTCGGCCGAGCAGCTTCGCGCCTACCTCGCCAAGGGCTACATCGAGCCGCTCGAGCAGATGCCGCTCACCAAGCGCGCGGTCGACGCGGTGGTGGCCGACTTCGAGGCCGAGCCCGAGCGCGCCACCGAGCTCGCCACCCGCTACGCCCAGCCCGCATGAGCGCAGCGCCGGCGCAGCGCCCGCCTTCGGTGCTTGCAGGCGAGGGCAGGCTGCAGCTGGCGAGCGTGCTGCGCGCCCTGGTGTCACAGGGCCAGCTCGATCCCGCCGACGCCGAGCGTCTGCGCCTGGCCGCCGCGAGCAGCGAGCGCCGCGCGCCGCTGGCGGTGATCGCGGACATGAACTTCCGCTCGCCGGCCGACCGCCGTCTGCTCGACCTCGACACGCTCACCCAGTGGCTGGCCGAGCAGGCGCAGCTGCCCTACCTGCACATCGATCCGCTGCGCGTGGACTTCACCCGCATCGTGGACGTGATGTCCTCGGCCTACGCCACCACCTACTCGATCCTGCCGGTGGCGGTCACGCCGAGCGAGGTGACGATTGCCACCTGCGAGCCTTTCCTGGGCGGGTGGGAACGCGAGATCGAGCAGATCACCAAGAAGTCGGTGCGCAAGGTCGTGGCCAGCCCGCTGGACGTGGCGCGCTACACGACCGAGTTCTACAAGCTCGCCGCCTCGGTGCGCGGCGCGGCCAAGACCGGCGCCCAGCCGCTGGTGAGCAGCTTCGAACAGCTGGTGGAGCTGGGCGGCAAGGTCGAGGCCAACGACGCGCACGTGGTGCACATTGTCGACTGGCTGCTGCAGTACGCCTTCGATCAGCGCGCGAGCGACATCCACCTCGAGCCCAAGCGCGACATGGCGGTGGCGCGCTTTCGCATCGACGGCGTGCTGCACCAGGTCTACCAGGTGCCCGCCAACGTGCTGCCCGCCATGACCAACCGCATCAAGCTGCTGGGCCGCATGGACGTGGTGGAGCGGCGCCGCCCGCAGGACGGGCGCATCAAGACGCGCATCGCCGCCGGGGCGCACGCCGGCCGCGAGGTGGAACTGCGGCTGTCGACGCTGCCCACCGCCTTTGGCGAGAAGCTCGTGCTGCGCATCTTCGATCCGGAGGTCGTGGTGCGCAGCTACGCGGAGCTGGGCTTCTCGGCCGAGGAAGAGGCGGCCTGGGAGCGCCTCATCCACCTGCCCTCGGGCATCGTGCTGGTGACCGGGCCCACCGGCTCGGGCAAGACCACCACGCTGTATTCCACGCTCAAGCAGCTGGCCACCGACGAGGTCAACGTCAGCACGGTGGAGGATCCGATCGAGAACGTGGATCCGCAGCTCAACCAGATGCAGGTCCAGCACGGCATCGACCTGGGCTTCGCCGACGGCCTGCGCGCCCTGATGCGCCAGGATCCGGACGTGATCATGGTGGGCGAGATCCGCGACAAGGAAACCGCCGACATGGCCGTGCAGGCCGCGCTCACCGGCCACCTCGTGTTCAGCACCCTGCACACCAACGACGCCTGCTCCTCGATCGCACGCCTGGTCGAGCTGGGCGTGCCGCACTACCTGCTCAACGCCACCCTGGTGGGCGTGCTGGCGCAGCGCCTGGTGCGCACCCTGTGTCCGCACTGCAAGCAGGTGGCGGGCGCGCCCGACGAGGCCGTGTGGAACGAACTGGTCAGCCCCTGGCGCGCGCCGGCCCCGGCCCGCGTGTGGCGCCCGGTGGGGTGCCTGGAGTGCCGGCGCACCGGCTACCTGGGCCGGGTGGGCCTGGTCGAGTTGCTGGCGATGAGCGATCCGCTGCGCAAGCTCGTGGCCGAAGGCTCTGACTTGCCCGCGCTGCGCCGCCAGGCTGCGCGCGATGGCATGCGTTCTCTGCGGGTGTCGGGGGCCGAGAAGATCGCCGCCGGCGTGACCACCTTCGAGGAAGTGTTCAAGGCCGCGCCGCCGTTCGAGAGCTGAACGCGGCCGGGCCCGAGCCCGGCGGCGCGGCTACGTGTCGCGCCGCGCCAGCGCCAGGTAGGCGCCGAGCCCCAGCATGGTGGTGCCCGAGATGCGCGTGAGCAGCCGCGCGCGCGCCGCGCGTGCTGCGCCCGAGTGCACCAGGCGATGTGCGCCCAGCACCGCCACCACGTCGACCAGGGTGTTGAGCGCCACGCAGATGCTGCCCAGCAGCACGAGCTGCGGAATCAGGGGCTCGCTCGGCACCACGAACTGCGGCAGGAAGGCGAGGAAGAAGAGCGCGGTCTTGACGTTCAGCGCCTCGACCACGATGCCCTCGGCAAAAGCGCGGCGAGCCCCCTGGGCGGTGACCGGGGCGGCGCCCAGGGTTGCCTGCCTGCTCAGCAGCATGCGCAGGCCCAGGTACACGAGGTAGGCGGCGCCCAGGTACTTGACCAGGTTGAACGCCACGGCCGACTCGGCCACCAGCAGCGACAGGCCCAGCGCCGCGGCCAGCACATGCAGCAGGCCGCCCAGTCCGGTGCCCACGCACGAAGCCAGACCCTCGGCGCGTCCGCCCGCCACGGTGCGTGCCACCACGTAGGCGATGCCGGGCCCGGGCGTGATGGCCAGCACGATGGCAGCGAGCAGGAAGGCGGCGAGCGACATGGCAGCGGGTCCGGGCAAGAGTTGGCGATGCAGCGGCCGCAGTCTATCGAAGGCGCTTCCTGCGGCTCGTTCAGCGCTTGGTCCGCGTATCTCCCGAGCGCCGCGGCGGGTAGCGCCACCACGCCAGCAGCACCAGCGCGCCGAAAGTCGTGTAGGCCACGGTGAACGCCCAAGGCGGCGCGTCCCAGTAGACGATGCGCTGCAGCCAGTGTTCGATGAAGCTTTGCCGGTAGGCCGCGCCGCCCGCCTGCACGCGCAGCCAGGATTCCAGGATGGTCAGCGGGCAGAGTTGCCCCAGCCAGGCCTGCGCCACGACCACGGCGATCGCCGCGAGATGCGCCAGCCGGAAGCTCAAGCGGTTGACCCAGGCCCAGCCCAGGGCGTTGCCCAGCAGCACGAGCACCAGCCCGCCCACCACGAACAGCACGACGCCGAAGTGAAGCACCAGCACGGCGTCGGCGAGCAATCGATAGGGCATCACAGGGGCGTCCGCAGAGGCAATGGTCGAGGCAACTCAGGTCGTCGCTGTCGCCGACGGTCCGGCCGAAGCTACGATGCCACGGTCCGGCCGCCGGGCAAATGGAGGTGAGACTTGAGCCGATTCGTGATCGGACCCGACGTGGCTCTGGCGCTGGCCGAGAGCAACGCAGCGGTGCCCGCGCACCACCGCCTGCTCGCGCCCACGCTGCTGCGCTCGCAGGTGCTGGCCGCGCTGTTTGACGAGGTGCAGCGCGGCCGGCTGGAGCGGCGCGAAGCCGAGCGGCGCCTGGACTATCTGAGGGGACTGCAGATGCGCCTGCTGGGCGACCGCGTGCTGCAGCAGACCGCGTGGCGCATCGCCGAGGAACTCGCTTGGCCCGACACCTTCGTGGCCGAGTATCTGGCGCTGACGCGGCTGCAGGCCGATGCCCTGGTGGTGCGCGACCCGGCACTGGTGCAGGTGGCGCGTCGGATGGTGCCCGTGGCGAGCATCGACGACCTGCTCGCCTAGGCGCGGGCAGCGCGCGGGCCTGGTGCGGGCCGTCGTGCCCGCGCCGCCTGGCGCCTCAAGGAAATCGTTCGTAGGCCTTGAGCGCGGCCAGATGCGCCACCCAAGGCAGCTGCTCGGCGGTCTGGATCTGGAAGCTGGGCGGCAGGGCGTCGGCATCGTCGAGCGTGCACGCCTGCACTTCCACCACCCCGGGCAGGATCTCGGCGTTGCGGTAGAAGAGCCCGCTGCCGCAGTCGGCGCAGAAGCTGCGCATGGCCGCGCCCGAGGAGTTGATCGTCCTGGGCGTGCCCTGCGTGACGCGCAACTGCGCCTCGGGAAACTCGGCCCATACGACCATCGGCGCCCCGGCACTGCGCTGGCAGTCCCGGCAGTGACAGACCGACACCGAGTTCGGTGCGCCCGCGAGTTCGAAGTGGATGGCGCCGCACAGGCACCGACCGGCGTGGCTCATGGCTGTTCCCTCCTGAGTGATTGATGTTCGAATCCCGGCAGGCTGCGCTCCATGAAGGGCCAGCCAGCGTGGAGCTCGACGGGTACTTCGGCCTGCTCGTGGGGCGCCCGGTCCGCGAAGCCGGCGGCCTCGTCGATGCGCGCGCGGAGTGCATCAAGGGCGCCGTGTCCTGGTACACGCGCTCGTAGCCAAAGTGCGTCGCGTCTTCCAAGAACCGCGCGAAAATGCGCTCGCTCGCATGGTAGCCGTCACGACCGACTCGGCTGGGTCACGCACTCGGCGCAGCCGCGTCGGCCTTCGACGAGGCCAGCAGGCGCCACGCCACGAGTGCCAGCGCCGGGTCGAGCACGGCGAAGAACAGCAGCGTGTGGGTGAACGCGCCCGAGAGGGCGAGCGGCACCAGCACCAGCGGCACCAGCACCAGGCGGTCGATCACCGAGGCGGCGACGAACTGCCGTCCGCCGCTGCGACCGCCAAAGAAATAGAGCCAGCCGATGATTGCGACGCTCATGCCGACGACGCGCGCCATCGCCCGTTCCTGGCCGCTGAAGGACGGATCTCCGAACACCGTCTGCATGGCCTCCGGCCAAGCCAGCAGCAGAAAGCCGGCTCCCATGTAGAGCAGTCCGCACAAGCTCGTGAAGCGCGCCGCCGCAGACAGCTCGGTAGGCCGCTGGCGCAGGTCCGACATGAGAGACATGTTCAAGCTCCAGTGCGTGCGCGGAGGCGGCGCGCCCCGCTAGGCGAATTGGGTTGGCACAGGCATCGAGACTAGCGCGGATTCTGCGGCGGCCGTCGGCGATCTCGCCGTGGTCGCCCTTGTCGGCAATGAAGTTGCGGCGCTCGACTTGAGCCTTAGTGGGCAGAGGGCCGGCCGTGGAGTGGGCAGGGCACTAGGAGCGCTCGGCGGCGCGCTCTGCCGCCACCTTGCCGGCCCAGGCCCGCGTGTCGTGGCAGCTCGCCATGGCGCGCTGGTAGGCGGGGCGCGCGGTGGTGCGCGCCACATAGGCTTGCTCGGGCTCGCCCAGGCGATAGCCGCCGGTGCGATCGGCGAACTGGAGGGCGTAGGTCACCGCGATGTCGGCCGCGGTGAAGGTCTCGCCCGCCATGTAGGGCGCTCGCGCCAATTGGCGGATCACCAGGCCCAGCCGGTTCCTGAAGATCTCGCGACCTTCGCGCGCGGTCCAGTTGTCGCGCTCGGCCTCGGGAGCGAGGTTGCGGCTGATCACCGTGAAGTACATCGGCATGGCGAGCCCGGCCTCGCCCAGATGCAGGAATTGCAGATACGCGGGGAAGGCCGCGTCGTGGGGCTGCGGCGCCAGCGGCGTGGGGCCGTGGCGGGCCATGAGGTACTGCATGATCGCCACCGACTCGACCATGGTGACCTCGCCGTCCTGCAGTGCCGGGATGAAGCCCGCGGGATTGATCGCCAGGTACTCGGGATCGTTCTCGACGCCGGCCAGCAGATCCACCGGCCGCAGGCGGTAGGGCAGGCCCATTTCCTCGAGCAGCCACACCACGCGGAAGCCGCGGCCCTCTCCGAAGACGGTGATCATCTGCCTGCCTTTCTGAACCGGGGTCCGGTGCGCGGCTCGACCCTACTCGGGCTGCTTGAACTGCACGATGTTGCCCTCCGGGTCCCAGCCGTCGAGCACCGTGTGGCCGCGGAAGTGCCAGGCGCCTGCCTCGGGCTTGAGAAATCCATGGGTGGCCTCGGCGGCGCGGCGGACCTCGGCCAGGCTCGCGACCACGAAGGTCGGCTTGAACGGTGTTTCGTCGCGTGGCTCGGGAGGCTGGGCGATCGTGATCTCGGCCGCGTAGCGGGCCGGGATGGCGTGGACCACGACCTCGTAGCCGCCGCCGCGCAGCAGGTCGTGCGAAGAGTCCGACTCCACCACTGCCAAGCCCAGGGTCTGCTGGTAGAACTCAGAGACTCGTTGCTTGTCTTTGGCGAACACGACAAGACCTTGCTGTGCCATGGTGCTGGGCTCCTGGGAGGTGAGGGGTGGGGAGTGTGTCACGGCCAAGGATACGGTGGAGCACCCGCCGCGATCCAGCAGTGCGGGCCGTAGTGCCTGGCCCGCGAGCGGCAACTCAGGCCTCGCGGCGCACGTTCATCGGTCGGAGTTGCGTCGATGTGGCTTGGTGGTGGCGGAAGACCGGACCACGCGCTCGGCTGCGAAGTCGCAGGCTCATGTGCCCTGGTGCACCAATGGCTTGAACAGGTTGATATTGGTGGCGACGAAGCCAAGCTTGGCGTACAGCGCCTGCGCGCCGTGGTTGTGCCCGAACACGTGCAGCGCGATGCCGGACAGCCCAAGGCCTGCCGCTTCCTGCTCGAGCGCCTTGAAGGCGCGCTCGGCGTGCCCGCGCCGACGATGCTCGGGGCCGATCACCACGTCGTACACATAGGCCACGCGCTGCGTGCCCCGGGCCTGGATGGCGATCCACAGTGTGCCCACGGGCGCACCCTCGGCGCTGAGGATCGTGTAGAGGCGGTTATCTGCGGTCCGCGGACCCTGCGGCAGCAGATCCTCGAAGGCCTGGCGCGAGAGTTCGAGCGACGTCTCTGCGGCCCATTGGCCCGTGGCCACCTTGTCGGCGGCGTACTCGGGGATGACCGTCGCCAGCCAGGCCGCGTATTCGTTCTCACTGATCGGACGCAGGACCGGCACGGAGCCTCCTCAGTCGCTCGGGTTACAGCTTCGTCGCGTGCCCACAGACGTGCCAGGACGGAACGCCGATCACGGCGCAGCACACGCCCGCGTGGTGCGGGTGTGCGCCAAGTGTGCGCCGCTTGCAGCCGATGATGGAGGAGCGCGTCCGCTCGCACAAGCGCGGCAGATGCCTCACGACTCGCGCAACGAGCCCGGCCTGGTCACACGGGCTGAAGTGGCTTGAACTCGGGTGGCTCGTGGGCGAGCACGATGGCGTCGCCCTGCCTGACCAGACCACCCTGCACCACGACGGCCATGACGCCGGCCTTGCGGATCAGCGCGCCGTCGGGGGTCTTGCCCAGCACCGCGGCGAGCAGGCCTGGCTGGAAGGCTTCGATCTGGGCGCAGGGGTTCCTGAGACCGGTGATTTCGATGAGCGCGTGGCTGCCCACGCGCAGCCGGGTGCCGGTGCCCAGACGCAGCAGATCGAGTCCTTGCGTGGTGATGTTCTCGCCCATCTGCCCGGGCGCGACCCGGTGCCCCTGGGCAAGCAGTTCCTGCAGGAGTTCAGCGTGGAGCAGGTGTACCTGCCGCAGGTTGGGCTGCGAGGGGTCGCGCGCCACCCGCGAGCGGTGTTTGACGGTCGCCCCGCAGTGCGCGTCACCCAGAACACCGTGGCCCGCGACGAGTTCGATCTGCGATACCGAGTCCTTCGAGAACGCGTGACTTCCCTTGCGGTGTACGGCGAGCGCTAGGGCGGGCGTGGCGGTGTGGGGGCCAGCGTCAGCCGTCATGGCAGTTCGTTGCGGCCATGCCGGCGATAAGCGGGGCGCTCGCTGAGCAACTCGTAGTAGGCCGCGACGGCGGCAAGTGGCGGGTGCTCGAAGGGCGTCATGTACCACCGATGAACTGAGAGACCGATAGGAACATCGGCCAGCGTGAACGCAGGCCCGGCCACGTAGGCACCGGTGGACGCGAGCGCAGAGTCCAGGATCGCCATGTGCCGGTTCCAGCTCTGAATGCTGGCCTGCATGGCTGACTGGTCTTGATGCGCCGGGCTCTTGCGAACCAGGCCCATGAAGGCATAGCGCCACGAGTTGTTCAGCTCCGTGGCCTGCCAGTCCATCCACTGCTCAACAAGAGCCCGTTGGGCGGGACCCTCGGGCAAGAGGTCGTGGCGCCCGAAGCGGCTCGCCAGGTACCTGCAGATGGCGTTCGACTCCCAGAGGGTCAAGCCATCGTGCTGCAGCACCGGCACCAGCGCATTCGGATTGAGGGCCAGAAAGGCGGCCGATTGCAGCGGCAGCGACTCGGTGCCCCATTCTTCGTGCTCGTACTCCGCGCCGAGCTCGGCCAGGGTCCACAACACCTTGCGCACGTTGATCGAGGAAGAGCGGCCAAGGAGTCTGATCACGTGGGTGGCAGGTCGGTGTGGTGGATCGAGTGACGCGCGCGGCGGGCACTGCTCTTCAGCGAGGGCTTGGGCATCGCCGCTGGCTAGCCCGGGATGTCTGGTTCAACCAGCGTGGCCAGCTGGGCCAGTGACTCCTGCCAGCCGAGGTAACACATCTCGAGGGGGATGGCCTCGGGAATGCCGCTCTGGGAAATGGAGAGCTCGGTGCCGCACAGCACCGGCTTCAGGGTCACGGTCACCTCCAGCACACCCGGCAGGTTCGGGTCCTCGAACTTGTCCGTGTAGCGAATCCGCTCGTTCGGGATCAGCTCCAGATACTCGCCGCCGAAGGAGTGAGCGTGGCCACTGGTGAAGTTGTGGAACGACATCCTGAAGGTGCCGCCGACGCGCGCTTGCATGTGATGCACGGTGCAGGTGAAGCCGTAAGGGGCAATCCACTTCGCCATGGCGCCCGCTTCGATGAAGGCGCGATAGACCTTCTCTGGCTTGGTGCGAAGGACGCGGTGAAGGCGAACTGTGCGCTCAGACATGGAATTGCTCCTTGGCGGCCGGCGGAGTTTGAGGTCGCGACTGGCGGTGTGCTCGATGCTCGTCCCGCGCAGGGTGGCGGCGGATTCGGGTGTTCCGCCTTGCCTCGACGGCTTCACTTCGCGGCAAGACGCCAGCGCCGCGCTCATCACTGCTCGCTCGAGGACGCAAGCCGCTCAGAACCAGTAGTCCCGGATGCAGCGCCCGTCGCGCGGCAGGTCTTCGAAAGCCACCAGGCCCTCGAAGTGGTCGATCGGCAGATCGGCAATCGGCTCGGGCTCGGCCAGGCGCAGGTTCACCGCCATCGCGTGCCTGCCGTCCTCGCCGGGAGCCAGCGTGCGCCAGTAGGCGACGCAGGCGCACACCGGGCAGAAGTGGTAGGCGAGGTGTGGGCCGCGCACGTAGGTGGCCGTCTGGCCGCGCACCGTGATCACCTCGCCCTCGGGGCCGTAGGCCCAGAGGCCGCCCCAGCGTCGGCACGAGGTGCAATTGCAGGCGGTGGCCGACTCGGGCATGCCCCGGTAGGTCCACGACACGGCCCCGCAGTGGCAGTGGCCGTCGAGCGATCGGGTCTCTTGCATGGGCTGGTCAGGCGCGGGTGGAAGTGGCGGCGTGGTGGTGGCGGGCGAAGCTTAGTCCTGGCCGGTGGCGGGGTGGCGCCGCCGCACCTCGGCCACCGCCTCGGCCACCAGAGACTCGAGCACCGCGAGGTCCACGTCCGCCAGGCGCTTGAGGTACAGGCAGGCCTTGCCGAACTTGTGCTTGCCCAGGCGGGCGAGCAGGGCCTCCTGGCGGGGGCTCTCGGCCACCAGGTACACGACCAGATCCCGGCCGCGGATGGCAAAGCCGGTGACGCAGGACTCGCCGCTTGTGCCGCTCGCGTAGCGGTAGGTGTAGCGGCCGTAGCCCACGATGCTCGGCCCCCACATCCGGGGCGCTTCGCCGGTGACGCGGCCGAGCATGGCCATCAGGACCTGGCAGTCGGCGAGCTGGTCTGGCGACGCGCGCGACGCCAGGTACTCGTCGACGCTGGCCGCGGTGGCCTGGGTCTTGGCCTTGGACATGAGCGGAGCCTCCGCTTGGGCGATGGGTGCAACCTTAGCGCGTGGACTGCCAGCGCGCGCGGGTGATCTTGTAGAGGCAGTGGCGCCGCAGCGGACTGCCTTCAGGCAGCGCCGGGTGATCGAAATCCTGCTGCGAGTCGGCCATGCCCACGCGCCGCATGACCGCCTGCGAGGGCAGGTTCAGCAGCGCGGTGAAGGAGACGATCTCCTCCAGCCCGAGCCGCGCGAAGCCGACCTCGAGAGCGGCCGTTGCGCCCTCGGTGGCGATGCCCTGGCCCCAGTACGGCCGGGCGAGCCGGTAGCCGAGCTCGACGCAGGGCATGAAGGGCAGGGCGCGCTTCGGGACGCTCAAGCCGATGAAGCCCACGAACGCACCCGACTCAAGCAGCTCCACCGCCCAGTTGCTCCAGCCGCGCTCGTCGAGCTCGCTCGCCCAGGTGTCGATGCTGCGGTCGCTGGCCTCGCGGCTTTGGGTGGATGGGAAGTAGCGCATCACCTCGGGGTCCGCGTTCATGGCCGCAAAGGGCGCGCGGTCCGTGCTGCGCCACTGGCGCAGTAGCAGTCGGGCGGTGCGGACTTCGATCAACTGGGGCACGGCCGTGACTCAGGTCTGAAGCGCCTGACTTCCTGGCGGGATGCTGACGGTTGCCACTCAGGCGTCGGGGACTTCATAGAAGGTAATCAGGTTTCCGTCGGGGTCGAGGACCGCGAATTCCCTCGTGCCCCACGGCTTGTCCTCGAGCGGGGCATTCGGGTGCACCATGGCGTGCGCTTCGCAGAGCGTGTGCAAGTGTTCGATTGATCGAACCCGCACTCGGCAGCTGGTGGCTTCGGCAATGCGCCGATCTTCGCAGGCCCAGAAGTGAATCTCGACGGGACCGTTGGCAACGATGCCGTACTCGCCCTGAGCGACGTGAACCCTGGTGAAGCCCAGCCGGGTGACGAAGAACTCGACGCTCCTCTGGATGTCGAGCGAGGCGAGCGCGGGCACGGCGGCAATGAACTCGGTAGCTGTGCTCACAAAAGGGGACTCCCGACGCGGAAGATTCAAGCTGGCGCGAGCCGTTGCGGCAGGCGGGGCGGCCCGGGGTTGCAAAGCGTGCCGTGGGCGCTTGTGCGAGCGCGGGCCTAGGCGGCGCCGCGCGAGACCAGAGGAAAGCTCTCTGGCCTGCGAATCGACTCGACGGACAGGTCGACGTCAAGCTGCGGCCAGTACAGGTGGTCTTCAGTTGGGCGCTGGACGTCGGAGAGTTGCTCGATCGTCGCCTTCTTAAACCACGGGAAGTCGCTGAACGGGACGGCTAACTCCTCGTCCCCCAGCAGCAGCCAGAAGCAGTGCGTCGAGACATTGGTGACTTCAGCCCCCAAAGTGACGGTGCCATGCATCTTGGATCTCCTGGATGTGAACCTCGACCACTGCCTGAGCCTGGCGAAGCTGAACGCCCGACAGGCCGATATTCCTGGCCAAGTGTACCGAGGGCGTAAGCCAGAACTTCGCCTCGCCCTCCGGGTGCCCTACGTGGACGTGAATGCGCGTCTCTTCGCGGGAGAAGAAGAACAGTCGAAACTGGCCGTCGCGAACAATGGTGGGTGCCACAGCCGTGAATTTACCGGAGAGGTGGGCTTGGGCTGCCCAAGGTTCGAGCTAAGCGGCCAGCGGCGGCAGGCGCGGGTCGGTGGAAATGCAACGCACCGTCAGAGCGGGCCATGTGGCCTGCAGGTCGCGCTCTGCCTGGGCGAGGCGCTAGACACCGGATTTGGGGCTGAGCGTGGTTTCCACGCCATTGAGCAGGATGGTCCTGAACGGCCACGCATTCGCCAGCCAGGTCTGAAGGAACGAGGCGAGTTCTGCCTCCAGACCGCTTGCCAGTTCACTCTGTCTTGCCCAGTACCAGACCTCTGCATCGACGCCGTCCTGGTCGGGCGGATCGACATAGACGCAGCCGAGCAGGCGCCGCTCATCCAAGGACATGACGGCATAGTCAAACGATGAACGAAGCTGAAACTCCTTCTGGTGCCAGCCAAGGTCGACGATGTTCTGTTCGATTGTCATGTCCTCAGCGGGCCAGCCCCAGATTGCCCCGAATCTTGCCCATAGATGTTCGCGGCTGGACATGACGGCGTCGTAGTCCTTGAACACGTCGTGAATCGTGATCGAGCGCATTCTGAAGCGCGCGGTCTCGACTGATGCGGGGACTTGGAACTCGCGTGGGAGGAAGCGCATGTGATTCCGGAGCCTCATGTTCGAACTGAGGGGGCGCCGTCGCGCGGCGGTTATGGGCCGACGCAGAGATTCGGGACGGAGAGCCGAGTGAACAAATGCGGCGACGCCACGGCTGAGGACGGATAGTGGCTCAGTGCGTCTGTGAATTCTGGGTGCGTGAACGCCGCACGAAAGTGCGCGACGGACTCCCAGATGGCGTAGTTCATGAATACGTTGCTGCCGGCAATGCCCTGGTGCAGTTGCGTAGAGATGTAGCCTGGCTGTTTCTTCATCCAGTTCGCGTCCGCCTCCCAGGCCTTCATCAAGGCCAGGATGTCGGCCTCAGCAACATGAAAAATGTTGACCAGGATGACCGGCGAGATGTCGCCATTGATCTGCCGAAAGATCGGTACGTTCTCGTCAAGTGGTTTGAGCTGAAGCACTATGGCTCTCCTTGGGGTTGAACTCAGGTAGGGCGCGAATGAAGCGAGTCTTTGCGCTCTGACGCTTCAACTGAGCGGGCGCCGTCGGCAGGCCGCCGGACCCGCGCGGCGTGAGGCCAGCCTTGGCGATGAGGGGGTGCTTCAGGTCATGAACCGACGGATAGAGCCGCAAACCACAATCAGCTGCCGATCGTCCATGCGGCCGATGATGTTTCGGATGACGGTGCCCATCACTTTCTGCACGCCGGCCAGTCCAAGCGCGGCAGACTGCTGCACAACGAAGTTCACCTTCGTTGCCTTGAGCGACTGGACAAAGTACTGATCCATGCCGTGATCGGTCAGCTCAAGAACCAGATCCGTCAGCTTGTCGGCGTGGACCGTTGCCTTCTCGGCGCTCTCGACGGCCACCAGGACCTGAAGCGTTTTCACTCGCAATTCGTGTGAGTGGTGAAAGCGAAGGAAGGGCTTTGCGGCCGGCGCAGCTTCCTTCTTCGATGCCCGTCTGGCAGTGACCGACGTGGGGCGCTTCGCTGAGGTAGGCATGGTCCACACCGTGGTGCAGGGAGGGAATGATCGTACGCTGTCGCGCCGTTGGGGCTCGGCTAGAGCGAAGGGTTAGGCATCACTGCGCCGCGACAGTGCCAGGCGAACTGCTAGCCCAACCATGACAACGCCGCTGAAACGGTATAGCCAAATCAGTGCCGCAGGCCGGGACTGGAACCATGCCGACAAGCTGCCGGCGAAGACCGCGACCGGGCCCTTGATCAAGAACGTCAAAGCCGCAAACACGATGCCCAACGCGAAGATGGTGAGCGTGGGGTGAGTGGCATCGCGGGCCACGAACTGAGGCAGGAAGGCAAAGTAAAAGATTGCGATCTTGGGGTTGCTGATGTTTGAGGCCGCCCCAGTGACGAACAAGCGCAGCTTCGATTGGGGTGCAGACGCCGCGCCTTCGAGTTGCGCGCTCCGAGTGAGGAGCAACTGCGCTCCCAAGTAGAGGAGATAGGCAGCCCCAAGGAACTTGATGGCCGTGAAGAGCCACTCCGAGGCACCCAGCAGCGCACCGAGGCCAAGCGTCGCAAGAAGAGTGTGGCCGACCAAGCCAACGCTAACCCCTGCCGCAGTGGACAGACCCGCCCGCATTCCGTGTGTGATGGACCTCGACATGACGAGGATCATGTCCTGGCCCGGGGTCACGATGACGACCACTGACGCAAGCAGAAAGAGGAGCCACTGTGCTTCATTCGTGCGCGACGGGTGTTTGGTGATACCTAACGTTGGCCTCAGGCTGCGGCCCGTCAGGGCCGTCGCACCTGCAGCGAAGTGACAGATATTCTCATCACCAATGCTCTGGCCGGCTGAGCGACTTGGCACAAGCCAGCCGACCCTCAACCTCTTCTAGAACAGCCTCCCCTAACGGCAGGCACATCCAAGCCTCTGGATACGGAAGATCATAGGGTGCTCGCACCTTATGCCCCGTTCTGAATCCGAACCTGCCGTAGTAGCGGGGGTCGCCCAGAACGAAGACCAGATCCGCGCCACGCTCACGAAGGACCGTCAGGCCTGACTGGATCAGCTGCCCTCCGACACCCATGCGTTGCATCTCGGGCGCTACCGCTAGCGGCGCGAGTATGTACGAAGCTCCCGACCCCGAGCCCGATATGTGTACTGAGCTAAAGACGATGCTTCCAACTACGCTTTTCCCCGACTCAGCCACAAGCACCAGAATCGGCTTGGCGGATTCATCGGCGATCAACGCCAAAGCCAAATCCGCGACCACTTGGCCTTCATCTCCGAACGCGGCGAGATGAACGCCTTTGATCTCTTCGGCGTCTGATGCTTGT
Organism: Burkholderiaceae bacterium; assembly: GCA_035454085.1. Taxonomy (GTDB): domain Bacteria; phylum Pseudomonadota; class Gammaproteobacteria; order Burkholderiales; family Burkholderiaceae_F; genus DAOTEJ01. Next base: position 689 of record DAOTEJ010000012.1, on the reverse strand, counting down.
GCCTCTCGAACTCGCACCGTGTCTCCAGGAATTTCTAACGTGGAGCTAACCGGGCGACAGCCGTTGGCGCTCCGATTGAGCGTAGGGTTAGGCAGCACTCTAGGCTTTGAAGCCAAGCCGTTTGTAGACCGCCATGGCTGGAAAGTTGCCTGGAGAAACAAAGAGGTGCAATTCCGGTTGTCCCGCCTGGTACAGCGCCTGCATGGATGCGCTGATGCACCTACCGGCAAGTCCGCTTCCCTTGTGCCGTGCCGCAGTGACTGAGAAGGCCAACAATGGCTTCCCTTGCCAAAGTGTGACGAACGAGGCCGAGCAGAGCTCGCCGGCACGCTGAGCGACATACGAGGCCGAACTCAGGAAGTTGCCGAACTCTCCGTCGAACGCTCCTTGCACAGCGGCGAGTGCGTCTTGCTCAGATTCGCCCTCATAGTCGACAGTCCCGATGTATGCGTCCAGGAAGAGCCTTCCCAGCTGGGTGATGTCTTCGGAGGACATGACACGCAGTTCGCTCGACGCTGGTTCAGGAGTCAACGGACCAGACAGCGCCCGAACCATGTGGATCTTCTGCAGAGACATCGCCTTGGGTGTTTTTGTGCTGCCTAACGTTCGAGCTAAGGCGCCCGCGGAGGTGGGGCGGCTTGGCCGTGCGGCCGATGATGAACCATGGCGGCTGCCCCGCCGTAGCGGGT
>DAOTEJ010000011.1:31113-47837 GCA_035454085.1 Burkholderiaceae bacterium | reverse complement strand
CGGCTTCTACCTGCTCAAGGGCAAGCCGGTGTTCCTGTGGAACCTGGTCGACCTCGAGCGGCTGAAGTGGGAAGGTGCCGAGGCGCTGCCCCCGGGCCGGCACACCGTCGAGTTCGACTTCAAGTACGACGGCCTGGGCGCCGGCACGCTGGCCTTCAACAACTTCAGCGGCATCGGCCGGCCCGGCACCGGCACGCTCAAGGTCAACGGCAAGGTGGTCGACACCAAGCCCATGCCGCGCACATTGCCGATGATCCTGCAGTGGGACGAGAGCTTCGACGTGGGGTCCGACACGCTCACCGGCGTCAACGACGCCGACTACCAGCCGCCGTTCGCCTTCACCGGCAAGCTCAACAAGCTCACCGTCAAGATTGACCGTCCGCAGCTGTCGCCCGCCGACATCAAGAAGCTCGAGGCAGGGATGGTCGAGAAAGCCAAGCGCGACTGATCAGCCCCGGCACCACCCGATGGGCCGCTCCCGCGAGGGGGCGGCCCTTTTTCTTGGGGCGCGTTGTGCTGCGTGGGCGGCGGGCAGGCAGCCGTCGGCCGAGCCCTGCTCCCGGTGACTCAGCGGGGCGGCCAGGGCGGGTGCAGTTGCGCGGCGCGCGGCACCACCAGCAAGGCCAGCGTGGCGCCGACGAGCGCCATGGCCATGTCGGACTGCGTGTCCCAGGGGTCGCCCTGGGTGCCGAGGAAGGCCTCGGCGCCCTGGCCCAGGGCGAGCGCGGCCTGCCACTCGATCAGTTCGTACAAAGCGCTGAAGGCCAGCGCCACGCACACCGCCAGGAAGGCCTGCATGCGTGCGCCGCGCACGGCCCCGCTGCGCATGAAGATCTCGCGCGCGAGCAGCGCGGGGGTGACGCCCTGCATGAAGTGGCCGAGCTTGTCGTAGGGATTGCGGCTCAGGTGCAAGGCCTCGCGCACCCAGTCGCCCAGCGGCACGCGCGCGTAGGTGTAGTAGCCGCCGAGGATCAGCACCAGGCTGTGGGCGGCGATCACCCACAGCAGCAGGGTGCTCAGGGGATGCCGGCGCTCCGTGGCCAGCAGCAGCGGCCAGGCGATCAGCACCGGGGCCACTTCCATCAGCCAGGTGAGCCGCTCGTAGGGGCGGATGGCCGAGGCGCAAAGGGCGGCAAGCACCACGATCCCCAGAGCGATCAGCAGCCGGCGCGGTGTGTGGGCGGGATGGGATTGAGTCATGAGAGCGGGGAGTGGGTCGCGAGGCTGAGGCGGTGGCCCAGCGGCCGGGCAAGGCCGGCGCCGACGCGGGCGGGATAATCGCACGATGACCCGCCCCAATTCCGGCGCCCCCGGCGCCCCCGACCCGGCCGCGTGGCGCTTCTGCGTTGCGCCCATGCTGGACTGGTCGGACCGCCACTGCCGCTACTTTCATCGGCAACTGTCGCGCCACGCGCGCCTGTACACCGAGATGGTCACCACCGGCGCGCTGATCCACGGCAACGTTGCGCGTCATCTGGATTTCGACGCCGCCGAGCACCCCGTGGCCCTGCAACTCGGAGGCTCCGACCCGGCCGAGCTCGCGCACTGCGCGCGCCTGGGCGAGCGCTGGGGCTACGACGAGATCAACCTCAACTGCGGCTGCCCCTCGGAGCGCGTGCAGCGCGGCTCCTTCGGCGCCTGCCTGATGGCCGAGCCGCGCCTGGTGGCCGACTGCATGAAGGCCATGCAGGACGCGGTGAGCCTGCCGGTGACCGTCAAGCACCGCATCGGCATCGACCGCGGCGAGGACTACGCCTTCGTGCGCGACTTCGTCGGGACTTTGCATGGCGCCGGCGTGCGCGTGTTCATCGTCCACGCGCGCAATGCCTGGCTCAAGGGCCTCTCGCCCAAGGACAACCGCGAGGTGCCGCCGCTGCGCTACGAGACCGTGCACCGGCTCAAGCGCGAGTTTCCGGACGCGGTGGTGGTAATCAACGGCGGGCTCACCGACCTGGCTCAGGCCGAGCGCGAGCTGGGCTGGGTCGACGGCGTGATGCTCGGCCGCGCCGCCTATCACGACCCCTGGCTGCTGGCGCAGGTCGATGCGCAGCTGTTCGGTGACGAGCGGCCCGCGGTCACGCGCGCGGCGCTGATCGAGGCCATGAGCGCCTACCTGGAGCGCGAGGCGGCGCAGGGCTTTGCGGTGCGCGCCACGGCGCGGCACATGCACGGCCTGCTCACGGGGCTGGCGGGTGCGCGGACCTGGCGCCGCGTGCTCTCCGACGCGCGGGCCATCGAGCGCGAAGGCACGGGCCTGCTGCGCGCGGCCTACGCCGCGGCCGGCTGGTCCGAGCCGCGCGAGGCCTCGGCTTCGATCGACTGAACGCTTCGGCGCAGGCGGCTGGCCGCGTGCTGGCCAAGTATCTCGGGGGTGCGCAGTTGGGACGCGCGCCGGCGCGGGTCTAGGGCTTGCCGCAGGCGCGCCCCAGGTCCTCTTCGCGGCGGCCAACTTCGCGGTCGGCGCGCTGCATCTGCTCGACGGTGGCCGCGCGGCTCGAGAGCTCGGTGCGCGTGGTGCGCGCGCGCTCGAGGTCGCGACGCGCCTTGTCGCAGCGGGCCGAATTGGCCGGCTCGGCCTTGCGCGCCTTGTCGGCTTGGGCCTTGACGCGCGCTTCCTCGGCGGCGCGCTCGCGCTCGATCGACTTCACCGCCTGGGTGTCCTGGCGGGCGCGCGCCTCGGCCGCCTTGCGGTCGGCGTCGTTCACCGGCGGCACCGTGTTCACCGGACGCGCGAGCTGCGTGCCCGCCGGGCAGGAGCCGTTGGTGTAGGTCGCGCCGCCGCGGCCGTCCTCGCAACGCTGGATGCCCTGGGCCTGCGCGCCCAGGGCCGCGCACAGCAGCAGTGCGCACAGGACGAGGCGGTGGCGGGCGCTCAGCGATGGCATGGGCAGGCGGCGGTGATTGACGGGCAGGAGCGGCTGCTGGGCCGGGCGAGCCACCAAGATAGCGCGCGGCAGGCGCCGCGCACAGCAGCGCACTGCCAGGGCCGCCGCGAGTGACGCGTGGCCCCGGCGCCCTGGCTTACCGGCCGCCTAGGGCGGCGGCGATGGTGTCGGCCGCGGTCTTGTTGAAGCGGTACTGGTAGTCCATCACCCGGTTGCCCTGCGAGTAGAGCTTGCCGGGCCGCACCCCAGGGGCACCCTTGGTGGGCTCGATGAAGGCGACCCTCGCGGCCTCGCGCTCCACCTGGGTCACGCCGGTGTCGAGCGGGTCGACGTTGGAGGCAAAGCTCAGCACCACGGCGCGCGTGCCGCCCACCGAGACTTCCTCCCACTCGCCCTCGCCCATCACCTGTTCGGTGCCGCGGGCACAGAACAGCGTGCCGGCCTTGGCCGGATAGACCTGCAGCTTGCCCTTCTTCGCGCCCTTGTCGGCCGGGCGGAAGTGCAGCGCGTACGGCTTGGCGCCGTCGCGGGCCTCGTACGACAGGCAGTAGGGAATGTCCTTGGAGAAGTTGCTCACGAGCTGGGCTGTGTCCTTGGCGCCCGTGAAGGACTCGCGCCGCGGCAGCATGAGCACGTCCTCGAGGAAGCGCACCTCGGCGAGGTAGGCCACCGAGCCCTCGGGGAAGCGCAGTTCGCCGACCTTGGCGGCTTCGGGCTTGGGATAGTTGGCGGGCGTGCGCAGGAAGTCGCGCACCATCAGCCCCGAGACGTCGTAAGCCTTGAGGCGCAGGTTCACGCGCAGCGGATCGGCCCCGCTGTAGAGCAGCGTGGCGCCGCCTCGTTCGGCGGGCGCGACCGAGCTGGGCTTGCCCACCGCCCGACGCTCGCCGTTGAGCACGAAGTGCGCCACGTCGAGGTTGTTGGCTACCGCGGCATTGGTGGCGTCGGTGGTTGTCTCGACCAGCGGCCAGCTCTGGCCCGTGGCCGCGCCCGCCGCCCGAAGCTGCGTGACGCGTGGGCCGTTGAAGTAGTAGATGCCGTCGCCGCGCAGCGCGTCGATCGTGTTGGTCGCCAGGGGCTTGGAGCCGGGGACGACCACGGGCTCGGGCGAGGGGCCATAGATCGGCACGTCGCCGCCCTGCGCGGAGTAGGCCTGGGTCTGGGCGAAGCTCGGGGTGGCGGCGGCGAAGGCGCCGAGGGCGCTCAGGGCAAGGGCGGCGGCCAGGGGGCGGCGCGATCTGGGTTGGGGCATGTGCTGCATCTCCGGTAAGGCGCGGGCGGCACAGGCGTGCCCGCAGTCATCCCAATGCTAGCGCCCGGGCGCGGCGGGCCGCCCCGCGGGCATCCGGCGGACGAACGCGAACAGGCTAGGGCAGAAGCTTTCCGGGGTTCATGAGGCCCTGGGGATCGAGCGCGTGCTTGATGGCGCGCATCAGGGCGAGCTCCACCGGCGACTTGTAGAGCGCGAGCTCCTCGCGCTTGAGCTGCCCGATGCCGTGCTCGGCACTGATCGAGCCGCCCCGCGCCGCCACCGCGTCGTGCACCAGACGGCGGATCTCGGGCTCGTGCGCGAAGGCGGTGGCCACCGGCACCCCCGGGCGCGTGCCCATGTTGTAGTGCAGGTTGCCGTCGCCCAGATGACCGAACACCGAGGGCCAGATCCACTCGAAGCGCTCGGTCAGCCGCGCGTTGGTGCTGGCCACGAACTCGGGGATCGCCGACACCGGCAGCGAGATGTCGTGCTTCACGTTGCCCCCGCTGCGCGCGTGCGCCTCGGGGATGGACTCGCGCACCTGCCACAGCGCGGCGGCCTCGGCCAGGGACTGGGCCACGACGGCGTCGCTCACCTCGCCGGCCGCCAGGGCGGTCTCGAGCACGGACTCCAGGCGCGCGATGCCGTGCGCCTCGCTCTCGGAGTCTGAGATCTCGAGCAGCGCGAACCACGGCGCTGCGAGCGGCAGCGGCAGGCGAACCTGCGGCATGAGCTGCGCCAGATGCTGCAGGCAGGACGCACCCATCACCTCGAAGGCCGTGAGGCTCGCGCCGCACAGGCCGCGGGCGCGGGCGAGCAGCGCATTGGCGGCCGGCAGGTCGGGCAGGGCGGCGAAGGCCGTCAGCCGTGCCGCCGGCAAGGGATGCAGCTTGAGCACGGCCGCGGTGATCACCCCGAGCGTGCCCTCCGAGCCGATGAACAGCTGCTTGAGGTCGTAACCGGTGTTGTCCTTGCGCAGGGCGCGCAGGCCGTCCCAGACCTCGCCCGAGGCGAGCACGACCTCGAGCCCCAGGCACAGGTCGCGGGCGTTGCCGTAGCGCAGGACCTGGGTGCCGCCGGCGTTCGCCGCCAGGTTGCCGCCGATGGTGGCGCTGCCCTCGGCGGCCAGCGAGAGCGCAAACAGGCGTCCCGCGGCGAGCGCGGCCTGCTGCACCTCGTGCAGGGTGAGCCCCGCCTCGACCGTGATGGTGTCGTTGGCGGCGTCCAGCTCGCGCACGCGGCGCAGGCGCTGCGTGTTGAGCACCACCGCCGTGCCGCTCGCGTCGGCCGTGCCCCCGCCCACCAGGCCGGTATTGCCGCCCAGGGGCACGATGGCCGCGCCGGCCTCGCGCGCCAGGCGCACCACGGCGGCCACCTCGGCCGTGTTCGCCGGGCGCACCACCGCCTGCGCGGCGCCGTGGTAGCGGTCGCGCCAGTCGGTCAGATACGGCGCGATGTCGGCGGTTTCGGTGAGCACGTGCTCGGCGCCGATTGCCAGCCGCAGCTTGTCGAGCAGGCTCATGGGCCGGCCTCGCTGGCCCGGCGCGCCTTGGCGGCGCGCTTGTAGGGCCGCAGAAAGACGATGGCGGCCACGAAGAAGCCGAGCACCAGCGCCAGTTCGACGCCGGCCATCCAGCGCACCGGCGCGGGCTCGAAGAGCCGCACGGTGGCCTCGGCCAGATACAGCAGAACGATCAGCAGGCTCCACTGCAAGGCGTCGGGCTCGCCGCGCAGTACGCCGCGCAGGGTGAACAGCAGGGGCAGGATCTTGAGCACCAGCCAGGAGCCGCCCGGGCGCAAGGGCGCGAGCCACGCCTCCCAAACCACGCACCAGACGATCAGGCCTAGCCAGGCGGCCTGCGCCACGCGCAGCGCGATCCGCTCGCGCTCGCCGATGGTGACCTGTGCTGCCCCGGCCACGGCCTCAGCCCGCCAGGCGCAGGGCGATCGTCGCCAGGCGCCGGCCGAGGGCGCGCGCCAGGCGCAGCTCTTCCTCGCTCAGGCCGCCCGCCGAGACGTGCGCCACGTGGCTCGCGCCGTACGGGGTGCCGCCGCTGCGCGTGGTGGCGAGCTCGGCTTCGGTGTAGGGCAGGCCCACGACCAGCATGCCGTGGTGCATCAGCGGCAGCATCATCGACAGCAGGGTGGATTCCTGGCCGCCGTGCATCGAGCTCGTCGAAGTGAACACGCAGCCGGGCTTGCCGGCCAGGGCTCCTGCCAGCCACAGGCCCGAGCTCGAGTCGAGAAAGTGCTTGAGCGGTGCGGCCATGTTGCCGAAGCGGGTCGGCGAGCCCAGCGCGAGCCCGGCACACTCTTCCAGATCGCGCAGTTCGGCGTAGGGCGCGCCCTCGGGCGGGACCGGCGGCGCGGCCTGCTCCACCAGGGGTGCGACCGGCGGGACGGTGCGCAATCGGGCGGCGGCGCCGGGCACGGCGTCCACGCCCTGGGCGATCGCCTGTGCCAGGGCGCGCGTGGCGCCGTGGCGCGAGTAGTAGAGGACCAGGATCTCGCAGGGCTTCATGACGGGGCTCGTGAATGACACGCGGCTATTATCGCCGCGACTGCCCTTCGAACCCGCGCATGCTTCGCCGCCTCGCTTCCAGACACAGAGACCACCCGCGCATCCAGCGCGCCCGCGAGGTGCTCGCCTTCGCCGCACGGCGCGGTCGCTCTGCCCGGCTCGACCAGGCCGCCGCGACGCTCACCCTGACCACGGTGCTGTCGATCGTTCCGCTGCTGGCGGTCGCGCTGGCGATGTTCGCGGTCTTCCCCCTCTTTGCCGAGTACCGCGAGGCGTTTCAGAAGCTCCTGGTCAAGGGCCTGCTGCCGGATCAGTTCAGCCAGAGCATCCTGCGCTACCTCGACGTGTTCACCCAGCGCGCGGGCGGGCTCACGGCCTTCGGTGTGGTGGGCCTGGCGGTGACCGCGCTGCTGATGATCATGGCGATCGACTCGACGCTCAACGAGATCTTCCGCGTGCGCCGCAGCCGCCCCTTCGGCAGCCGGCTGCTGGTCTATTGGGCACTCATCACCCTGGGGCCGCTGGTGATAGGCGCGAGCCTCACGCTCACCAGCTACATCGCTTCGAATTCCGTCGTGAACGAGGCCCGGGGCGGGTTGCCCTCCTGGGGACTGGATCTCGTCCAGGTGGTACTCACGGGCTTTGCCCTGGCTGCGCTCTACGTCTACGTGCCGTACCGCGAGGTGCGCTGGCGCGATGCCTTGATCGGCGGGTTCACGGCGGCGCTGATCTCGCAGGCCGTGAAGCTCGGCTTCGGCGTGTATGTGTCGCGCGGCACCGTCACGTCGATCTACGGCGCCTTTGCCGCGATCCCGCTGTTCCTGCTGTGGGTCTACGCGTCGTGGCTGCTGGTGCTGTTCGGTGCGGCGATCGCGGCGGCGCTGCCGGAGTTGCGCAGCGTGCGCTTCGCCGACGAGGCGCGCGCCGGCAACCGCTTCGTCACCGCCGTGCGCCTGCTGCAGGTGCTGATGCAGTCGCGCGCCGGCGCCGACCCGGTGCTCAGCCTGGACCAGCTGGCGCAAGCCGTGGTGAGCTTTCCCGAAAGTGCCGAGGATCTGCTGCGCGTGCTCGAAAAGCGCGGCTATGTGGCCGAGATCGGCGGCGAGCGGCCGCGCCACTGGACGCTGGTGGTCGACCCCGAGCGCGCGAACCTGGTGGCGGCGTTTTCCGACCTGGCGGTCGATCCGGCCAACGGCCTGGTCACGGCGAAGGACTCGGCGCTCGCCCCGTGGATGAGCGAGGGGCTGGCGGCCGACTGGATCCGGCAGCCCATGGCACGCAGCCTGGGGCAGCCGCAGGCAGGCTAGCCCGACGCGGCGCCCTGGGCCCTAGGCGCGGTTGACCGACAGGACCAGCGCAGCCACCACGAGCACCAGCACGCCCGCCGCGCGTTCGGTCCACAGGGCGTAGCGCTCGTCGCCCATCAGCCCCGCCGCGCGCGCCCCGAGCCAGCCGTAGGCGGCGAGGATGAAGAACTCGGGCACGATCGAGCCCGCGGCCAGCCACAGCATCTGGGCGCCCACCGGCCGCGCCGGATCGACAAACTGCGGCAGGATGGCCGCGAAGAAGATCAAAGTCTTGGGGTTCGCTAGTTGCAGCGTCAGGCCGGCGAGCCAGATGCCTGCGGGGTGCGAGGCGCGCGCACCCGCGTCGGCGGCGCGCAGGGGGCTGGGGTGGCCCAGCAGCGCGCGCACCCCGATCCACACCAGGTAGCCCGCCCCCAGCCACTGCACCGCGCGAAAGAATCCGGGCGAGGCGATCAGCAGCGCGCCCAGCGCGGTGGCCGACAGGGCGAAGTACAGCGCGTTGGCCGAGAGGATGCCCAGCGCCGCATAGATCGAGCGGCCCGCGCCCAGCGTCATGCCGGTGGCCACGACCAGCAACACCGCCGGCCCGGGCGAGAGGCTGAGCGCAGCCTCGGTCGCCACGTACAGCCAGTACGTGTCCCAGTTGATCGCATCGAGCATCAGGCCACCCGCAGCACGCGCGCGGCGAAGTGCTTCAGGGCCTCGAGCACGGAGCCGGCCGCCTCGCTCATCAGTGCATGGCCGCTGCCGGGCAAGACGATCTCGGTGGCCTCGGGGCAGGCCTCGCGCAGAGCCCGCGCGGCGCGCGGCGGCGTCATCTGGTCGCCGGCTCCCAGCAGGAACAGCGCGGGGCAGCGCAGTGCGGCCGCGGCCTCGAGGCCGCCCGCGTAGGCGTTGCACGCCGCGAAGTCGGTGGCGAGCACGCCCGCGCCATTGCGCCGCGCGATGTGGCGCATCAGCGCGCGGCCCTGGCCGGGAATGGAAAAGCCCGGCCCCGGCGAGGACAGCGGCCGGTTGAAGGCGGCGATCGAGGGCGCGTGCGACCACACGTCGATCATCTCGATGGCCGCGTCGGGCGCCTCGCGCGTGGCGGTGAGCAGCGCATCCGAGACCTTCATCGGGAAGGCGGTGCCCAGCAGCGCCACGCCGGCCACGCGCGGCCCGAGGCGGCGCGCGAGCTCGAGCGAGATCAGCGAGCCCATGCTGTGCCCCACCAGCAGCAGAGGCTGGCCGGTGGCGGCCGCCAGCCGCGGCGCGATGGCGTCGGCCATGGCCTCGACACTCGCCAAGGCCTCGCCTTCGCTGCGGCCGTGGCCGGGCAGGTCGAGCGCGAGCACCGCGTAGCCGTGGTGGGCGAGGTAGCGGCTCTGCAGGATCCACACGCTGTGATCGAGCTGAGCGCCGTGGATGAAGACGATGGCCGGCAGGCGCGCGTCGAAGGTCTTGCCGCCGGTGTAGGCGTAGAGGCGGGGCGCGGAGCCGATCAGCATGAGGCACTCGAGCAGGGGTGGGTGGGGGCGCGCTGGCGGCGCGGGGCGGGAGCGCGCATCTCAGTTCACCTTGGCGGCGGCCTTGAGGGCGCGGGCGAGGTCTTCGAGGAGATCGTCGATGTCCTCGAGCCCGACCGAGAGGCGAATCGTGCCCTGGGTGATGCCTGCGCGCGCGAGATCCTCGTCGGGCACGCGGAAGTGGGTGGTCGAGGCCGGGTGGATCACCAGCGACTTGGCGTCGCCCACGTTGGCGAGGTGGCTGAACACGCGCAGGGTCTCGACGAAGGCGCGGCCGGCGGCGCGCGAGCCGGCGAGGTCGAAGCTGAACACCGCGCCGCAGCCGCGCGGCAGCAGTCGCCGGGCGAGCGCGTGGTCGGGGTGCGAAGGCAGCTCGGGCCAGGCGATGGCGGCCACTTGCGGGTGATCGGCCAGGAAGGCCACGACCTTGCGTGCGTTGTCGACGTGGCGCGCCATGCGCAGCGGCAGGGTCTCGAGCCCCTGCAGCAGCAGGAAGGCGGTATGCGGGCTCATGCAGGCCCCGAAGTCGCGCAGGCCCTCGCGCCGCGCCCGCAGCAGGAAGGGCGCCACCGTGCTTTCCTCGGCGAAGACCATGCCGTGGAAGCCGGCGTAGGGCTCGGTGAGCGTCGGGAACAGGCCGCTCGCTTCCCAGTCGAAGGCGCCGCCATCGACCAGCACGCCGCCGATGGCCGTGCCGTGGCCGCCCAGGAACTTGGTGGCGGAGTGATAGACGAGGTCGGCGCCATGCTCGAAGGGCTGCACCAGCCAGGGCGTGGTGAAGGTCGAGTCGACCATCAGCGGCACGCCGGCCTGATGGGCGATGGAGGCCACGGCGGGGATGTCGAGCACGTCCAGCCCCGGGTTGCCCAGAGTCTCTCCGAAGAGCAGGCGGGTCTCGGGGCGGAGGGCCTCGCGCCACTGGTCGAGCTCGCGCGGATCGACGAAGGTGGTGGCGATGCCGAAGCGGGCGAGCGTGTAGGCGAGCAGATTGTGCGAGCCCCCGTAGAGCGAGCGGCTGGCGACGATGTGGCCGCCCGCGCCCATGAGCGTGGCGATTGCCAGGTGCAGCGCCGCCTGGCCGCTGGCCGTGGCCACCGCGCCCACGCCGCGTTCGAGCGCTGCCATGCGTTCCTCGAATACCGCCACCGTGGGATTCGAGATGCGCGAATAAACATGCCCCGCCCGTTCCATGTTGAACAGCGCCGCGGCATGATCCGAGTCCTCGAAGACAAAGGACGAGCTCGCGTAGATCGGCACGGCGCGGGCGCCGGTGGCGGGGTCGGGGGCCTGGCCGGCGTGCAGGCTCAAGGTGTCGAAACGGGGAAATTCAGCGCTCATGATGTGCAATCCGCCACGCGGCCGGGCCGCCAAGCCGCGATGATGCCAGCCGTCCCCGTCACGCATCCGCGGTCTTCGGCTGCGCAAGCCTTGCCGCACTGAGATGGACTCGAGAACCGTCCCCATCCTCTATCCGCCGATCGAGCCCCACGACAGCGGCATGCTGCCGGTCGACGGCACGCATCAGCTGTACTGGGAGGTGAGCGGCAATCCGCGCGGCGTGCCGGTGCTGTTTCTTCACGGCGGGCCGGGGGGTGGCTGCTCGCCCGAGCATCGGCGCTTTTTCGATCCGGCGTTCTTCCGCATCGTGCTGTTCGACCAGCGCGGCGCGGGGCGCTCGATCCCGGCGGCTGAACTCACGGCCAACAACACGGCGCAACTGGTGCGCGACATCGAGGTGCTGCGCGAGACCCTGGGGGTGCGCAAGTGGCTGCTGTTCGGCGGCTCCTGGGGCAGCACGCTGGCTCTGGCCTACGGGCAGACCCATCCCTCGCGCTGCCTGGGCTTTGTATTGCGCGGCATCTTCCTGGGGCGCAGCGACGAGGTCGAATGGTTCCTGTACGGGATGCGGCGCGTCTTCCCCGACGCCTGGGAGCGCTTTGCGCGCATGGTGCCCGAGGCCGAACGCGGCGACCTGCTGCGCGCCTACTCCCGGCGGCTGGCCGATCCCGACCCGCGCGTGCACCTGCCCTATGCGCTGGCCTGGAGCGAGTACGAGGCCAGCTGCTCGACCCTGCTGCCCAATCCCGAGCTCGTGCATCACCTCAAGGACGAGGCGCTGCAACTGGCGCGCATCGAGGCGCACTACTTCAGCCACCGCTGCTTTCTGGCGCCGGGCCAGCTGCTCGCCAACCTCTACCGGATCCGCCATCTGCGCGCCTCGATCGTGCAGGGCCGCTACGACATGGTCTGCCCGGCCGCCACCGCGGACGAACTCGCCCGCGCCTGGCCGGGGGCGCGCTACGTGCTGGTCCCGGACGCGGGGCACTCGGTGTGGGACCTGCCGCTGCGCAGCGCGGTGGTGCGCGAACTAGAGCGCTTCAAGGCGTATCTGACCTGAGCGCGCGTGGTGCGCCGCCCCGGCCTTGGGCTAGGATAGGCGCCCAGGGAGCAGCAGCCGGCGGCCTGTCGGCGGGGAGAGCGAGATGAAGGTTTCGGACATCCTGCGCGTCAAGGGCAACACCCTCTACACCGTCAGCCCGGACACGCCGCTGCGCCAGGCCGTCACGATCATGGCCGAGCAGGACATCGGCTCGGTGGTGGTGATGGAGTACGGCGAGCTCGTGGGCATGCTCACCTTCCGCGAGGTGATCAGCCAGGTGCACACCAACGACGGCGCGGTGGGCACCGTGCTGGTGCGCAAGGTGATGGACGACGCCCCGCTCACCGTCACCCCCGGGACCGACGTCATGGAGGTGCGCCGTCTGATGCTCGAGCGTCACGCGCGCTACCTGCCGGTGATGGACGGCCGCAGCCTCGCGGGCGTGATCTCCTTCTACGACGTGGCTCGCGCGGTGCTCGAGGAACAGAGTTTCGAGAACCGCATGCTCAAGGCCTACATTCGCGACTGGCCCGAGTCGGAGAGCAACGCCTCGTGACTCCCGCCGCCGCGGCCGCGCCGCGGCATGCCCTGCCATGAACCAGAGACTTGCCGGCCAGCGCATCGCCGTGGTCGGTGCCGGCATTGCCGGCCTGGCCTGCGCGCGCCGCCTGCGCCGCCAGGGCGCCGAGGTGGTGGTGTTCGAGGCGCAGCGCCAGGTGGGCGGGCGCGTCGCCACGCTCGACACGGCAAGCGGCCCGTTTGACACCGGCGCGCAGTACTTCACCGCCCGCCACCACGCCTTCGAGCGTGCGCTCGGCCCATGGCTGCACAAGGGCCTGGTGGCGCCCTGGACGGGACGCATCGTGGCCCTGTGGCGCGGCGCCAGCAGCGACAAGAGCGTATCGGCGCAGCGCTATGTCGCCCTGCCGGGCATGCGCGCGCTGGCCGAGGAACTGGCCCGCGGCCTGGACGTGCGCCTCGCAGCGCGGGTCAGCGCTCTGCGGCTGGCAGGCATGCGCTGGCAGCTCGAGCTTGCCGGCGAGCCGGACCGGGCGGCTGCCCCGGGCTTCGACTGCGTGGCCCTGGCGGTGCCCCCCGCCACGGCGGGCCAACTGCTTCCGCCGGACAGTCCCCTGCGCGCGACTCTGGACGAGGTTCACTGGGAGTCAGTGTGGGCGCTGCTGCTGGCCCTGCCGCGGCGCGTGCCGGTGGACTTCGACGGCGCCTTCGTCAACGACGACCCGCTGCTCGCCTGGCTTGCCCGCGACAGCGCCAAGCCCGCGCGTCCCAAGATCGACGGCGTCGCCGAGCGCTGGGTGCTGCACGCCCAGCCGCGCTGGTCGCGCGAGCATGCCCAGATTTCGGAGGCCGACGCGATCTACTGGCTGAGCAACAGCTTCGTGGCGCGGGTGGGCAAGCCGCTGCGCCCGGTGCTGTCGATCGCGCAGCGCTGGGACCATGCGCGCCCGCTCAATCCGCTGCCCGGCCGCTGCCTGTGGGACGCGGCGGCGGGCATCGGCGTGGCGGGCGACTGGTGCGGCGGGCCGCGCGTCGAGGGCGCGTTCCTCTCGGGGCTGGCGCTGGCCGAGAAGATGGTGTTCGATTGAGTTCATGGCCGGCCGACGAAGCTCCGCGCAGCGTGCACTGAACCTCGCCCTGCAGGGCGGGGGCTCGCACGGTGCCTACACCTGGGGCGTGCTCGACGCCGTGCTCGAGGACGGCCGCCTCGCGGTCGAAGGAATCACGGGCACGAGTTCCGGGGCGATCAACGCCGTGGTGCTGGCCGACGGCTGGCGCGCGGCGCGCGCGGCCGGCCGCGACGGCGCCGAGGGAGCGCGCGCCGCGCTCGCCGCCTTCTGGGAGCGGCTGGCCGCCCACCCTTCCTTGCTCTCGCTGACGCCGGGCGGCGGCCTGGGGGGCGATCACCCCATGGCGCTGTGGATGGACCTGGTCTCGCGAGTGTGGGCTCCGGCGCAGCTCAATCCGCTCGACTACAACCCGCTGCGCGCGGCGCTCGCCGAGAGCGTGGACTTCGAGGCGCTGCGCGCCGACTGCCCCTTCAAGCTCTTTCTGTGCGCCACGCGCGTGGATACCGGGCGCGCGCGCATCTTCCGCGAGCACGAGCTCACGCTCGAGATGCCGCTGGCCTCGGCGGCCTTGCCCTACAGCTTCCGCGCCGTGCAGATCGACGGCGCGTCCTACTGGGACGGCGGCTTCGTGGGCAATCCCGCGCTGTGGCCGCTGTTCTACAGCACGCGCTCGCGCGATCTGCTGCTGGTCCAGATCAATCCCCTGCGGCGCACCGAGTTGCCGCGCACGGCGCAGGAGATCGTCGACCGCAGCGCCGAGATCAGCTTCAACGCCACGCTGCTGGCCGAGATGCGCGCCCTGGCCTTCGTGCAGCGCCTGCTGCAGGAGGGCTCGCTCGACGCCAGGGTCTACAAGGACATCCGCGTGCACCTGATCGCGGGCGACGCGGCGCTCGAGGGCTTGGGGGCCGACAGCAAGTACGCCACCGCGCCCGCGTTCCTGCGCCGGCTCGCCGAGCTGGGACGCAGCGACGCGCGCGCCTGGCTCGCGCGCCACGCACGCGACGTGGGGCAGCGCTCCAGCGTGGACCTGATCCGCACCTTCCTGTAGGTCGCGGCCGGGGCGCGAGGCGGCGCCCCGTAGAATCGGGGGCCTCACCTTCGCGGCTGCGCACGCCATGTCCGGTTCGAGTCTCGGTCGTCTCTTCGTGGTCACCAACTTCGGCGAGTCGCATGGCCCCGCGATCGGCTGCGTGATCGACGGCTGCCCTCCCGGCCTGCCGCTGTCGTCGGCCGACCTGCAGCCCGACCTCGACCGGCGCAGGCCCGGCACCTCGCGGCACGTCACCCAGCGTCGCGAGCCCGACGAAGTCGAGATCCTCTCGGGCGTCCACGAGGGCCTGACCACGGGCACCCCGATCGCCCTGCTGATCCGCAACCAGGATCAGAAGAGCAAGGACTACGCCGAGATCGCCGAGCGCTTCCGGCCGGGACACGCCGACTACACCTACTTCCGCAAGTACGGCCTGCGCGATCCGCGCGGCGGCGGGCGCTCCTCGGCGCGGCTGACCGCGCCCATGGTGGCCGCCGGAGCCGTGGCCAAGAAGTGGCTGCGCGCGCGCTACGGCACCGAGATCCGCGGCTGCATGACCCAGCTGGGCGCGATCGAGATCCCGTTCGTGTCCTGGGACGTGGTCGAGACCAATCCCTTCTTCGCCGCCGACTCCGAGGTGGTGCCCCGGCTCGAGGCCTACATGGACGAGCTGCGCCATGCCGGCGACTCGGTGGGCGCGCGCCTGCGGGTGTGCGCCACGCGTGTGCCGGTGGGCCTGGGGGCGCCGCTGTTCGACAAGCTCGACGCCGACATCGCCCACGCGATGATGGGCATCAATGCCGTCAAGGGCGTCGAGATCGGCGCCGGCTTCGCCGCGGTGACGCAACGGGGCAGCGAGCACGGCGACGAGATCTTCCCCGCGGGCTTCGCGAGCAACCACGCCGGCGGCGTGCTGGGCGGCATCAGCAGCGGTCAGGACCTCGAGGTGAGCCTCGCCGTCAAGCCGACCTCGAGCATCCGCATCCCGCGCCGCTCGATCGACGCGACGGGCGCGCCGGTGACCATCGAGACCCACGGCCGCCACGATCCCTGCGTGGGCATCCGCGCCACGCCGATCGCCGAGGCCATGCTCGCTCTCGTGCTCATGGACCATGCGCTGATCGCCCGCGCGCAGGGCGCCGAGGTCCGTCATGCCTGGCCGCCCGTGGGAGGCGCGCCGCAGGTCTGATGTCCCCGGTTCAGGAGCGCCGCCGGCTCGGCGCATTCTTCTTCGCCTATTTCGCGCTCGCGGGCCTGCTCGCCCCCTACCTGCCGCTGTGGTTCAGCCACCGCGGTCTGACGGGCGCCGAGATCGGCGTGCTCGTGGCGATCGGGCAGGGCATGCGCGTGGTCGGGCCCAACCTCTGGGGCTGGCTCGCCGATCACGGCGCGCAGCGCATCCGCATCCTGCGCGCGACCAGCGTGGCGCTGGCGCTGTCGTTCGCGGGCTTTCTCGTGCCGGGCGGCTTCGGCTGGCTGGCGGCGGTGATGTTCGCGCTCAACTTCTTCATGACCGCGCAGATGCCGGTGGCCGAGGCCCTGGTGGCCACGCGCCTGCGCGGCGATCCGCAAGTGGCGCGCCGCTATGGCCGGCTGCGGGTGTGGGGCTCGATCGGCTTCGTGGTGGTGGTGCTGGCCGCGGGGCCGCTGTTCGACCTCGTGGGCATCGCCTGGGCGCCGGCCCTGGGGCTGGTGCTGACAGCGCTGCTCGTGGCCGCCGCCTTTCACGTGCGCGAGGCGCTGCCATCTGCGGGGCACGCCGAGCACGTGTCCGTGCGCCGCCGGCTGCGCGAGCCGCGCGTGCGCTGGTTCCTGGCCTCGGCCGCGCTGATGGTCTTCGCCCACGGGACCTACTACTCGTACTTCTCGCTCTACCTGTACCAGCTGGGCTACAGCAAGGCAGCGATCGGTGTGTACTGGGTGGCGGGCGTGCTGCTGGAGATCGTCTTCTTCTATACGCAGGGACGCTTCTTCGCGCGCTTCGGCATCTATCCGCTGCTCGCGGCGAGCTTCGTGCTGGCGGTGCTGCGCTTCGCGCTGATCGGCGAGCTCGCCGCGTGGTGGTGGGTGCTGCTCGTGGCGCAGTTGCTGCACGCGGTGACCTTCGCGGTCCACCACTCGGCCTCGGTGCTGCTGATTCAGCGCTGGTTTGGCGGGCGCGCGGCGGCGCGCGGGCAGGCGCTGTACATCAGCTTGGCCTACGGCGTGGGCGGCACCAGCGGGGCGCTCGTGGCCGCCGCCCTGTGGAC
>DAOTEJ010000011.1:0-31013 GCA_035454085.1 Burkholderiaceae bacterium | reverse complement strand
TGGCCTACGGCGTGGGCGGCACCAGCGGGGCGCTCGTGGCCGCCGCCCTGTGGACGGGGCTGGGGCCGCGCGCGGCCTTCCTGGGCGCGAGCCTCGCCGCCGCGCTGGGCTGGTGGGCGCTGCGCCAGGCGCGCAGCGCCGATCACGAGGCCGAGCCCCGCGTGCTAGCCGAGTCGACGCGCTCCCCGCCTGGATGATCCAGCCCGCGCCACGCGGCGCAGGGCGGCAGCGCCCGGCGGTTCCCGGCGGCCTTGGGTCGGCGCGAACGGGGTGCCCGCGCCGCCTCCTGTTGCCGCGTGCGAGGTCAGGCGAGCACGAGCTCGGTGGCAGCCATGAAGCGCGTGCCCGAGGCGAGTGGGTGCGTGGCGCCGGAGGGCGTGGGGGTGAGCGTCAGGGTGAGCGCGGCACGCTCCGCGGCATCGAGGCTGCGATAGAGAAAGTCGCGTTCGTTGCCGGGTTCGCCCGCGAGGTAGAGCTGGGTGCCCAGCGCACGCAGGCCCGCCGCCTCCACGCGTAGATGGATGTGTGGCGTGCGGCCCGGGTAGGGCACGGGGCGGATCGTGCGAAAAGCGAAGCGACCCTCGGCATCGGCCAGGGCGCGGCCATAGCCCTGGAAATTCGGATCGCGCTCGGCCAGCGCGCCCCCCGCCGGATGGTGATAGACCGCGTTCGCGTCGCACTGCCAGATCTCGATGAGCGCGCCGGGCAGCGGAGCGCCGGCGCGGTGGCTCACCCGCCCCGCGAGGAAGAGAGGCACGCCGCGCGCCAGGGGCTCCCCGGCGCCTTGCGCGCGCAGCAGATCGGCGTCGGTCTCGCGCGGCCGCTCGCTGGCCGCGCGCGGGTAGAACGGCCCCAGCGATTGCGCCGGCGTGGGCGTGCGACCCGCGGGGGACTGGGCGCGTGGCTGCCCCGTCGGCAGCGACAGGCTGGCCAGCGAGGCCGCGAGCGCGAGCAGGCGCTGGCGGCGGGCGAGCAGGGCAGAGTGGTCGGGTCGGTCCATGGGGGGCATCCGGCAGACCCGCCCATGGTCCGCACCCTTGCCGGCCCAGGCAAGGGCGGGACACCCCTATGGCATACTTGATGCGATGCGGCAAATCCGCGCGACGGTCGCGCAAGACTGCTGCCCGCCTGGACCGATGAACGCGCCTCGCACCCTCTACGACAAGCTCTGGGACGACCACGTGGTGCACGTCGAGGAGGACGGCACGGCCGTGCTCTACATCGACCGCCACCTGGTGCACGAGGTCACCTCGCCCCAGGCCTTCGAGGGTCTGCGCCTGGCGGGCCGTAAGCCCTGGCGCGTGGGCTCGGTCGTGGCCACGGCCGACCACAACACCCCGACCACGGGCTGGGAGCGAGGTTACGACGGCATCGTCGATCCGGTCTCGCGCGAGCAGATCGCCACCCTCGACGCCAACATCCGCGAGTTCGGCGCAGCGGCCTACTTTCCCTTCCTGGACAAGCGCCAAGGCATCGTTCACGTGATGGGGCCCGAGCAGGGTGCGACGCTGCCGGGCATGACGGTGGTCTGCGGCGACTCGCACACCAGCACTCACGGAGCCTTCGGGGCGCTGGCCTTCGGCATCGGCACCTCGGAAGTCGAGCACGTGCTGGCGACCCAGACCCTGCTCACCCGCAAGGCCAAGTCGATGCTCGTGAGGGTGGACGGCAAGCTCGCGCCGGGCGTGACCGCCAAGGACATCGTGCTCGCGGTGATCGGGCGCATCGGCACGGCCGGCGGCACGGGCTACGCGATCGAGTTCGCGGGCGCGGCCATCGAGGCCTTGTCCATGGAAGGCCGCATGACCGTGTGCAACATGGCCATCGAGGCCGGTGCGCGCGCCGGCATGGTGGCGGTGGACGCCAAGACGCTGGACTACGTCCGCGGCCGCCCCTTCGCGCCGGCGCCCGAGCACTGGGACGCGGCCGTGGCGCACTGGCGCACGTTGCGTTCCGACGCGGGCGCGCGCTTTGACGCCGTGGTGGAACTGCGCGCCGAGGACATCGCCCCGCAGGTCACCTGGGGCACCTCGCCCGAGATGGTCGCGGGCATCGAGGCGCGCGTGCCCGATCCCGAGCGCGAGCGCGATCCGGTGCGGCGCGAGGGCATCGAACGCGCCCTGACCTACATGGGCCTCGCGCCGGACACGCCCATCGGCGAGATCCGCGTCGACAAGGTCTTCATCGGCTCGTGCACCAACTCGCGCATCGAGGACCTGCGTGCCGCCGCCTGGGTGGTCAAGCGGCTGGGCAAGCGGGTGGCGGGCAACGTGAAGCTCGCCATGGTGGTGCCCGGCTCCGGCCTGGTGAAGGCGCAGGCCGAGCTCGAGGGCCTGCACGAGATCTTCAAGGCGGCGGGCTTCGAGTGGCGCGAACCCGGCTGCTCGATGTGCCTGGCGATGAACGCCGACCGGCTCGAGCCCGGCGAGCGTTGCGCCAGCACCAGCAACCGCAACTTCGAGGGTCGGCAGGGGGCGGGAGGGCGCACGCATCTGGTGTCGCCGGCGATGGCCGCCGCGGCCGCCATCGAAGGCCGCTTTGTCGACGTGCGGAGGATCGCATGATGCGCGTCCTGTTGGCCGTGCTTGCCGCGACGGCCCTGCTGCCCGCGTGCAATACGATCTCGGGCATGGGCAAGGATCTCAATCGCGCGGGCCAGGTGATCTCCGGGGCCGCGGACGGCGGGCGCAAGTAGCCATGGAACGCTTCGAAGTCCACACGGGGCTGGCGGCGCCGCTCGATCGCGCCAACGTCGACACCGACGCCATCATCCCCAAGCAGTTTCTCAAGTCGATCCGGCGCAGCGGCTTCGGGCCGAACCTGTTCGACGAGTGGCGCTACCTGGATCGCGGCGAGCCGGGCCAGGATCCGGCCGCGCGCCGGCCCAACCCCGACTTCGTGCTCAACCAGCCTCGCTACGCGGGCGCCTCGGTGCTTCTGGCGCGCAAGAACTTCGGCTGCGGCTCCTCGCGCGAGCACGCGCCCTGGGCCCTCGTGCAGTACGGCTTCCGCGCGGTGATCGCGCCGAGTTTCGCCGACATCTTCTACAACAACAGCCTCAAGAACGGCCTGCTGCCGGTGGTTTTGCCGGAACTGGTGATCGACCGGCTGTTTCACGAGGTGGCCGTGCATCCGGGTTACCGCCTCACCGTGGATCTGCCGCGCCAGTGCGTGGTCGAGCCCGACGGCAGCGAGCACGCCTTCGAGGTCGCCGCGTTCCGCAAGTTCTGCCTCGTCAACGGGCTCGACGACATCGGCCTGACCCTGCGGCACAAGGACAAGATCGCCACCTTCGAGAAACAGCGCCTCGCGCGCTACCCGTGGCTGGAGAAGACCACCGCGGGTTGAGCACGGACTTCGTTCCTGGGCGGGCAGGGGCGGGGGCCACCGAATCCCGCCAGGAACCGAGCATGAAGATAGCTGTGCTGCCGGGCGATGGCATCGGCACCGAGATCGTGGCCGAGGCCGTCAAGGTCCTGAAGGCCCTGGAGCTTGCCTGCGAATTCGAGTTCGCCGACGTGGGCGGCGTGGCCTACGAGCGCCACGGCCACCCGCTTCCCCCGGCGACCCTCGCGCTGGCCAAGGACGCCGACGCCGTGCTGTTCGGCGCGGTGGGCGACTGGAAGTTCGACACCCTGCCGCGCGAGTTGCGGCCCGAGCAGGCCATCCTCGGGCTGCGCAAGTCGCTGGGGCTGTTCGCCAACTTCCGCCCCGCGATCTGCTACGAGCAGCTCACCGCCGCGTCCAGCCTCAAGCCCGAGCTCGTGGCCGGCCTGGACATCCTGATCGTGCGCGAACTGACCGGCGACATTTACTTCGGCCAGCCGCGCGGGCGGCGCACCGCGGTGGACGGGCACTTTCCGGGCAGCGAGGAGGCCTACGACACGATGCGCTACTCGCGCCCCGAGATCGAGCGCATCGCCCATGTGGCCTTCCAGGCGGCGCGGCAGCGCGCCCGCAAGGTGACCAGCGTGGACAAGGCCAATGTGCTCGAGACCTTCCAGTTCTGGAAGGATGTGGTGAGCGAGGTGCAGCGCGCGCACTACCCGGACGTCGAGCTCGAGCACATGTATGTCGACAACGCCGCGATGCAGCTCGTCAAGGCGCCGAAGAAGTTCGACGTGGTGGTCACCGGCAACATGTTCGGCGACATTCTCTCGGACGAGGCGGCGATGCTCACCGGCTCGATCGGCATGCTGCCCTCGGCGTCGCTCAACGAGCGGCGCCAGGGCCTGTACGAGCCCAGCCATGGCAGCGCGCCCGACATTGCCGGCCAGGGAGTGGCCAATCCCCTGGCGACCATCCTGTCGGCGGCGATGATGCTGCGCTACTCGCTCGACGAGGCGGCGAGCGCGGAGCGCATCGAGGCCGCGGTCAAGAGCGTTCTCGCCGCGGGCTTGCGCACGCCCGACATCTGGAGCGAGGGCACGAACAAGGTGGGCACGGTGCAGATGGGCGACGCGGTGGTCGCGGCGCTGCGCGCCTAGGCGCGCCCGGGACGCGTGCAGGGACGGAAGCAACGAAAGGCAGACGGGAGTCGATGATGCGAGTCGGACTGGTGGGTTGGCGCGGCATGGTGGGTTCGGTGCTCATGGAACGGATGAGCGCCGAGCGGGACTTCGAGCTGGTGGACACGGTGTTCTTCTCCACCAGCAATGCCGGAGGCCCGGCGCCCAAGGTGGCGCGCGCCGCGCCCGTGCTCGAGGATGCGTCGGACCTCGCGGCGCTTTCCAAGTGCGACGCGGTCATCACCTGCCAGGGCGGCGATTGGACCAACGAGGTCTACCCGCGGCTGCGCGCCACTGGCTGGTCAGGTTGGTGGATCGACGCAGCGAGCTCGCTGCGCATGAACGAGGACGCGGTGATCATCCTCGACCCGGTGAACATGGGCGTGATCCGCGACGCGATGGCGCGCGGCGTGAAGAACTACATCGGCGGCAACTGCACCGTGAGCCTGATGCTGCTGGCGCTCGACGGCCTGCTGCGCGAGGACCTGGTGGAGTGGGTCAGTGCCATGACCTACCAGGCCGCCAGCGGCGCCGGGGCGCCGAACATGCGCGAACTGCTGGTGCAGATGGGCGTGCTCGAGGCGGCGGTCGCGGCAGAGCTGGCCGACCCCAAGTCGGCGATCCTCGACATCGATCGCAAGGTCAGCGCCACGCTGCGCGACAACGCCTTCCCGCGTGACAACTTCGGGGTGCCGCTGGCCGGCAGCCTGATCCCGTGGATCGACAAGGACCTGGGCAACGGCCAGAGCAAGGAAGAGTGGAAGGGCGGGGCCGAGGCCAACAAGATTCTGGGCCGGGCCGCCATGGGCCAGCCGGGCAGCCTGCCGGTGGACGGTCTGTGCGTGCGCGTGGGCGCGATGCGCTGCCACTCGCAGGCGCTGACCATCAAGCTCAGGCGCGACCTGCCGCTCGCCCGGATCGAGGCTCTGCTGGCCGGCGCCAATCCCTGGGCGAAGGTGATCCCCAACACGCGCGAGGCCAGCATTGCGGAACTGTCGCCGGCGCGCATTAGCGGCACCATGGCGATACCCATCGGGCGAATCCGCAAGCTGGCGATGGGGCCGGAGTACATCTCGGCCTTCACGGTCGGCGATCAGTTGCTCTGGGGCGCGGCCGAACCGCTGCGCCGCATGCTGCGCATCGTGCTCGGACAGTTGCACTGAGGCGCCGCGGCGACAACCGCGTCACGCTTCCTCACGCCTATGCGGGAGCTGTGACAGATTGTCAGCTTGCTGCGCTAAGTGCCTGAGGCTAATCTCGAAAATCGCTGTTACCAGATATCCACGCAGGGGGCAAAGTGCCATCCAAACCATTCCGACGGGCGCCGCTGGCTGCGGCCGTAACTCTGGCCCTGGGCCTGACCGCAGCGTTTTCGGTCCATGCCGCGGGCCTCGGCCGGCTCAACGTCCAGTCCGCGCTCGGCCAGCCCCTACGCGCCGAGCTCGAGGTCACGTCGGTTGCGCCCGAGGAGGCGCCCACGCTGGCCGTGAAGCTCGCCCCGGTGGCGGCCTATCGCGCTGCCCGGCTCGAATACAACCCCAGCCTGACCGGCCTGCGCTTCGCGCTCGAGCGCCGCAACGGTGAGTACGTGGTGCGCGTGTCCTCGCCCACCCCGATCACCGAGCCTTACCTCGATCTGCTGGTCGAGCTCACTTCTTCCTCGGGCCGCGTGGTGCGCGAATACACCGTGCTGCTCGATCCACCCGCACTGCGCCAGGCTCCGGAGGTGATCGCGCCGGTGGCGCCGGCAACGCGTGCGGCTCCTGCCCCGGCGCCTGCGGCACCTGCACCTTCGGTGGCACCCGCACCGGCACCTTCACCCGCTCCGGTTGCCGCCGCCCCCAGCGCGCCCGCGCCGCGCGCTGCGGCGCCTGCTGCGCCTGCCGCGGCAGGCACGCCGTCCACCTACACCGTGCAGCGTGGCGACACCCTCGGAGAAATCGCCGGCCGCACGCGCGTCGGCTCGGCCTCGCTCGAGCAGATGCTCGTGGCGCTGTTCCGCGCCAACCCCGAGGCCTTCGTCGGCAACAACATGAACCGCCTGTCGGCCGGCAAGGTGCTTGCCGTCCCGACCGAGGCCCAGGCCACGGCGATCTCGACGCCCGAGGCGCGTCGTGAAGTGCAGGCCCAGAGCGCCGACTTCGCCCAGTACCGCAGCCGGCTTGCGCAGGGCGTGAGTGCCGCACCTGCCCAGGCAGGGCCGGCCGCAGGCGCCGCCGTAGGCAGCGGCCAGGTGACGACCAAGGTCGAGGACAAGAGTGCCGCCGCCACCGCGGGCGGCGACCAGTTGAAGATCGCCAAGGCCGGCGACTCCAAGGCCGCCGCCACGGCGGCGGGCGCCGACGAGGCCAAGGCGCGCGAGCGGGCGGTCAAGGAACTCGAGGACCGCGTCGCTCAGCTGAACAAGACCAACGAGGAACTGCGCAAGGCGATCGAGCTGCAGAGCAAGGCGGGCACGCAGGCGCAGAAGCAGGCCGAGTCCAAGGCCGCGCCGGCTCCTGCTCCGGCCCCGGCGCCCGTACCGGCGCCGACCGCGGCCGCTCCGGCAGCACCGGCCCCAAGCGCGGCCCCGACCCCCGCGCCAGCGCCCGAGGCGAGCGCGGCACCTGCGGCGACGCCTGCCCCGGCTCCGGCCCCCAAGGCCGAGGCGCCCAAACCGGCGGCTCCCAAAGTGGCGCCGCCGCCGGCGGCTCCGGCCGAGCAGCCCGGTTTTGTCGACGGCTTGCTGGGCAACACCAGCACGCAACTGGGTCTGGGCGTGATTGCTCTGTTGCTGCTCGGGTTCTTCGGATGGAGCAAGTACCGTCGCAAGCAGGCCGAGTCTCAGGCGGCCTTCCAGGAAGGCGGCGAAGGTCTGGGCGGCAATTCCCTGTTCGGCCAGACCGGTGGGCAGAGCGTCGACACCGGCGCGGCCAGCACCTTCAATTCGAGCTTCATCCCCGCCGCCTCGCAGCTCGACTCCAACGAGGTCGACCCGGTCGCCGAGGCGGACGTCTACATCGCCTACGGGCGCGCCGAGCAGGCCGAGGACATCCTCAAGGAATCCCTGCGCCTGCACCCCGAGCGACCCGGCGTGCGCGGCAAGCTGCTCGAGATCTACGCGGCACGCGGCGACAAGGCGGCCTTCAACGTCCTGGCCAAGGAGTTGCACGAGCACACCGGCGCCTCGGGCGATGAGTGGGAGCGCGTGGCCGTGCTTGGACGCTCGCTCGAGCCCGCCAATCCTCTGTTCGCGGGCGATGCCCCGCCCGCCCTGGCCGGCCCCACCACCACTTTGCGCATCGCGCCCGAGGAGGTCAATGCCACCGGCCTGTCGGACATCGCGGCGCCCACCGCCATGCCTCACGCCGAGCCGAACACGGGCATGCCGGCTACCGAAGGCGCCGCCGTGCCGCCGTTGACGCGCATGGCGGTCGATTCGGATCTGGCCGATCTGGGCGCGATCGACTACAAGCTGCCCACCAAGCTGGCCGAAGACACGGGTGCGCCCCACACCGCTTTCAGCCTGCCGTCGGAAGAGACGCCCGCCGCGGTCACGACCTCCGGGCTCGACTTCGTGCTCGATTCCAAGCCTGCAGCCGTGTCGGCCGAGGCGAGCGAGGCCATGGAGGCAGCGATCACCGCGGCGCGTGCCGCCGAGCCGGAACCGGCTGCCACGCGCTTCGATCTGGACTTCGACATCCCCTCGATCCAACCCGTGCCCCAGGTGCCCAAGGCCGAGGCGGTGGTGAACGAGGCCGCGAAACTCGCGGCCGCCGAGGCGCAGCGAGCCGAGGCGCAGGCGCGGGCGGCAACGCTGGCCTCGATCGCCGACATCGACCTGGACCTCGACGTCCCGCCGCTGCCGACGTCGCGGGCTTCCGGCGGGATCGGGGCTCTGCCCGACGAGCAGGCGGAACGCCTGACCGCCGAGACCGACCAGTCCACCGTCCCGCTGATCGACTTCGACCTGTCGGCGGTCAACCTCGACACCGTGCAGCGCAAGGGCGAGACCGAACCGGGCAGCGCGCTGGCGCAGCAGATGGCCACCAAGCTCGACCTGGCCCGTGGCTACATCGACCTCGGGGTGAGGGACGGCGCGCGCGAGTTGCTCGACGAGGTGATGCGCGACGGAACGCGCGAGCAGCGCACTGCGGCG
Organism: Burkholderiaceae bacterium; assembly: GCA_035454085.1. Taxonomy (GTDB): domain Bacteria; phylum Pseudomonadota; class Gammaproteobacteria; order Burkholderiales; family Burkholderiaceae_F; genus DAOTEJ01. The sequence goes on along the minus strand of DAOTEJ010000011.1, from coordinate 22,367 downwards.
GTGGACCTGATCAAGCAGATCGAAGGCTGATGCGGGAGGGCCGCGCCCCTGAGGGCGCCGGCCCGCTGCCATGAGGCTCGCCCTCGGTCTTGAGTACGACGGCGCCGCCTTCCGGGGCTGGCAGACCCAGACCGGTGGCAACACGCTGCAGGACGTCCTCGAGGCCGCGCTGACGCAGGTGGCGGCCCACCGGGTGGGCACCGTGTGCGCGGGCCGCACCGATGCCGGCGTGCACGCCACCGCCCAAGTGGTGCACTTCGACACCTCCGCCCAGCGTCCGCTCGGCGCCTGGGTGCGCGGCGTGAACGCCCATCTGCCCACGGCGATGGCCGTGCGCTGGGCCAGCGCCGTTCCCGATGACTTCCATGCCCGATTCTCGGCGCGCCGGCGCACCTACGAGTACTGGCTGCTCGTCGATGCGGTGCGGCCGGCCTTGCTCGCGCGGCGCGTGGGCTGGGTCTTCCGGCCGCTGGACCTCGCGGCGATGCAGGCCGCGGCGTGCCTGCTCGAGGGCACTCATGACTTTTCTGCGTTTCGTGCCGCCGAGTGCCAGGCCGCCTCGCCGGTGCGCACCTTGGAGACCTGTCGCGTCGAGCAACGAGGGCGCCTGATCCGCTTCGAGGTGCGGGCCAATGCCTTCCTCCACCACATGGTGCGCAACCTCGTCGGCAGCCTGGTGTACGTGGGCCTGAGCCGCCGGGCGCCAGCCTGGATCGCGGAAGTGCTCGCCGCGCGCGACCGCAGCCTCGCTGCGCCGACCTTCTCCGCCGCAGGGCTATACCTGAGCGCGGTCGAGTACGATGCCGCGCTCGCCCTGCCTCCCGGCGGGGCCACACCCTTCGATTGATGCGCACCCGGGTCAAGATCTGCGGACTCACCCGCGCTGCCGACGTGGTCGCGGCGGCAGAGGCCGGCGCCGATGCGCTGGGCTTCGTTTGCTACGAGCGCAGCCCGCGCTACGTGACGCCCGAGTCGCTGGCGGCCCTGGTCCGCCGGGTGCCGCCCTTCGCCACCCCGGTGCTGCTGTTCGTGAACGCGCCCGCTGCATCGATCGAGGCAGCGCTGGCCGCCGCTCCTGACGCGCTGCTGCAGTTCCACGGCGACGAGACCGAGGCCGATTGCATGCGCTGGAAGCGCCCCTACCTGCGTGCCGTGCGCATCGACGAAGAGGTCGATTTGTTAGACTGCTTCGAGCGCTTTGCCTCGGCGCGTGGCCTGCTGGCCGATGCTCCGTCGGCGGGCTTCGGGGGCAGCGGACAGCGCTTCGACTGGGATCGTCTGCCGCGCCGCCGGCCCGGGGCACTGGTGCTGGCCGGCGGCCTGGACGCCGACTGCGTGGGCGAGGCGATGGCGCGGGTGCGTCCCGAGGCGGTGGACGTGAGCAGTGGCGTGGAATCTGCGCCCGGGCTGAAGGATGCCGGGCGCATCCGTGAATTCATCGCCGCGGTGCGCGCGGCGGACGACAGCTTGAATCGCGAGCAGCATGAGCCCTTACGACCTGCCTGACGAGCGCGGCCACTTTGGCCCCTATGGTGGCGTGTTCGTCGCCGAGACATTGATGCACGCGCTGGCCGAGCTGCGCGATGCCTACGCGCGCTACCAGAACGATCCCGAATTCATCGCCGAGTTCAAGCGCGAGCTCAAGCACTACGTCGGCCGTCCCAGCCCGATCTACCACGCCCGGCGCTGGTCCGAGATGCTGGGCGGCGCGCAGATCTATCTCAAGCGCGAGGACCTCAACCACACCGGCGCGCACAAGGTGAACAACACCATCGGCCAGGCCCTGCTGGCGCGCCGCATGGGCAAGCCGCGGGTGATCGCCGAGACCGGCGCCGGCCAGCACGGCGTGGCCAGCGCCACGGTGGCGGCGCGCTACGGGCTGGAGTGCGTGGTGTACATGGGCTCCGAGGATGTGGGCCGGCAGTCGGCCAACGTCTACCGCATGAAGCTGCTCGGCGCGACCGTGGTGCCGGTGGAGTCGGGCAGCCGCACCCTCAAGGACGCGCTCAACGAGGCGATGCGCGACTGGGTCACCAACGTCGAGAACACCTTCTACATCATCGGCACGGTGGCGGGCCCGCACCCCTACCCGATGATGGTGCGCGACTTCAATTCCGTGGTCGGCAAGGAGTGCCTGTGGCAGATGCCCGAGATGATCGGGCGCCAGCCGGACTACGTGATCGCCTGCGTGGGCGGCGGCAGCAACGCCATGGGCATCTTCTACGACTACATCCCGCACGAGGGCGTGAAGCTGGTGGGCGTGGAAGCCGCGGGCGAGGGACTGGACAGCGGCCACCATGCCGCCAGCCTGCAGATGGGCACGCCCGGCGTGCTCCATGGCAACCGCACCTACCTGCTGCAGGACGCCAACGGCCAGATCACCGAGACGCACTCGGTCTCGGCCGGGCTCGACTATCCCGGCGTCGGTCCCGAGCACGCCTGGCTCAAGGACAGTGGCCGCGCGACCTACGTGGGCGCCACCGACGAGCAAGCGCTCAAGGCCTTCCACGACTGCTGCCGCATCGAGGGCATCATTCCGGCGCTCGAGTCCAGCCACGCGCTGGCCTATGCCACGCGCCTCGCGCCGACCCTGCCCAAGGACAAGGTCCTCCTGGTCAACCTTTCGGGCCGCGGCGACAAGGACATCCACACGGTGGCCGAGAAGAGCGGGATGGACTTCTTCTGCCGCGCGTCCTGCCGCGAGGCCACGCTCGCCTGGAAGAAGAACGCCTGATGTCGCGCATCGCCGCTCGATTTGCCGCTCTCAAGCGCGCGGGCCGCACGGGGCTCGTGCCCTACGTGTGCGCCGGCGATCCCTCGCCCGAGTCGACCGTGCCGCTGATGCAGGCCCTGGCACGCGCCGGGGCCGACGTCATCGAGCTCGGCGTGCCGTTTTCCGACCCCATGGCCGACGGGCCGGTGATCCAGCGCGCCACCGAGCGCGCGATCCGTAAGGGCGTGGGCCTGCGCCAGGTGCTGGCCATGGTGCGCGAGTTCCGCGCCGCGGACTCCGCCACGCCGGTGGTGCTGATGGGCTACGCCAATCCGATCGAGCACATGGGCCGGGCCGCGTTCGCGCAGGCCGCGGGCGAGGCCGGGGTCGACGGCGTGCTGGTGGTCGACTACCCGCCCGAGGAGGCCGAGGACTACGCGCGCCTGATGCGCCAGCACGAGCTCGATCCCATCTTCCTGCTCGCACCCACCTCGACCGACGAGCGCATCGAACGGGTGGCGCGCCATGCCGCTGGCTACCTCTACTACGTCAGCCTCAAGGGCATCACCGGCGCCGGCCACCTCGATGTGGCCAGCGTGGCCGCGAGGCTGCCCCTGATCCGGCGCCACACGGCGGTGCCGGTCGGCGTAGGCTTCGGCATCCGCGACGCGGCCAGCGCCTGCGCGGTGGCCGAGGTGGCCGACGCCGTGGTGATCGGCAGCCGGATCATCCAGGAGATGGAAGCCGCGCCGTCTGGAGGCCAGGTCCGCGCGGCCGAGGACTTCGTGCGCGGCATCCGCGAGGCGCTCGACGCCCGCGTCGCGCGCACGGAGCCGGCGTGAGCGCGCGGGCTCGCCCCGGGCGCGCACCCGGACGCCACCTCCCCGCTGGGGGGGCCGCGCGCAGGAACAAGGGGACCAAGACATGAGCTGGATCGAGAAGATTCTTCCGCCGCGCATCAAGCGCGCCGAGGGTCCGGGCCGCAAGACTGTTCCCGAGGGCGTGTGGGCCAAGTGCCCGAGCTGCGAGGCCGTGCTCTACGCGGCCGAGCTCGAGCGCACGCTCAACGTCTGTCCCAAGTGCGGCCACCACATGCGCATCCGGGCGCGCGCCCGGATCGATGCGCTGCTCGACGCCGAAGGGCGCTACGAGATCGGCCAGGACGTGCTGCCGGTCGACGCGCTCAAGTTCAAGGACAGCAAGAAGTACCCCGACCGCCTGCAGGCCGCGATGACCGACACCGGCGAGACCGACGCGCTGGTGGTGATGGGCGGCGCGGTGCGGGCGTTGCCGGTGGTGGTGGCCGTGTTCGAGTTCGAGTTCATGGGCGGCTCGATGGGTTCGGTGGTCGGCGAGCGCTTTGCGCGCGGCGTGCACACCGCGATCGAGCAGAAGGTCCCCTTCATCTGCGTGACCGCCACCGGCGGGGCGCGCATGCAGGAGGGGCTGCTGTCGCTGATGCAGATGGCCAAGACCACCTGTGCGATCGCCGAACTGGCGGACGCCAAGCTGCCGTTCATCTCGGTGCTGACCGACCCGACCATGGGCGGCGTGTCCGCGAGCTTCGCCTTCATGGGCGACGTGGTGATCGCCGAGCCCCGTGCGCTGATCGGCTTTGCCGGCCCGCGAGTGATCGAGCAGACAGTGCGCGAGGTCCTGCCTGAAGGCTTCCAGCGCGCCGAGTTCCTCGTGCAGAAGGGAGCGGTCGACATGATCGTCGACCGGCGCGAGATGCGTGACGAGATCGCCGCGCTGCTCGCCCTGCTGCTGCGCCAGCCCACCGACGCGCTCGCCTGATCACACGCCCGATTCTCGCCTGATGCCCGCCTGACGCCTGCCTCGCCGCGCGAGTGGCGCGCGGCGCAGCGGCGGCCTGCCCGATGAACTCACCCGACAGCCTTGCCGCCTGGCTGGCGTACATCGAACGCCTGCATGCTCGTCCGATCGACCTCGGGCTCGACCGCGTGCGCGCGGTGGCCGAGCGCCTCGGGATCCGCTTCGACTGCCCCGTGATCGTGGTGGGCGGCACCAACGGCAAGGGCTCGACCTGCGGCATGCTCGAGGCCATCCTGCGTGCGGCCGGCTACCGCACCGGGCTCTACACCTCTCCGCACCTGCTGCGCTTCAACGAGCGCGCGCGGCTCGACGGCGTCGAGGCGAGCGACGCGGCGCTGGTCGAGCAGTTCGCCGCGGTCGAGGCGGTGCGCGGCGACACCACGCTCACCTATTTCGAGTTCACCACGCTCGCCATTCTGCGGCTCTTCGCGCAGGCGCGACTGGACGCCGTGATCCTCGAGGTCGGGCTGGGCGGGCGGCTGGACGCGGTGAACATCGTCGATGCGGACGTGGCGGTGATCACGTCGGTGGACCTCGACCACATGGACTACCTGGGGCCGACGCGCGAGCACATCGGCTGGGAGAAGGCGCACATCTATCGCGCCGGCCGTGCCGCGATCTGCGCCGACCCACAGCCGCCCGCGCGCCTGGTCGAGGTGGCCGCGGGCCTGGGCGCGGATCTATGGTGCTTCGGGCGCGACTTCAACTATTCGGGCGACCGCCAGCAGTGGGCCTATGGCGGACGCAAGACGCGCCGCAGCGGCCTGCCGTACCCGGCCCTGCGCGGGGCGAATCAGCTGCTCAATGCCTCGGGGGCGCTGGCCGCGCTCGAGGCGCTCGGTCCGCGTCTGCCGGTGCCCCAGGCAGCGGTGCGCGAGGGGCTGCTGCGCGTGCAGGTCCCGGGCCGCTTCCAGATCCTGCCGGGCCAGCCGGCGATCATCCTCGACGTCGCGCACAACCCGCACGCCGCCGCGGTTCTGGCGCAGAACCTAGACGCGATGGGCTACTACCCCGAGACGCACGCCGTCTTCGGCATGCTGGCCGACAAGGACATCGCCGGAGTCGTGGCCCGCGTCCAGGGCCGGATCGACGGCTGGCACGTGGCGGCCCTGCCGGGGCCGCGCGGCGCCAGCGCCAGCGCGCAGGCGGAGCGCCTGCGGGCCGCGGGTGTTTCGCCCGACGCGATCCGTGAGCACGCGAGCGTCGAGTCCGCCCTCGAGTCTGCGCAGGGCGCGGTGCAGCCGGCTGATAGAATTCTCGTCTTCGGATCCTTTCTCACGGTCGCCGATGCCATGCGCGCGCTCGAGGCGCAGCGCCTCAGGCGGCGACCCTAGACCGCGCGGGAGACTCGATGGGGTTTGCTTTCTGGCGTCGCAAGGACGAGGGCGCCCGGGACGACCCGGCCGATGCTGTCGACCCGGCTTCCGACGAACTGGATCCGTCCCAGCTTGCGCGGGTGCGCGCCCGCCGCCGTCTGGTGGGGGCCGCGGCGCTGCTGATCGGCGCGGTCGTGGTGGTGCCACTGGTGCTCGACCGCGAGCCGAAGTCCGTGCCCGACAACATCGTGATCGACATCCCGAGCGAGAAGTCGCGCTTCACGCCCAAGCTCAGCGTGCCGCCCGCGCCGGTGCCCGACAGCGCCGCGCTGGTGCCGCCGCCCGATGCCGGACCGGCGAGCGGCAAGGCCGACGCAGCCCCGGCCCCCGCCAAGCCCGAACCCCCGAAGCCCGAGGCAGCCAAGCCCGAGCCTGCCAAGTCCGGGCCCGCGAAGCCCGAGGCGGCCAAGCCCGGCGCCAAGGCCGAGGAGGTCCGCAAGAGCTCCGAGGCGCGCCCGGACCCAGCCAAGGGCGGCGACAAGACCGCCGATAAACCGCCGGCGCCCGCCAAGGGGGGCAAGTTCGCGGTTCAGGTGGCGGCGCCGGCGAGCGAGGCCTCCGCGCGCGAATTGCAGGACAAGCTCAAGAAGCAGGGCTACGCCGCCTTCCTCGAGAAGGTCGAGACCAAGGACGGGTCGCGCTGGCGCGTGCGCGCCGGCCCCTACGCCACGCGCGAGGACGCCGAGGCCGCGCGCGCGCGGCTCAAGGCCGCGGGCGTGGCCGGCAACCTCGTGACTCTGTGACGTGAACGAGGCCGACTGGATCCTCGTGGCGGTGATGGGCCTGTCGGTGCTGCTCGGGCTGGCGCGTGGTGTGGTGCGCGAGCTACTCGCCCTGGCGGGCTGGGTGGTCGCGATACTGCTTGCGCTAGCCTTCGCCAAGGTCCTGGGCGCCTGGCTGCCGCTCGAGCCGATGGCGCCGGCGGTGCGTACCGGGCTGGCGGGCCTGCTGATCGTGGTGGCCAGCCTGCTCGTCGCCGCGCTGATCGGCGCGGTGCTGCGCTCGCTGATGGTGGCGGTCAAGTTGTCGACCGAGGACAGGCTGCTCGGCGGGATCTTCGGGCTGCTGCGCGGCGTGCTGGTGGTGGGGGCGCTGGTGTTGTTCGCGGGCCTGACGGCCGCGCCGGCGCAGACTTGGTGGCGCGAATCGCTGCTGCTGCCGCGCCTGCAGGCCGCGGTTCAATGGTTGCAGCCCTGGCTGCCGGCGTCGTTGTTCGGCACGGCCCAGGGACTCTGAAGCAGGACACTCGGGAGCACGACATGTGCGGAATCGTCGGACTCGCGGCCAACGGCCCGGTCAACCAGCTGCTCTACGACGCGCTGCTGCTGCTTCAGCATCGGGGCCAGGACGCCGCCGGCATCGTGACCTCGAACGGCTCGACCTTCCACATGCACAAGGCCATGGGCCTGGTGCGCGACGTCTTCCGCACGCGCAACATGCGCTCGCTGCCGGGCAACGCCGGCATCGGCCAGGTGCGCTACCCGACGCAGGGCTCGGCCAGCAGCCTGGAGGAAGCGCAGCCGTTCTACGTGAACGCGCCCTTCGGGCTGGTGCTCGCGCACAACGGCAACCTCACCAACGCCGAGGCGCTCAAGGACGAGCTGTTCCGCATCGACCGGCGCCACATCAACACCAACTCCGACTCCGAGGTCCTGCTCAACGTGCTGGCGCACGAGCTGCAGCTCGCCGCCAACGGCGAGACGCTCACCCCCGACGCGGTGTTCCGCGCGGTGGCCGGCGTGCATCGGCGCGCGCGGGGCTCGTACTCCGTGGTGGCCCAGGTGTCGGACTTCGGCATGATCGCGTTTCGCGACCCCTACGGCATCCGCCCGCTGTGCTTTGGCACGCTCGACACGCCGGGCGGCCGCGAATACCTCGTGGCGTCGGAATCGGTGGCGCTCGAGGGCCTGGGCTTTCGCTTCGAGCGCGACGTGGCGCCGGGCGAGGCCATCTTCGTCGACGCCGACGGCCGCTTCCACAGCCGTCAGTGCGCCCGCCAGACGCAGCACGCACCCTGCGCCTTCGAGTTCGTGTACCTGGCACGGCCCGATTCGATCATCGACGGCATCTCGGTCTACGGTGCGCGCCTGCGCCTGGGCGAGTACCTCGCCGAGCAGATCAGGGCGCAGATCCCGGTGGACGAGATCGACGTGGTCATGCCGATCCCCGACTCGAGCCGTCCCGCGGCGATGCAGCTGGCCAACAAGCTGGGTATCGACTACCGCGAGGGATTCATCAAGAACCGCTACGTGGGCCGCACCTTCATCATGCCGGGGCAGGGGGTGCGCAAGAAGTCGGTGCGCCAGAAGCTCAACGCCATGAGCGTGGAGTTCAAGGGCAAGAACGTGCTGATCGTCGACGACTCGATCGTGCGCGGCACGACCATCTCGGAGATCGTGCGCATGGCGCGCGACTCCGGCGCGCGCAAGGTGTTCGTGGCCTCGGCCGCGCCACCGGTGCGCTACCCCAACGTCTACGGCATCGACATGCCGACCTCGAGCGAGCTGATCGCCGGCGGCGGCAAGTCGGTCGAGGAAATCCGCGCCGAGATCGGCGCCGACGCCCTGGTCTATCAGCGCGTCGAGGACCTCAAGGCCGCGCTCACCGACATGAACCCCGCGATCACCCGCTTCGAGGCCTCGTGCTTCGACGGCGACTACGTGACGGGCGACATCACGCCGGACTACCTCGCGCGGCTCAACACGGCGCGCACCGCGCCGCCGCCCGCCGAAGAGATGCAGCGCTCGCAGCTTGCCCTGGCCATCGAGTCCGTCGACGGCTGAGGCGGCACGCCTTACGGCTTGACCTGGCCGCGCCGCGCCCCCTACGATGGGGGCCTCGGCGCCGATTTGCTCTCTCTGCTTGCGGGCGCCTAACAAATGCGGCTAAAGCGAGGTTGAAAGACCCGCCCATGCCGGCGGGTTTTTCATTCATGCCATCCGATCCTCTAGCCGACATCGACACCCTGGCCGTGCGCGCGGGCACCGAGCGCAGTCAGTGGGGCGAGCACTCCGAGGCGCTGTTCCTCACCTCGAGCTTCACCTTCGCCTCGGCCGAGCAGGCCGCGGCCCGCTTCGGCAACACCGAGGAGGGCTACACCTACTCGCGCGTGGGCAATCCCACCGTGCGCATGTTCGAGCGCCGCCTGGCCGCGCTGGAGGGCGCCGAAGACGCGCTGGCCACGTCCAGCGGCATGGCGGCGATCTTCACCGCGGCGGCGGCGGTGCTGCGCGCGGGCGACCACGCGCTGTGCGCGGGCAACGTGTTCGGCGCCACCCAACAGCTGTTCGCCACGGTGCTGGCGCGCTTCGGGGTGGAGACGAGCTTCGTCGAGGGCACCGAGATCGCCGCCTGGCGCGCCGCGCTGCGTCCCAACACGCGGCTCATGTTTGCCGAGACGCCCTCGAATCCGCTGACCGAACTCGTCGACCTGGACGCCTTCGCGGCCCTGGCGCGCGAGGTCGGGGCGGTGAGCGTGGTCGACAACTGCTTCTGCACGCCGGTGGCGCAGCGGCCCCTGGCGCACGGCATCGACGTGGTGGTGCACTCGGCCACCAAGTACCTCGACGGACAGGGGCGGGTGCTGGGCGGGGCGGTGGTCGGGTCGAGCAGCTTCGTGCGCGAGCAGGCGCTGCCCATCCTGCGCACCACGGGGATGAGCCTGTCGCCGTTCAACGCCTGGGTGCTGCTCAAGGGAATGGAGACCCTGCCGGTGCGCATGCGCGCCCAGTGCGCGAACGCGCTGGCCGTCGCACGCTGGCTCGAGGCGCGTCCCGAGGTGGCGCGCGTGCACTTCCCGGGCCTCGCCTCGCACCCCCAGCACGCCCTCGCGCAGCGCCAGCAGAGCCTGCCCGGAGCGATCGTGTCCTTCGCGCTGGCGGGCGAGGGCGAGGCGCAGCTGCGCGCCCGTGCCTTCTCGCTGATCAACCGGGTCAAGCTCATGTCGATCACCGCCAACCTGGGCGACACGCGCACCACGATCACGCATCCGGCCACCACCACCCACGGGCGGCTCACGCCCGAGGCGCGCGCGCGGGCGGGCATCGGCGAGGGGCTGATCCGCGTGGCGGTGGGCCTGGAGTCGCCCGAGGCGCTGATCGCCGACCTCGAGGCCGCGCTCGCGCCCTAGTCGTCGCCGGCGCGCGGGTGACCCGTCGCGCACAACGCATTCGCCAGCTGGCGGCAGGCGCGGGCCGGACGCCGGTTATAGTCGCCCGCTGCATGCGCCGGCCGACCCGGCGCGGCTCTTCGCTCGGGAACTGTCCATGACGCTCGCCTCGCTGCGCCTGCCCATCGCCATCGCGCTGTGCCTTGGTCTACTCGCCGGCCTGCCGGCCTGCAAGAAGAAGGAGCAGGCCCCGGCGCAGCGCCCGCCCTCGCCGGTGAGCACGATCACCACCCAGGCGCGCGACGTGCCGGTCGACTTCGAGTACGTGGCGCTGACCGAGAGCTCGCGCCAGGTGAACATCCAGGCGCGCATCGCCGGCTTCCTCGACCGCCGCGTCTACACCGAGGGTTCGATGGTGCGCGAGGGACAGACCCTGTTCCTGATGGATCCCAAGCCGCTGCAGGCGCAGGTGGACCAGGCAGTGGCGGCGCTCACCGCCAACGAGGCCGCACACGCCACCGCCAAGGCCAACCTCGAGCGCATCAAGCCGCTCACGGCGCAGAACGCGCTCTCGCAGAAGGACCTCGACGACGCCACCGGCACCTTCCTCACCTCCCAGGCCGCCGTGGCGCAGTCCAGGGCGCAGCTCGAGACCGCGCGGCTCAACCTGTCCTACGCCACCATCACCTCGCCGGTGACCGGGCTGTCGGGCTCCGCGCAGCAGGCCGACGGCACCTACATCAGCCCGACGAACAGCCTGCTCACCACGGTGTTCGTGCTCTCTCCCGTCTGGGTGAACTTCAGCATCTCTGAAAACGAGGCGCAGAGCTTCCGGGAGCAGGTTCGCAACCAGCGCCTGCGCCTTCCGGCCGACGGCAACTACCTCGTCGAGATCCTGCTCGTCGACGGTTCAAGCTATCCGCACCAAGGCCGCATCACCTTCGCCGACCCCTCGTTCAACTCGCAGACCGGCACCTTCCAGGTGCGGGCCAGCGTGATCAACCCCGACGGGCTGCTGCGGCCCAACCAGTTCGTGCGCGTCAAGGTCAAGGGCGCCGTGCGCCCCAACGCGATCCTCGTGCCGCAGCGCGCGGTGCAGCAGGGCGCCAAGGGCCACTTCGTGTGGGTGGTCAAGGACGGCAAGGCCGAGTTCCGCCCGGTCAAGGTGGGCGAGTGGCTGGGGTCCGACTGGTTCATCAGCGAGGGCCTGAACAAGGGCGAAGAGGTGGTGGTCGACGGCGTGCTGACCCTCGCGCCCGGGGCGCCCGTGGCCGCCAAACCCCTGGCGGCTGCGCCTGCCGCGCCTGGCGCGCAGGGCGCTGCGGCCGCGCAGGCTGCTGAGGCGGCCAAGGCCAAGGGGCCGCAGGCCCCGGCCGATCCGCTCGCTCCCCCGCTCGACAAGGTGCCCCCCGCGAAGGCCGGGGCCGAGCCTGCCAGGCAGTCCGGCGCCAGCACCGCGTCGTCGGCGCCGATCAAGGCCGTGCCCGGCGCCGGCCCGCAAGCGCCGCAGCGTGCTTCGGGCAGCCGCGAGGCAAAGCCCGCTGCGAAGGCCAGTGTTGCAGTGCCGCCCAAGCCGGATCGCGCGCGTGACTCGAGCCCGCAGGCCGTGGCCGCCGCCGCGACGCCGGCGGCGAGCCCACCTCAGACGAGCGGTGCCGCGACGGGCCGGGCCGACACCGTGGCGGTGCATTTCGCTCCCGACTCGGCGGCCCTGAGCACCGTGGGCCGCGCGGTGGTCGACACCACCGCTGCACTGGTCAAGGGGCGCAAGGTGACGGTGGAGGTCAGCGGCTACGTGGATCGCTCCGGGCCGCCGGAACTCAATGTCGAACTGGCCCGGCGTCGTGCCGAGGCGGTGCGCGACGCGCTCGTGTCGTCCGGGGTGCCAGGGGGAAGCGTGCGCCTGGTCAAGCCCGCCGACATCGTGGGCGCCGGCGACCTGGTCCAGGCGCGCCACGTCGAGATCCGCGTCTTGGCCGACTGAGCGGGCGCCGATCATGTTCTCCAAGTTCTTCATCGAGCGCCCGATCTTCGCGATCGTGGTGTCGCTGCTCATCAGCATCGGCGGCCTGGTGTCGCTCAAGGGACTGCCGATCGAGCAGTACCCGAACATGAGTCCGGTCCAGGTGACCGTGACCGCGAGCTACCCGGGGGCCGACTCGCTGACCGTGGCCGAGTCGGTGGCCGCGCCGATCGAGGCGCAGATCAACGGCGTCGACAACATGATGTACATGTCGTCGACCAGCTCGTCGAACGGGCAGCTGCAGCTGACTGTCTACTTCAGCCTCGACACCGACCCCGACATCGCGCAGGTGCAGGTCCAGAACCGCGTGAGCCTGGCCCAGCCCCAGTTGCCCGCCGAGGTGGTGAAGAACGGCGTGTCGGTGCAGAAGCGCTCCTCGTCGATGCTGATGATCATCGGCATCTACGGCAAGGGCGAGCGCTACAGCGCCGACTACGTGGCCAACTTCGCCAACGTGTACGTGCTCGACGCGCTCAAGCGCGTGCCGGGCGCGGGTCAGGCCTCGATCCTGGGCGTGGCCGACCAGGCCATGCGCATCTGGATGAACCCCGACCGGATGGCCTCGCTCAAGATCACCACGAGCGACATCCAGAACGCGGTGGCCTCGCAGAACAAGCTCTTCTCGGCGGGCCAGCTCGGCCAGCAGCCGACCAATGTTCCGGTGCAGCAGACCGTGCCGCTGGTGACGCAGAGCCCGTTCACCGAGCCGCGCGAGTACGAGAACATCATCCTGCGCGCCAGCCAGGACGGCAGCGCCATCGTGCGGCTGCGCGACGTGGCGCGCGTCGAGGTGGGCCGCTCGTCCTATCTGGTGGACTCGACCCTGAACGGGGTGCCGGCGACCTTCATCGCCATCTACCAGCAGCCGGGCGCCAACGCGCTCGACGTCTCGGCCGAGGTCAAGCGCACGCTCGAGAACATGAAGCGCAACATGCCCGAGGGCATGGAGTACCGCGTCGCGCTCGACACCACCGACTTCGTACGCCTGTCGATCGAGGAAGTGCTGCACACCCTGCTCGAGGCGGTGCTGCTGGTGGTGGGCGTGATCTACCTGTTCCTGCAGAACTTCCGCGCCACGGTGATCGCCACCACCGCCATTTTCGTGGCGCTGCTCGGCACCTTCGTCGGCATGCTCGCGCTGGGCTTCTCGATCAACCTGCTCACGCTGTTCGGGATGGTGCTGGCCATCGGCATCGTGGTCGACGACGCGATCATCGTGGTCGAGAACGTCGAGCGGAACATGGCCCAGGGGCACCTCAGCGCGCGCGACGCGACGATCAAGGCCATGGCCGAGGTCTCGGGGCCGGTGGTCGCGGTGGTGTTCGTGCTCGCCGCCGTGTTCGTGCCCGCGGCGTTCCTGCCGGGGACCACGGGCCAGCTCTACAAGCAGTTCGCGATCACCATCGCCATCTCGGTGGCGATCTCGGGCTTCGTCGCGCTGACGCTCACGCCGGCCATGTGCGGCATGATGCTCAAGCACACCGAGCCCCCGAAAAAGGGCTTCTTCGCCTGGTTCAACCGCCAGTTCGACTCGCTGACCAAGGCCTACGGCCGGCTGGTCGCCCTGGTGATCAAGCGGGTGGTCGTGAGCTTCGCCTTCCTGGCGATCATGGTGGTGGCGATCTTCGCGCTGTTCCGCACCCTGCCCACGAGCTTCGTTCCCAACGAGGACCAGGGCTACCTGCTGGCCGCGATCATCATGCCCGACGCGGCGAGCCTCGATCGCACCCAGGCGGTGATGAACCAGGTCAACGCCCTGTTCGAGAAGAACCCCGCGGTGCTCGACCGTACCGAGATCGCCGGCTTCTCGCTGCTCGACAACGGCTTCAAGGCCAACGCCGGCACCTTCTTCGTGACGCTCAAGGACTTCAACGAGCGCTACAAGAGCGCCGAGAGCACCAAGACCCAGAGCGCGGACGCGGTGCTCGCCACCGTGGGCCGGCAGGCCTTCGGGATCGAGCAGGGCCTGATCGTGCCCATCGCGCCTCCGCCCATCCCAGGCCTGGGCACCACCGGCGGCTTCGAGTTCTGGATCCAGGACACCACCGGGGCCGCGCCCGAGCGGCTGCAGGAAGTGGCCAACGCCTTCGTCGCCAAGGCGCGCGCGCGACCCGAGCTGGCCGGCCTGAACTCCACGTTCCGCGCCAGCTCGCAGCAGTTGCGCGTGGACGTGAACCGCGACAAGGCGACCCTGCTCGGCGTGAACGTGGCCGACGTCTACGGCACGCTGCAGGCGCAGTTCGGCACGGCCATCGTCAGCCAGTACAACCAGTTCTCTCGGGTGTGGTTCGTGATCCTGCAGTCCGAGCCGCGCTACCGGGTCCAGCCCGACGACGTGACGCGCCTGTACACCCGCTCGGCCTCGGGCCAGATGATCCCGCTGTCCTCGGTGGTCACCACCCGCTACGTCACCGGCCCTGACCTGATGCCGCACTTCAACGGCTTCCCGGCGGCCAAGGTCAACGGCAACGCGGCGGGCGGCTATTCCTCAGGCCAGGCGATCGAGGTGATGGAAGAGGTGGCGCGAGAGACCCTGCCGCAGGGCTACCGCTACGCCTGGTCGGGCATCGCCTACGAGGAAAAGCAGTCCGGCGGCACCTCGACGGTGGCCTTCGCCTTCGGCCTGCTGCTCGTGTTCCTGATTCTGGCCGCCCAGTACGAGAGCTGGACCCTGCCCGGAGCCGTGGTCACTGCGGTGCCCTTCGGCATCGTTGGCGCATTGCTCGCCACCTGGTTGCGCGGGCTGGACAACGACGTGTACTTCCAGATCGGCCTGCTGGTGCTGGTGGGCCTGGCGGCGAAGAACGCGATCCTGATCGTGGAGTTCGCGGTCGAATTGCGCCACAAGGAACGCAAGGGCCTGATCGAGTCGGCGATCGAGGCGGGCGAGTTGCGTCTGCGCCCCATCGTCATGACCTCGCTCGCCTTCATCGGCGGCGTGATTCCGCTGGCGCTGGCCAGCGGCGCGGGCGCCAACGCGCGCCACTCGATCGGCACCGGCATCATCGGCGGCATGATCGGCGCGTCCACGCTGGCACTGATCTTCGTGCCCCTGTTCTTCGTGCTGTTCGAGAAGCTCGCCGGGCGCGGCAAGGACGGCAAGCCGTCCGAGGCGCCCGCGTCCCCGCCCGGCCACGGACCCACCGGAGCGAGTCCCGAGCTAGCCGCCCAGCCCGCCCAGACAAGTGATGAGGCTGCGCCCGCCGCGGCCGCCCAGCCGGCCAAGGAGGGCGCATGAGACGCGTTGCCCTCGCTGCGCTGACGCTCGCCCTGGCGGGCTGCATGCTCGGGCCCGACTACCGCCGGCCCGAGGTGGCGGTGCCCGAGTCCTACCGCTACGCCACCACCGGCAACGCCGACCTGCTGACCGAGCGCTGGTGGACCCAGTACGGCGATCCCGAGCTCGATGCCCTGGTGGCCCAGGCGATCGCCAGCAACCGCAGCCTCGCGGTGGCCGTGGCCAACGTGGAGCGCGCCGCGGGGTCGCTCACCACCACCCGCTCGGCGATCTTCCCGCAGCTTGGCTACGGCGCCACCTCGCAGCGCTCCCGTGCGACCGAGCGCGCCGCCACGCCCCTGCCGCCCACCGTGCCCAATCCGCAGACCGCCAACCAGGCGGTGGCCAACGCCAGCTGGGAGCTCGACCTCTGGGGCAAGCTGCGCCGCCAGACCGAGTCCGCCCAGGCCGACCTGCAGGCCACCGAGGAGGAGCGCCGCGGCGTGGTCCTCACCCTGGTGGCGAGCGTGGTCAGCACCTACGTGCAGCTGCTCTCGCTCGATGAGCAGTTGCGCATCTCGCAGCGCACCTCCGAGGTCTACGCCGAGTCGCTCAAGCTGTTCGAGCTGCAGTTCAAGTACGGCGTGGTCTCGCAGATCAACGTGGCCCAGGCGCGCTCGCAGTTCGAGAGCGCGCAGGCGGCGATCCCCGAGATCCGCCAGCAGATCACCGAGACCGAGAACGCCCTGTCCATCCTGGTGGGCCGCAACCCCGGTCCCATCGCGCGCGATCGCAAGCTCAGCCAGCTCAAGCTGCCGCAGGTGCCCGGCGACCTGCCCTCGAACCTGCTGCAGCGCCGCCCCGACGTGCTCGCCGCCGAGCAGAAGCTGATCGCCGCCAACGCGCAGATCGGTGCGGCGCGCGCGCTGTACTTCCCGACCATCTCGCTCACCGGCGCGTTCGGCGGGGCGAGCGCAGACCTCTCGAAGCTGTTCACCGGGCCGGCGCGGGTGTGGACCTACGCCGGCAGCATCACCGGCCCGATCTTCACGGCCGGCGCGATCTCGGGCCAGGTGGCACAGGCCGAGGCCGGACAGCAGGGCGCGCTGGCGAACTACGAGGGCACCGTGCAGCAGTCCTTTGCGGACGTCGAGAACGCACTGTCGGCGCGGCTGCGCCTGGCGGAGCAGCTCGCCGCGCAGGGGCGGCTGGTGGCCGCGCTGTCCGACTACTCGCGGCTCGCGCGGCTGCAGTTCACCGGCGGCTACGCGCCGTACTTCGCCGTGGTCCAGGCCGAGCAGCAGCTCTTTCCCCAGGAGCTGCGCTACACCACCAGCCAGGCCGCGCAGCTCGTGGCGGTGGCCAACCTCTACAAGGCGCTCGGTGGCGGCTGGATCGAGCAGGCCGAGTCCTTGGCCGTCGCGCCCGCCGCTGCGGCGCCCGCGGGTGCGTCTGCGCCTGCCGCGGCTGCGGCCAGGCCCTGACGACCTAGGGGTGCACCACCACCAGTAGCGCGCGCGCCTCGCCGCGGCCGGTGTTGCGGATCGCGTGCGGCCGGTCGGCCGCGTAGCGCGCGGTGTCGCCGCTGCGCAGGCGGCGGGCGTGGTCACCGCTGGCCACCTCAATCTGCCCGGCGAGCACCGTGAGGTGCTCCTGCGCGCCGGGGTCGTGGGGGTCGGACACCAGCGCCCCGCCGGCGGCCAGTTCCAGCTCGTACCACTCGAAGCGTCCCGCCAGCTCCATCGGCCCCAGCACGCGCAGCCGGTAGCCCTCGCCCTCGAGGCGCGGGGTGGCGTCGGGGCCCACGAGCTGAACCGTGGGCCGGGCGCGCGGCTCGCCGGCGAAGAGCTGCTCGAGCGCCAGCCCCAGGCCGTTGGCCAGGCGCCAGGTCACCGCGATGGTGGGGTTGGCGCGGTCGCGCTCGATCTCGGAGAGCATCGACTTCGACACCCCGGCCACGCGCGACAGGTCGTCGAGCGTCATGCCGCGCTCGGCGCGCAGGCGCTGCAGGGTCTCGCCCAGGCGGGGAGGGGCCGCGGCGGCGGGCGGGGGGGAGGTTCGGGGCTTCACGGGGCTGTTCGACAAATCGAATTGTTGATCGATATACTGAACAAAATTCATCTGCCGAACAAGTCCCCGCCGCTGGCCGGGCGCTTCGGCCCCCGCCCACACGACCTGCGGCCACCCCGGCCGTGCCAGGAGCCGGCCCATGAGCGAGCCCGCGCGCAACGCCTTCTACACCGACCTGCAGGCCGCCCTGGCCGAAACCCGCGCCCAGGGCCTGTTCAAGCCCGAGCGGGTGATCGCCTCGCGCCAGGGCGCCGAGGTGCGCGCTGCCGACGGCCGCAGCCTGATCAACCTGTGCGCCAACAACTACCTGGGGCTGGCCGGCCGCCAGGAACTGGTCGACGCGGCCAAGCGCGCGCTCGACGAGCACGGCTACGGCATGTCGTCGGTGCGCTTCATCTGCGGCACCCAGGACGTGCACAAGGAGCTCGAGGCGCGGCTGGCGCGCTACCTGGGCACCGAGGACACGATCCTCTACGCCGCCGCCTTCGACGCCAACGGCGGCGTGTTCGAGCCGCTGTTCGACGAGCGCGACGCGATCATCTCGGACGCGCTCAACCACGCCTCGATCATCGATGGCGTGCGCTTGTGCAAGGCGCAGCGCCTGCGCTACGCGCACAACGACATGGACGAGCTCGAGGCCCGGCTGCGCGAGTCCGCCGGCGCGCGCCGCCGCATCATCGTCACCGACGGCGTGTTCTCGATGGACGGCACGGTGGCCAACCTGCCGCGCATCGTCGAGCTGGCCGAGCGCCACGACGCGCTGACCATGATCGACGAATGCCACGCCACCGGCTTCATGGGCCCCACCGGACGCGGCACCCACGAGCACCACGGGCTGCTGGGCCGCATCGACATCATCACCGGCACGCTGGGCAAGGCGCTCGGCGGCGCCATGGGCGGCTTCACCTGCGCGCGCCGCGAGGTGGTCGAGACCCTGCGCCAGCGCTCACGCCCGTATCTGTTCTCGAACACGCTCGCGCCGGTGATCGCCGGCACCTCGATTGCGGTGCTCGACCTGCTCGAGGGCTCGGGCGAGCTGCGCGAGCGCCTGCACGCCAACACCGCCCTGTGGCGCGCCGAGCTCGTGCGCCTGGGCTTCACCATCAAGCCGGGCGCCCACCCGATCGTGCCGGTGATGCTGTTCGACGCCAAGGTGGCGCAGGCCTTCGCCCAGCGCATCTACGAGCTCGGCGTGCTCGCCAGCGGCTTCTTCTACCCGGTGGTGCCTATGGGGCAGGCGCGGGTGCGCACCCAGATGTCGGCCGCGCACACGCGCGAGCAGCTCGAGCGAGCCTTGGACATCTTCGCGCAGGCCGGCCGCGAACTCGGCGTGATCGGAGGCCGCTGATGGAGCGCATCCTCGTCATTGGCGCGCGCGGTCAGATCGGCAGCGAACTCACCGAGGCGCTGGCCGCGCATTTCGGTGCAGCCAACGTGGTGGCGGCCGACCTCGCGCCCGCGGGCACCGGTGCGGTGGCCTACGAGCGGCTCGACGTGCTCGATCGCGCCCGGCTCGAGGCCGTGATCGAGTCGCGCGGCATCACGCAGGTCTACCAGCTCGCAGCCATGCTCTCGGCCACCGGCGAGCGCGACCCTGGGCGCGCTTGGGCGCTGAACATGGGCGGGCTCATGAACGTGCTCGAACTGGCGCGCCAGCGGCCGCTGCGCGTGTTCTGGCCCAGCTCGATCGCCGCCTTCGGCCCGGGCACGCCGCGCGACATGACGCCCCAGGCCACGGTGATGGATCCGGCCACCATGTACGGGGTCAGCAAGCGGTCCGGCGAGATGCTCTGCGACTACTACCACGCCAAGTTCGGCGTGGACGTGCGCAGCCTGCGCTACCCCGGCGTGATCAGCTGGCGCACCCCGCCCGGCGGCGGCACCACCGACTACGCGATCGACATCTTCCAGGCCGCGCGTCGCGGCGAGCCCTACCGCTGCTTCCTCGGGCCCGACACGCGCCTGCCCATGCTGTACATGCCCGACGCGGTGCGCGCCACCCTCGAGCTCATGGACGCCGACCCGGCCCGCCTCACGCAGTGGTCCTCGTACAACCTCGCCGGCCTGTCGTTCACGCCGGCGGAACTGGCGAGCGCCATCCGCGCGCGCGCACCGGGCTTTGCCATCGAGTACGCGCCGGACTTTCGCCAGGGGATCGCCGCAGGCTGGCCGCGCTCGATCGACGACACGCAGGCCCGCGCCGACTGGGGCTGGCGCCCGCAGTACGGGCTCGAGGCGATCGTCGAGGACATGCTGGCCCACGTGCCGCTGGTGTGGCCGGCCGCGGCCTGACCCCTTAGCACAAGCAGGTTTGCACGGCGGCGTGGCACCCCGGGTGCCAGATCCGCGCGGCGATCCTGCCTGCTAGCCCGCGCCCCGCGGCGCCACCGCGTGCACCTCGGTCGGCCCGGCGATGCCCTTGAACTGGGCCGCGCCCAGCGCCTGCGTGGCCAACTCCGCCGGCAGGGTGGCGCGGGTTGCGTCGTCGACCAGGATGGCGTGCGCCGCGACGCGGGTGTGCGCCTCCAGGCGCGCCGCGAGGTTCACGGTGCGGCCCACGCAGGTGTAGGTGGCGCGCCGCTGGGTGCCGGTGTAGCCGGCGATCACGTCGCCGGTGGCCAGGCCCACGCCGATGGCCAGCCGGGGGCGGCCCGCCGCCACGCGCTCGGCGTTGAGCAGCTCGATCATCTCGGTCATCTCGAGCGCGGCGCGCACCGCGCGCGGGCCGGCGTCGGCCAGCGGCAGGGGCGCGCCGAAGATCGCCATCAGCCCGTCGCCGATCATCTGGTTGATCACCCCGCCCTGGCCGTTGATCGCGTCGAACATCAGCGTGTAGTAGGTGTTGAGCAGCTCGATCGTCTCGTCGGCCGACTGCTGCTCGCACAGCGCGGTGAAGCCGCACAGGTCGGCGAACATCACGGTGGCGGTCAGGTGCTTGCCGCCCAGAGCGAAGCCCGAGCGCTCGAGGTCCTGCTCGACCTCCGAAGTGGCAAAGCGCCGCACCATCTCGCGCTGCTCGTCGCGCAGCCGCTTCTTCTCGAGGCTCGACTGCACGCGCGCTCGCAGCAGCACCGGGTTCACCGGCTTGCGCAGATAGTCGTCGGCACCGAGCTCGATGCAGCGGACCACGCTGGCGAGGTCTTCCAGCGCCGAGGTCACGATCACCGGCAGGTCGCGCAGGCGCGGGCTGGCCGTCAGGTGCTGCAGCACCTGAAAGCCGTCCATCTCGGGCATGGCGATGTCGAGCAGCAGCAGGTCGAAGTTCTGCTGCTCCAGCAGTTCCAGCGCCAGGCGGCCGTTCTCGGCGCCCGCGCCGCGGTGGCCCAGCTGCTCCAGGCTGCGGATCAGCAGCAGGCGGTTGACCTTGTTGTCGTCGGCCACCAGGATGCGCGCGCCCGACTCAGCCACGGCGCAGCTCCGCCAGCCGCGCCGCGGCGCGCCCGTAGGCCTCGTCCAGCGCGGCGAGCGGCGCGCCGTCGGCCGGCACGCCGCCCAGCTCCAGCGCGCGCGCCAGGCCGGCGAGCTCGGCCGCGCCAAAGGTACTGCTGCTCGACTTGATCGAGTGCGCCAGCCGCTTGAACTCGGCGGCTTCTCCCGCGGCACGGGCCGGTCCCAGTGCGGCCATGAGGGCCGGGGTCTCTTCGAGGTAGGTGCCGATCAGTTCGTCGACGAACTCGCGCCCGACGCTGGACTGCAGTTCCTCGAGTACGGCGAGGTCGATCGGGTCGTTGGTGGGTTCGCTCATGGCGCCGCTCCTTTCGCGGGCGGGATCCGGCTCAGGGCATCGACCAGCGCGTCGACGCGGATCGGCTTGGTGAGGTAGTCGTCCATGCCGGCGGCGAGGCACATCTCGCGGTCGCCGTGCATGGCGTTGGCGGTCATGGCCACGATGCGCGGGCTGCCGCCGGGCGCGCGCGCCCGGATCCTGCGGGTGGCTTCCAGCCCATCCATCTCGGGCATCTGCACGTCCATCAGCACCAGGTCATACGTCTGGCGCTGCACGCTCTCGATGGCCTCGATGCCGTTGCTGGCCACGTCGGCGCGGTAACCCATCTGCTGCAGGATGCGCAGCGCGAGCTTCTGGTTCACCACGTTGTCCTCGGCTAGCAGGATGCGCAGCGGGTGACGCTCCGCCATCCCGGGATCGATGCTCGCCTTGGCGGGCACCGCGGCCGGGCGGGGCGCCGCCTCGTCGTGCGCCAGCAGCGAGATCAGCGTGTCGAACAGCTGGCTCTGGCGCAACGGCTTGGCCAGGAAGGCTTTGAACAGGCCCTCGCCATCGCCCGCCTCCTTGCGGCCCAGGCTGCTGAACAGCACCAGCGGCAGCGTGGGCGCCACCGTGCGGATGGCGCGTGCCAGTTCCAGCCCGTCCATGCCGGGCATGTGCATGTCGATGATCGCCAGGTCGTAGGCCTGGGCGCCGAGCATCTGCAGCGCCTGCGCGGGGAACTCGGTGTCGTGCACCACCATGCCCCACTTGGCGGTCTGCAGCGCCAGGATGCGCCGGTTGGTGGCGTTGTCGTCCACCACCAGGATGCGCTTGCCCGCGAGCTGCGGCTGCTGCCCGATGAAGTCGCGCCGCGCGCCCTGCGGCAGCACGGCGGGCACCGCGCGGATCGTGAAGTGGAAGCTGCTGCCCTGGCCGGGCCCCGCGCTCTCGGCCCACATGGTGCCGCCCATGAGCTCGGCCAGCAGCTTGCTGATGGCCAGGCCCAGGCCCGTGCCGCCGTACTTGCGGGTGGTGCTGCTGTCGGCCTGGCTGAACTTCTGGAACAGGCGCGACAGGCCCGCCTCGGTCAGGCCGATGCCGGTGTCGCGCACCGTGAAGTGCAGGTGGCTGCCCTGGCCGGTCTGCTCGTCGCCCTCGAGCCGCACGCTGAGCACCACCTCGCCCTGGTCGGTGAACTTGACCGAGTTGGAGAGCAGGTTGAGCAGGATCTGGCGCAGGCGGGTGACGTCGCCGTCGAGCGCCGGCGGCACCTCGCCCTCGAAGACGTAGGCGATGTCCAGGTGCTTCTCGGCTG
>DAOTEJ010000010.1:28194-50525 GCA_035454085.1 Burkholderiaceae bacterium | reverse complement strand
AGCTGCGCGGCCTGTTCCCGCGGCGCTTCATCGTCGAGGTGCCGGCGGCGCAGCTCGCGCACTACCCGCGCTACCTCAAGGCGATCGCGGCGCGGCTCGACAAGCTCAAGGCCGACCCGGCGCGGGACTCGGCACGCATGGCCGAACTGGCCCAGCTGATGACGCCCTGGCAGCGCGAACTCGCAGCGCGCAAGGGTGTGGCCGACCCGCGACTGGAAGAGTTTCGCTGGCTGCTCGAGGAGCTGCGCGTGGGCCTGTTCGCCCAGGAACTGCGCACCCCCATGCCGGTCAGTGCCAAGCGCCTGCAGAAGGTCTGGGAGTCGCTGCGCCGCTAGGCGAGCGGCTTGCCGCACCGTGCCAGACTTGCGCCCTCAACTTTGCCGCCTGATCCTGCACTTCGACCTGCCGTGAATCCTGCGCCCGTACGCCCAGCGCCATCGCCCCTCGTTCGCGGCCTGCTGAACGCGGCGGGGTTCGCCTGCGTCGGCCTGGGCCTGCTCGGCATCTTTCTGCCGCTGCTGCCGACCACGCCCTTCCTGCTGCTGGCGGCGGCGTGCTTCGCGCGCTCGTCGCCGCGCTTTCACGCCTGGTTGCTGGGCAACCGCACCTTCGGGCCGCTGATTCACCAGTGGGAGAAGAACCGCACCATCCCGCGCAAGACCAAGTGGGTGGCGATCGCGCTGATGAGCGCGACGCTCGGGGCCTCGATCGTCTTCTTCGTGAAGCCGCTGTGGCTCAAGGGCCTGCTGGCACTGTTCGGGCTGGGCCTGGCGATCGGGCTGTGGCGCATCCCCTCGACCCCGCCGGACGCGCCCCAACGCGACGAACTCGCGCCCTGAGCGCGCTGCCCCCGCGGCGCGGGCGACTCAGACGCGCGAGCCCGTGCCGCCCTCGTCGCGCGGTCCGCGGCGCGAGCCCGGGCCGTCCTGGATCTCGAAGCTGAACTCCTTGACGAGCTGGCCGTCGAGATACACGCGCATCTTGTGCGCGCCGACCGGGTCGCCCGGGGCGTAGCGCCACTCGTTGCTCACGAAGCCCACCCGCGTGGGAATGATGCGCTCGGTCACCGCCGTGCGCCGGTCGGGCGAAACGCTGAACACGCCCATGGCCTCGCCCGGTCCCCAGGTGGGAGGGGCCACCGGCAACTCGAACTCTTCGCGCCAGATCACCGTGGGCTTGTCGGTCTTGAACACCACGTACCAGCCGTAGGGCGCCGCCGTCACCGCGGGAAAGCGATCGGTCTCGAACAGGACGCGGCGGCCCTGCGGGTCGGATCCGAACAGGCCGAACTGTGCCGAGAGCACGTCGACGTTCGCCGGCACGAGGGTGGCCCGCGGGCTGGGGCCGGCAGGCGACGCGGGGGCGGTCGCCGGCTCGAGGGCCGGGGTCGGCGTCTTGGGGGCGGCGCAAGCCAGCAGGGCCAGCGCAGCAAGCGGTGCCAGGGAGCGAGCAAGCATGGTCATCTCCGGGGGCGATTGGCCACGACTGTAGGCGCAAGGCGCGGGGCACGCTACGGTGACCCGTGCCGGCGTAGGCCCATGCGTGGTCGGAGCGCGTGCCTCGCTGCTTACTCCATCTGCCGCCGCGCGCGCGGTGCGCCCGGGGCCTGACGCTCGCCCGGAGGCTCGGCCGCCGGTGGCGACGGCGGCGCCGGACGCGGCGCGGGCGGGGGAACTGCGTGGGGCGGCGCGGAGGCGGGCGCTGTCGCGCTCGGCGGCGCGTTGCCGTGGCCCGCCTGTGGGGCGGTCGGCGCAGTCACCGGGTGGCGCCCGGCAGGTGCACCGGCACCCGGCGGCGGAGGCGTCGCTGGCGCGGGTGGCGCGGCCACGGGAAAGCGCGGCGCGGCGGATGCAGGCGCGCCTGGCGGCGTGGCCACGTGCGGCGGTGAGGAGACTCCCGCACCGGCTCCGGGGCGCGGTTGATGCGGCAGCGCCGGCGCGGCCTGGCCGGGCACGGGGGGCGAGGGCGCCACCGCGGCGGGCGGCGGGATGGGCGCCGGCCAGGGGCGCGGTGCGGGAGTCGCGCCCGGCACCTCGGGGCGCTCGGTGCGCGGCAAAGGGATCGGCGTGGGGTGGCGCTTGGTTCCCGGCGCGGGCGGCGGCGGCGCCGCCGGCAGGGGCGCCGTCTGCGGCGGAGGCGCGATACGCACACGCGGCACGGGCGCGCGCCCCAGGTCCTGATGGGGAATCCAGGCGATCGCTCCAGGCGAGCGCGCATGGCGGTAGTCGCTGCGCGGCGCGACGGGCACCGCCGTGCCCGGCGGCAGGTGGGCGCGATTGACCCGGTCCAGATACGGCCGCGTCGTGGCGTACCAGGGCAGGTAGGCCTCGCCCGGCGCGAGCGGCAGCCAGCCCACGCTGCCGCTCACGTTCACGCCGCCGGGTGCGCCCAGCCAGGCGACCAGGGCGGGCGCATACACGGGCCGGGCGGTCCACGCGCCCGGCACCCAGCCCCAGGCGCCGCCGATCAGCACCCAGCGGCCGTAGTGAAACGGCGCGAAGCCCCAGGGCGCGGCGTCGAGCCAGGTCCAGCCCCAGGGAGCGATCCACACCCACTGGCCCTGTGAATACGGTGCCCAGCCGGAGGGGACGCTGCTCGGGAACCAGACCTCGCCGTAGGACTCGACGCTGTTCCAGCGACCGAACTGGTCCAGGCTTTCGATGCCGGTCATCTCGGGCGAGGCGAGCCGCGCGCCCTGGGGCGCGGCCTGCTCGCGATCGCGCGCCGCGCTCCACTCGTCGAAGGCGGTGAACTGGGCGCCCACCAGGGCGAAGCCGGCATAGGGCTCGCCGGCGAGCTCGCCGGTCTCGCCGGCGCGCACCGTGAACACCATGCGCCCCGCGGCCAGGCGCGCCAGGCCCTCGCGCACCGCAAGGCGCGTCGCGGCCGGGCGGGCCTCGATGCGGTAGCGACCCGGCTCGAGAACGTCGACGCGGGCGCGCGGGGTGGTGAGGTCGAGCTCGGGCAGCCACTCGGGATTGCGCACCGTGATGGCCATCACGCCGCGCTCGAGTACGAGTTGCACGCTCTCGTCGTCGAGCCGGGGCAGGGCGAGCACGGAGTCCGCATCGAGCCGCAGGCTCATCGAGCCGATGCGCACTTCCACCCTGCCCGCGGGGCCGGTGGCAACGCGCGTGCCCGCGACCACCGGCCAGTTGAGCAGCGCGGGCTCGGGGCCGGACTCGGTGTCCACGCTCACCGCTCCCGATACAAAGGCGATGCGTCCCACCCGTCCCGGCGGGTCCGTGGCCTGGGACAGTGCGGGTACGCACGCCGCGCAGCTCGCCAGCAGGGCGGCGAGCCACAGGCGCGCAAGCGAGCGGCGACGCTCGATCGGCCGGCACCGGTACGCCCGGCTCGCGCCCGGCGGGTGCCAAAGGAGGCCTGGCAGCTGGAGGCACTGGCGAATGAAGGGGCTCATGGTGAGATCTAACGCGCGAGCGGTACGCGCCGTGCACCGCGCCAAAGGGGCTCGCCCGGAGTGCTTGGCTAGAATCGCTACTGGCAGCATGAAGCAGGCGAGGCACGGATGAACACGGTTTTGAAGCGAGTGGTGGCGGGCGGCGTGCTGGCGCTATTGGCGCAGGTGGCGGGCGCCACGGTGGTGGTGGTGCTCAATTCCGGTGACGCGACCGTGAGCCTGATCGATCAGGCCACGCGCAAGGAGATCAAGCGCTTCGACATCGGCAAGGAGCCGCACCACCTCATGGCGTCGCCCGACGGGCAGTCGCTGATCGTGGCCAATGCCGCGGGCAACGACCTCGTCTTCCTGAACCCCGCCACCGGCGAGATCCAGCGCCGCGTGAAGAACATTCCCGACCCCTACCAGATCGGCTACTCGCCCGACAAGAAGTGGTTCGTCGCCGCGGGCAACCGCCTGCACCGCGTCGACATCTATGCCGCCAGCAACAACGGCCAGGACCTCAAGCTCGCGAAGTCGGTGCCCGCGCCCAAGACGCCGAGCCACATTGCCTTCAGCGCCGACAGCGCGATCGCCTTCGTCACCTTGCAGGACAGCGACGAGCTGATCGCCATCCGCCTGGCCGACCAGACGCCGCTGTGGAAGATGAAGACCGGCAACACGCCCGCCGGGATCTGGATGACGCCCGACGACAAGCACCTGCTGATCGGCATGACGGGTGCCGACTTCATCGAGGTGATCGACTGGCGCGCGCAGAAGAGCGTCAAGCGCATCAAGACGGGTCGCGGTGCGCACAACTTCCGGCCGCTGGGTGACGGACGCCATGTGTATGTCTCGAACCGTGTCGACAACACGGTGAGCCTGATCGACCAGGCCACGCTCGAGAAGAAGCACGACATCGCCGTGCCCTACGGACCGGACTGCATGGAGATCACCGCCGACGGCAAGCGCATGTGGGTGACGCAGCGCTTCGGCAAGACCGTGAGCATCGTCGACCTCGAGTCTCGCAAGATCGTCGAGACCATCCCGGTGGGCAAGTCGCCCCACGGCGTGTTCTTCAACAACGCCGCCGGATGGAAGTAGGGCTGCTTCATCGGCGGTGGCGCGGGGGGCTGCGCGCCGTTCTGCTGGCGTCGCTGTGCGCGCTGCTACCCGGCCTTCAAGGCCAGGCGCGTGCCACTGAACAGGTCTGTCGTGGTCATGTGTACCTGAGCTTCGACACCGGCAGCATGAGCCAGGCGCAGCTGATTGCCGACACGCTCGCCCGCCACCAGGTGCGCGCCACCTTCTTCCTGGCCAACGAGAAGACCGTGCGCGGCGACGCGGCGCTCGATGCCGCCTGGGCCGGCTACTGGCGGGCGCGCGTGGCCGAGGGCCACGCCTTCGGCACGCACACCTGGCGGCACGGTCGCTTCCTCGCCGACGCGCCCGGGGGCGCAGTGCGCTACCGCCCGCAGTTCGGCGCCGATGCCGGACGCGCGCTCACCCTCGACGCCGATCAGACCTGCGCTGAACTCAAGCGGGTCGATGCCGCCCTGCGCGAGCTCACCGGCCGCGGGGTCGATGCGCTGTGGCGCGCGCCCGGCGGGTACACGACGCCCAATGCGCTCGCGGCCGCTCAGGCCTGCGGCTACGCCCACGTGCGCTGGGCACCCGCCGGATTCCTGGGCGACGAGCTACCCTCCGAGCAGGTTTCGAACGAGGCCCTTCTGGCGCGCGCGCTGCGCGACGTGCGCGACGGCGACGTGCTGATGGCCCACCTGGGCATCTGGTCGCGCAAGCAGACCTGGGCGCCGACGCTCGATCCGCTGATCGCGGGGCTCAAGCAGCGGGGCCTGTGCTTCCGCACGCTCACCGAGCACCCCGCCTACCGCGCGCAGACCCCGCCCCGTGAACTGTCTGCTCAACTCGCCCGGCACGCCGCCCGATGATCGAGACCCTCGAGTCGATGCTCGACACCGTCCAGTCCTGGCTCTTCCAGCACCTGGTCGATCCCGCCCTCTACGCCCTGGGCCTGATGAGCTGGCAGGAGAAGGCCTACGAGAGCCTGGAGTGGGTGGTGCTCGGGGCGCTGCAGATCGTGCTGCTGTATGCGCTGCTGCGCCCGCTCGAAGCCCTGTTCCCGGCTGAACGCTGGGCGGACCGCAAGGCGACGCGCGTCGACGTGCTCTACACGCTGCTGCACCGCCTGGGTCTGTTACCTCTGCTCATCTTCATGGTGCTCACGCCGCTGGCCTTCGCGGCGGCGCGCCTGATGCGCGAGTTCGGGATCACGCCCTTCAATCTCGAGGGCCTCTGGCCCGGGGTCACCGACATCGCCTGGGTGAGCTTTCTCGCCTACCTCGTGCTGCTGGACTTCGTCGACTACTGGATCCACCGCGCCCAGCACCGTTGGGCCTGGTGGTGGAGCCTGCACGCGCTGCATCACTCGCAGCGGCAGATGAGCCTGTGGGCCGACAACCGCAACCACCTGCTCGACGACCTGATCCGCGACGCGATCCTCGCCGCGGTGGCGCTGGCGATCGGGGTGGAGCCCTCGCAGTTCGTCGGCGTGATCATCCTCACCCGGGCCCTGCAAAGCCTGCAACACGCCAATGTGCGCCTGTCCTTCGGGCCTTTCGACCGAGTGCTGGTGAGCCCCATTTTCCATCGGCGTCACCATGCGATCGGCTTCGGGCACGAGGGCGCGCACTGGGGCTGCAACTTCGCCGTGCTGTTTCCGGTGTGGGACTGGATCTTCGGGACAGCCGACTTCCGGCGCAGCGTCGAGCCCACCGGCATCCGCGACCAGTTGCCCGAGCCGGCCGGGCGCGCGCGCAACTACGGCGAGGGCTTCTGGGCGCAGCAGTGGCTGGGGCTCAAGCGCCTGGTGCGCCACGACGCATGAGCGGCCCGGCGACGCTTTCCTTGGCGGCACCTGTGGCGCCGGCCACTGCCGAGCGCGTGCCGCGCGCGCTGCTGCATGGCGCGCTGGCGGTGCTGCGCCCGGGCCGCCTGCTCGCGCTCGCGGCACTGGCCGTGCTTGCCGCGATGATCGCTGCCCTGCCGCTGCTGCTCTTCTGGGACGAGGCCGTGGCGCTGGCCCAGGGCCCGTTGCTGCGCCTGGCGCCCGTGGCCTGGCTGCTGGAGCGTGCCGACGCTGCCGGCCTGTCCGGGCTGCGCGCCTGGCTGGGCCCCGCGCTGCTCGCTCTGCTGTGGCTGCCGCTGAGCCTGGCGCTGCACGCCCTGGCCGTGTTCGGCTGGCTGGCTCCGTCATGGAGCGCGCCGCGCGACTGGCGGGCGGCGCGCGCTCCGAGGTCGCGCCTGGCGCTCGAGGCGGCAGGATTCGTGCTGCTGTGGCTGGTCTGCCTGCCGCTGCTGCTGGTGCCGGTGGCCGGACTGGGCTGGCCGCTCGTGTGGTGGGTCGCGCTGCTCGCGCGCCTGGGGCGCATCGCGCAGCCCGGCGCACTGCGCTCTTCGCGCGCGGCGCTGGCAATGGCGCTACTGCCTGGACTGGCGAGCGCCTTGCCTCCGCTGGCGGTACTCGCTCCCGGGTGGCTCGCAGCGGCGGCGGCGCGCATCGAGGCACCGGCTCCAATTGACCCATCTGGGACGCGATGAACGACACCGCCACCGAGGTCGCGCCCTGCTTTGGCCTGATCATCGTCGGCGACGAGATCCTCTCGGGCAAGCGCCAGGACAAGCACCTTGCGAAGGTGATCGAACTGCTTGCGGCGCGCGGCCTGCAACTGGCCTGGGCGCACTACGCGGGCGACGACCGCGCCGCGCTCGTGGCCTTGCTCGAACGCAGCTTCGCCTCGGGCGACGTGGTGTTCAGTTGCGGAGGCATCGGATCCACCTCGGATGACCACACCCGCCAGGCCGCGGCGGCCGCGCTGGGGCGCGCGCTCGTACTGCATCCCGAGGCCGAGCGCCTGATCACCGAGCGCTGCCAGGAGATGGCGCGCGAGGGGCGCGGGGACGCTGACATGAGTTCGCCCGAGAACCGGCAGAGGCTCACGATGGGCGAGTTTCCTCTCGGCGCGACCATCATCCCCAATCCCTTCAATCGCATTCCCGGCTTCGCGGTCGAGCGCCACTGGTTCCTGCCCGGGTTCCCGGTGATGGCCTGGCCGATGATCGAGTGGGTGCTCGACACGCACTACGCCCGGTTCTTTCATCGCGAGGCCCGCGCCGAGCACGCCTTCCTGGTCTTCGAGGTGCCCGAGTCGCGGCTTGCGCCGATCATGCTCGAGGTCGAGGCGGCGCATCCCGGCGTGCGCGCCTTCTCGCTGCCGTCGGTGGGCGACGGCTCGGACGGCCGAGTGGCGCGGCGCCACGTGGAGTTCGGCGTGAAGGGCCCGCCCGAGGACGCGGCTGCCGCCTTCGCGCTGATGCGCCGGCGGGTTGCCGAACTCGGCGCCGAGACCGGCTGAGGCCCTCGGCCGCGGCTCAGTCGCCCAGGCGTTCGCGCAGGCTGCGCAGCGCGTGCAGCAGGTCGGCGATCAGGGTCTCCTGATAGCGGTACGACATCTCTTCGCCCATGGGCACCAGCACCGAGAGCGACCTCTTGCGGCAGTCGTCGCGCAGCGCGGTGAGCCGGGTGATGAGCGTGTCGATGCGCGCCCGCGTCGCCGGGGACCGCAGCGTGTCGTCGACCGGATGCTCGAGGATGTCGCCCACGGTCGCGCCGGGACCGAACAGCTCGGGCAGTTCGCGCTCGATCTTCACGCGCCGCGCGTCGATGCGCTTGAGCTGGAAGCGGTTGAGCAGCGAGGTCGCGCTGAACAGCAGCGAGAAGGCGACGACGAGCTGCATCCAGGTGGCCAGCGGCATGATGTCGACCAGCGACGGGGCAAACTGGCCCAGCAGGTCGGGGCCTTCGTCGGCGAAGAATTCCTTGACCACCGTGGGCATCGGCAAGCCCGTGAGGTTGGGCTGCTGGCGGTTCTGGCGCACGAAGGTGGGAAACACTTCGGTCAGGGCGGTCATCAGCCCCTGGGTCTGCGACAGGGTGGCGCAACCGTTGCCCACGATGAGGGCATCGACCTGCAGCACGCGCTTGGGCGAGGCGGGCAACTGGCGCGCATAGTCGTACTGACCCGGGTCGATCGTGCCCACCCGCGCGAAGGCCAGGTTGCGGGCCAGAGAGCCGGCATTGGGCAGGTCCAGCACCTGCAGGCCGCGACGCGCCACGGCGTCGCGCAGCAGCTGAGCCTGGTCGTCGATCACCATGAAGCCCAGGTCAAGCTCGCCGCGCTCGAGCAGGTCGAGTTGGCGGTCGATGCTCTGGGTCGACACCTTCAGATCGAGGTCGCGCACTTGCTCGAGCACCTTGCGAGCCAGGAACTCGGTGCCGCTGCCCACCGGGCCGATGCCTACCTTGAGGCCACGCAACTGTGCGGGCGAGCTGATCTGGTCGGCCTGTCGTCCCAGAACGATGAGCGACTCGGGGCGCGGCAGGCGGCCGATGAGTTCGAGCCCGTGGTCCTGCGGCCAATCGATGCCGTCCTGGACCAGCCCGAACTGGACCTCGCAAGTCTTGCGTGCAGCCACCAGGCGCTGGACGTTCTCGACCGAGCCCGCGCTCGTCAGGTTGGTGACCCGTCCGCGCTGGCGGGCGACCTCGCTGGCGATGCGGTCGACCACGGCGTAGTAGTTGCCGCTGGCGCCGCCGGAAGTGATGGCGACCTTGACGTGGCGCAGACTGGGGGCGGGCTCGTAAATGGCCGCGAGCACCACGATCAGGGCGAGCACGCCGAAGAACAGCGCGGCCTTGAGCCCGGGAGCAAGCCTGCCCTCGGGGTCGCGCCCGAGGACGCGGTGCAGGCGCTCAAGAGGAATCAAACGCGGCGAGGGTCGCTCCGGGCGGGGCATGGCGGGCGGGGGGGCGGTGAGCGGGGAGCGAGCTTAGTCGAAGCCGGCGAGCGCACCGGATGCGATGGACGAAAAAAAGCCCGATCCAGCGGATGGATCGGGCTTGAAAAGCACCACCAAGGAGGAGACAGAAGGGGTGTCCGAACGCAAGTTCGAACCAGTGGTGCCAAGGAGACGCTGTACTGCAATACGCCGAAATTATCGACGCACTACCTTAAGCCAATCTTGCCAGCGCCCTCGCGGCCTTGACCTCGAGGGTGCCTAATTTCTGACGAAGCTCAAGCCCGTTCCGGTCAATCGCCGCGGCCGGCGCGTGCCGACCCCGGCGATTGGGCGAAGCGACTCAGGCCTTCTTGCCGCGGACGACGGGCTTGGCCGACTCGGACGCAGCAGCAGCGGCCTTCATCGTGGCGCTGGTGGCGGCGGCGAGGTTCGACTCGGCCACGTCCACGACCTGCTTGGCGGCCTTGTTCATGGTGTCGTAGGCGGTGTTGGCGGCGGCGACGGCGCTCTTGAACATCGACAGTGCGGGCTCGGAACCGGCAGGCGCGTTCTTGGCAGCCACGTCGATGGCCTGGGCCACCTTCTTGTTGCTTTCGGCGATCTGGGCTTCGACGATGCGAGAGATCTCGCCGCCGGCGCCGTTGGTGATGCCGTACACGGTGCGCGAGTAGCTCACGAACTTCTCGAGCGTGGGCTGGGCGAACGAGCCCGACAGCGCCATGAATTCCTGGGCATCCTTGACGCTCATGAGGGCCTGGGCCTTCTCGACGGAGTCCTCGACGGTGGCCTTGGCGGCGGCCATGTTCAGCTCAACGAGGCGCTCGGTGGCGTCGAACATGGTCTGCGACAGGGCGAAGAAAGCGTCCATCTGACCCTTCTGGGCTTCGGTGAACTGGGCGGGCGTGACGTACATGGCAGGCTCCTGAAGTCTGGCCGACTGGCCGGAAGAGGTGGCGCTCCGAAATGTTGCGCCGCACAATGTCATTTTCCAGAGGGCAGGGTGTCAGGTCAAGCACTTTTTTGCGGCACCGCACCAACGCCGACGAACGGTTCAATCCTGCCTGCGGCGCGTGACGGACGGATGACTCGCCTGTTCCCCGGCAGGACCCTGGGGCGGACCCTAGAATCGGGCGGCCGATCGCGACTGCCCGCGACTGCCCGAGTCCACTTGAACGCTTACGCCAGCGACCACTACGTGCTGCCCCTGCCACCAGGGCATCGCTTTCCGATGAGCAAGTACGGCCGCCTTCGCGAGCGCGTTGCGGCGGAATTGCCGGGCGTGCGACTGTGCGAGCCGCCAAGCGCCACCGTGGCCGAACTGGGCGCGGCCCACGCACCCGACTACGTGGCGCGCGTGCTGGCTGGCGAACTTGCTCCGGCCGAGGTGCGCGCCATCGGCTTTCCCTGGTCGGAGCGCATGGTCGAGCGCTCGCGCCGCTCGGCGGGCGCCACGCTCGCCGCGGCGCGCGACGCCTTGGTCCAAGGGGTGGCCGTGAACCTGGCCGGGGGCACGCATCACGCCGCGCATGACCGGGGCGCGGGCTACTGCGTGTTCAACGATGCGGCCGTGACTGCGCGCACGCTCCAAGGCGAGGCCGACCGTGCGGGGCAGCGGCTTGCGGTGGCGGTGATCGACCTCGACGTGCACCAGGGCGACGGCACGGCGCAGATCCTGGGCGGCGAGCGCGATGTGTTCACCCTCTCGCTGCACGGGGAGCGCAACTTTCCCTTTCGCAAGCAGCGCTCGCATCTGGACGTGGGCCTGCCGGACGACTGTGGCGACACGCACTATCTGGCCGCGCTCGACGACGCGCTGGCGCGGATGACGGAGCACTTCGCGCCGGGGCTGATCGTCTACCTTGCCGGGGCCGATCCGCACGAGGACGATCGCCTGGGCCGTCTGGCGCTGTCCACGGAAGGCCTGGCGGCGCGCGATGAACGGGTCTTTGCCCTGGCGCGAGCGCTCGAGGTGCCGATCGTGGTCTGCATGGCCGGCGGCTACGGGCACGACATCGAGACCACGGTGGCCGTGCACCTGCAGACCGTGCGCATCGCGTGGATGCACTGGCTGGCAGCGGGCGCGGTGCCTGCGGCTGCCGCGCCGCCGTCGACAACGGGCTCGGTGCGCCGTGCGCTCGGCTGATCCCGCGCTGCGCGCCGCGCGCTGGCTGGCGGCTGTGCCGGCGCTGTTCGTGCTGATCTGGAGCACGGGCTTCATCGTCGCCAAGCTCGCCGCGCCCCATGCGCCGCCGCTGGGCTTTCTGCTGCTGCGCTTCGCGGGGGTGGTGGCGGTCTTGCTGCCGGTGGCCTGGGTGATGCGTGCGCCCTGGCCGCGCGGACCGCGCGCCTGGATGCAGGTGGCCGTGTCCGGGGTGCTGCTCCAGGCCACCTACCTGGGGGGCGTCTGGGCGGCGATCAAGCTCGGCATGCCGGCCGGGGTCTCGGCCCTGATCGTCGGCGCCCAGCCGCTGCTCACCGCGGCCCTGGTTCATGGCGCCGGCAGCCGCGTTGGCGGGCGCGAGTGGACCGGACTCCTGGCGGGTTTCGCCGGCATCGTGCTGGTGCTCTCGGACCGCATCACGCTGTCGGGAGTCGGTCCGGCGGCCATCGCGCTCAACCTCCTGGCGCTTGCCGGCATCACCGCCGGCACTCTGTGGCAGAAGCGGCATGGCGCGGCGGTGGACTTGCGCACCGGGGCCATCGTGCAGTTCTCGGCGTCCTTCGTGGTGCTGCTGCCGCTGGCGCTGGCGTTCGAGACCCTGAGCTTCGACCTGGTCTGGGAATTCTGGGTCGCGCTGGTGTGGTCGGTGCTGGCGCTGTCGATCGTGGCGATCTTTCTGCTGCTGACCATGATCCGTCACGGCCGCGCCACGCAGGTGGCGAGCTACATGTACCTCACGCCGCCGATGACGGCGCTGATGGCCTGGGCGGTGTTCGGAGAGACGCTGGGGGTCCTGGCCTGGGCGGGCGTGCTGCTTACCATGGCGGGTGTGGCGCTCGTCGTCACCCGCAAGGATCGCGCATGAAGCCCGAACGACCCGCACCGCACCGCCGTGCCGACTACCGCCACTTCCTCGACATCCCCACGCGCTGGGCCGACAACGACGCCTACGGCCACGTCAACAACGTCGTCTACTACGCGTGGTTCGATACGGTGGTCAACGAATACCTGATCACGAGCGGCGTGCTCGACATCGCCACCGGCCCGGTAATCGGCCTGGTTGTCGAGACCCAGTGCCGCTACTTCACCGAACTTACCTTCCCGCAGACGGTCACGGCCGCACTGCGCGTGGCCCACCTGGGCAGCTCCAGCGTGCGCTACGAGATCGGCGTCTTCGGTCCGGGCGCGCCGAGCGCCGCCGCCCAGGGCCACTTCGTGCACGTCTACGTGGACCGCGCGACGCGCCGGCCCGCGCCTCTGCCCGCGCCGCTGCGCGCCGCCCTCGAAAGGATCCAGGCTTGAACCCGGAACATTCGCCCGACAGCCCCGCCCCGGCCCGCGCCGCGCCCGGCCCCGCCGCCATCGTCGATGCGGCCATCACCTCGCGCCGCTCGATCCGCGCCTTCCTGCCCGACCCGGTGCCGCGCGCCATGCTCGAGGCCATCCTCGCCGTCGCGAGCCGTGCGCCCTCGGGCACGAACACCCAGCCCTGGCGCGTGCGCGTGCTCACCGGCACGACGCTCGCGCGCGTGTCGCGTGCCGTGCATGCCGCGCACGACGATCCGGTGGAGCGCAAGTCACACGTCGAGGAATACGCCTACTACCCGCGCGAGTGGACCGAGCCCTACCTGGGGCGTCGCCGCAAGGTGGGCTGGGACCTCTACGCGCTGCTGGGGCTCGGACGCGAGGACAAGGCCGGCATGCATGCCCAGCACGGCCGCAACTATCGCTTCTTCGACGCACCGGTGGGGCTCATCTTCACCATCGAGCGGGTGATGGAGCAGGGCAGCTGGCTGGACTACGGCATGTTCCTGCAGAACATCATGGTGGCGGCGCGCGCGCGCGGCCTCGATACCTGCCCCCAGGCGGCCTTCACGCAGTTTCACCGCGTGATCGCGCGCGAGCTGGCCTTCGCCCCGGCCGAGATGCTGGTGTGCGGCATGTCCCTGGGCTGGGCCGACATGAGCCGCGTCGAGAACGGCCTGGTCACCGAGCGCGAACCGGTGGCGGGTTTCGCGCAATTCCTGGAGTAGCCCATGCAGTCGATTGCGGTGATCCCCGGCGACGGGATCGGCAAGGAGGTCGTTCCCGAGGGCCTGCGCGTGCTCGACGCGGCGGCGCGCGCGTTCGGCATCGAGCTTGCCTACGAGCACTTCGACTTCGCCTCGTGCGACTGGTACGAGCGCCACGGCGCGATGCTGCCGCCTGACTGGAAGGAGCGGCTTGGCCGGCACGACGCGATCTTCTTCGGCGCGGTGGGCTGGCCGGCACGCGTGCCCGATCACGTGTCGCTGTGGGGCTCGCTGCTCAAGTTCCGGCGCGAGTTCGACCAGTACGTCAACCTGCGACCCTGCCGATCCATGCCGGGGGTGCGCTCGCCGCTGGTGGACCGCGCGGGCCGGCCGCGCGCGCCGGGCGAGATCGACTTCCTGGTGGTGCGCGAGAACACCGAGGGCGAATACTCGAGCATCGGCGGGCGCATGTACGAGGGCACCGAGCGCGAGATCGTGGTGCAGGAGACGGTGATGAGCCGCGTGGGGGTGGACCGCGTGCTGCGCTTCGCCTTCGAGCTCGCGGCGAGCCGCCCGAAGCGGCACCTGACCTCGGCCACCAAGAGCAACGGCATCAGCATCACCATGCCCTACTGGGACGAACGCTGCGAGGCGATCGCGCGCGACTACCCCGGGGTGCGCACCGACAAGTTCCACATCGACATCCTCACGGCGCACTTCGTGCTGCGGCCCGAGACCTTCGACGTGGTGGTGGGCAGCAACCTGTTCGGCGACATTCTCTCGGACCTTGGGCCGGCCTGCACCGGCACGATCGGCATCGCGCCCTCGGCCAACCTCAATCCGCAGCGCAAGTTCCCGTCGCTGTTCGAGCCCGTGCACGGCTCTGCTCCCGACATCGCCGGCCAGGGCATCGCCAATCCGGTGGGGCAGATCTGGAGCGCGGCCCTGATGCTCGACTGGCTGGGCCATGGCGCGGCGGGGGCGGCCGTGCTGCGCGCCATCGAAGAGGTGCTGGCTGCCGGTCCCCAGCGCGCGCCGCTGACCCGCGACCTGGGCGGCACGGCGGGTACGGTGGATCTGGGCCGCGCCATCGCCGCTGCCGTGCGCCAGGACTGACCCCGTCCGGTCACGCGGCCGGCCCCTGCCGGGCGGCGAGGCGCCGCGCCTGCCGCGTCGGACACTGATCGGGAGCAAGCCTGAGCGCTCGCGGTCGCGGCATCGTCCCGATTGAACACGCTGCGGGCTCGTCCGTGCTCGCGCCTTGCGGGAGAAGCGCATGTCGCCCCTTGTAGCCGACGTCGTGGCGCTGCTGGTGGTGGTGGCCACCTTCACCTTCATCATCCGCGGTGCGGAAGTGCGGCTTGCGCTGCTGGCTGGCGGAGCGGTGCTCGCGGCCCTGTCGCTCAACCCGGCGGCGTGGTTCGACGCCTTTGCCCGGGCGATGACGCAGGCGGGCCTGATCACCGTGATCCTGCCCGCGATCGGCTTCACGGCGGTGATCAAGCTCGCCGGGTGCGACCAGGAACTGGTGCGCCTGGTGGTGAGGCCGCTGCTGCGCCTGCGCGGCCTGATCATCCCGGTGTCCATGCTGGCTACCGTGCTGCTCTCGACCGCGATCACCAGCGCGGCAGGAGTCACGGCGGCGGTCGGCGTCGTGCTGATTCCGGCCATGATCGCGCTCGGCGTGCACCCGGCCATGGCTGCGGCGGCCGTGTTCGCCGGCACCTGGGGCGGCAGCTTTTCTCCTGGCTCGCCGCACGCGGCGCTCATTTCCAAGATCTCGGGGGTGCCGGTGATCGAGGTCATCGTGGGGCATCTGCCGGGTTCGGTTCCTGCCGCGCTCACCGTGGCGACGGTGCTCTACCTGATCGCCAAGCTGCGGCGCGAGGACGCCGGCTGGACTCCCGAGCGCGCGGGGGCCAAGCCGGAGATCGCGCCGACCCTGGCTGTCGGCGAGGATCAGCGGGTGAACCTCGCCAAGGCGGCCATGCCCATCCTGCCGCTCGCGCTGCTGCTGCTCACGGTGCCGCAGTTCGGGCTGACCTCGGCGTGGCTGCCCAAGGGGCTGAGCGTGCTGCAGGCCATGGTGATCGGCACGGTGCTCACCGCGCTGGTGGGTCGGCTCAAGCCTTCGGAGGTGAGCAAGAAGTTCTTCGAGGGCATGGGCGAGAGCTACGGCAGCGTGATGGGCATCATCATCGCCGCGGGTGTCTTCGTGGGCGGACTGTCGGCCATCGGCGCGATCGACAGCCTGATCAAGCTGCTGTCCGAGGTGCAGGGTGCGGCGCCGGTCGCGGCCATGTTCGGCACCTTCGGCATTGCCGTGCTCT
Organism: Burkholderiaceae bacterium; assembly: GCA_035454085.1. Lineage (GTDB taxonomy): Bacteria > Pseudomonadota > Gammaproteobacteria > Burkholderiales > Burkholderiaceae_F > DAOTEJ01. The sequence goes on along the minus strand of DAOTEJ010000010.1, from coordinate 34,742 downwards.
CGGGCTCCGGAGACGCGGCGGCGCTGGCCTTCAACGAGGCCGTCCTGCCGCACGCGGCGGACCTCGGCATGGACCAGACCGACCTGGGCTCCATCGCCTGGATCGGCGGCGGGCTGGGACGATCGATGTCGCCGGTGGCGGCCGCGTGTGCGATTGCCGCGGGCTACGCCGGCGTGAGCGTCTTCGACGTGGCCAAGCGCAACGCCGTGCCCATGCTGGCGGGTGCGGTGGTGGCGGTGGTCATCCTGGGATTCCTGATCTGAGTTCCGCTCCGTAGCGAAACACAAGGAGAAAGTCGTGCGCTTGCTGCTGCTGTCCAACTCCAAGCGGGAGGGCTCGGGCTACCTCGAGTGGGCCCTGCCGCACCTGCGCGAGTTCTTCGTTCCCGCGGGCGTGCGGCGCATCCTCTTCGTGCCCTACGCCGGGGTCACCTCGAGCCCCGAGGAGTATCTGGCCAAGGTCGCGCCCCCGTTCGCGCAACTGGGCATCGAGTGCGACAGCGTGGATGCCGCGCCCGACCCGGTGGCGGCCGTGCTCGCGGCGCAGGCGGTGGTCGTGGGCGGAGGCAGCACCTGGAAGCTGCTGCGCGACCTGCGTGCCCGCGGGCTGCTGCGCGTCATCCGCGCGCGCGCGCTGGGCGGCATGCCCTACGCGGGCTGGAGCGCGGGTGCGAACCTGGCCTGTCCCAGCCTGATGACCACCAACGACATGCCGATCTGCGATCCGGGCGGCTTCGACGCTCTGGCGCTGGTTCCCTTCCAGATCAATCCGCACTATCTGCACGGCAATCCCCCTGGCTTCAAGGGCGAGACGCGCGAGGAGCGCATCAACGAGTTCGGCGTGCTGCATCCGCGCGTGTGGGTGGCCGGCCTGCGCGAGTGCACCGGGCTGCGGCTGCTGGATGGACGGCTCACCCTGCTCGGTGACGGAGGTCCGTGCCGGGTGTTCCGGCACGGGTGCGATCCCATCGAGATCGAACCGGGCGGTGAGGTGCAATTCCTGATGGACGAGGCCTGAGGCGCGCCGCCCCGGCGCAGGTGGCTCCCCGCGCCGCGGCGGCTCAGTGGCGCTTGCCCAGCCAGCGCTGGGCGCGCTCCATGTCGACGAGTTCGCCCACGTCGCGCAGGCCGTTGCGCTCGGCCTGCTCGAGCACCAGCAGCATGAGCTGGGCATTGGCGTAGGCGTCGGCGATCGCCTGATGACGCCCGATCGGGGGCAGCCCGAAGTGCGCCACCCAGTCATCGAGGCTGTCGTTTTGCATGCCCGGAAAGAGCGCCGGCAGCAGGGCCGCCAGATCGAGGATGATCGCCTGTTGCGGCATACCGAGCGTGGTGTTGACCTCGCGGGTGAGCACCGTCTCGTCGAATTCGGCGCGGAAGGCGATCAGCACCGAGTCCGCGCACCACTCCAGCCAGTCCATGAGCGTGAGCGTCAGCGGGCGGCCGGCGAGCTGCTCCTGGCCGCCGATGCGGTGGATGAGGATGTTGTCGTGGCTCGAGGACTGCGCCTGGCGCACCACCGCCTCGAAGGCGTCGTCGTGCCGCACCGCGCGGCCACGCACCGCCACCGCGCCCAGCGAGATGAGCCGGTCGCGATGCATGTCGGGTCCGGTGGTCTCGCAGTCGAAGGCGACGAAGCGAGCGATCGACAGCGCCGTGCGCCGCTGCCAGTGCGGCTGGGCGGCCTGGAAGTCGAGCCTGATGCGCAGCTTGTCGAGCCGCACCTGCTGCTCGTAGGGCAGGGCGTTGCGCACCTTCCAGGCGTTGATCGCGGCGCCGAAGGGCAGCTTCATCGACCTTACTGCCCGTAGGTCAGTTGCAGCCGACGCTGCAGCTGGCGCGCCTGCCGGAAGGCCTCCTTGAGCATGCGCTGGTCGACATCGTTGAGCCGGTAGGGATCGATGCGGTTGCCCGCCGCGGCCTCGCCGGGCTCGGCCAGGTCGCCGCGCTGCGCGCGTAGCCGCAGCATCTGCAGGAAGTGAAATGCGTCGACGGTCGCGGCGATGTGGCGCTCCTCGACGCCCAGGCGCCGCCCGCTCTGGCGCAGGCGCTGGGCGGTGTTGGTCTCGGCGATGCCCAGGCCCAGCGCGAGCGTGCGTGAGGCGTCGACGAAGATCCGCGTGCCCTGGGCCTTGAGGTCCAAGGTTCCCGCGTGCTCGCCCTCGTCGGTGCGGAAGGAGCGGATCACGCCCAGCGGCGGCTCGGTCTGCTCGGCGTTGGCCGTCATCAGGCGCAGGAACAGACGCGCCTCCGGCGCGATCGACAGCAGCCAGGCGCGCAGCTTTTCCGCGAGGAAGAAGTTGCCCGCGATCGGGCGGAAGTCGAAGAAGATGTTGGCGTTGAGCAGCGCGCCGGGGGTGGGCTCGCGCATCCACTGCGCGAACTGTGCGCGCCACTCGTCGCTCTCGAGGCACCACTGGCGGTTGCCGGCCATGATCTCGCCCGGGCACAGCGGGAAGCCCAGGGCGGCCAGCGCGGTGTTCACCGCGCGGGCAAAGTTGAGCAGCACGGCGCGGGTGTGCGCGATCTCGTCTTCGTCGGCGGTGAAGACGAGGGCGTTGTCCTGGTCGGTGGCGATGGTCTGTTCGCGTCGCCCTTCGGAGCCCAGCGACAGCCAGCACCAGTCGATGCCGTCGAGCGGATGCTCGGCGCGGACGAGGTCGAACACGCGCAGCGTGAGGGCGTCGTTGAGGGCCGCGATGGTGTGGGTCAGTGCCTCGGCGCCCGCGCCCTGGGCGATCAGGTTGTCGGTGAGCATCGCGATGTCGCGCGCCGCGCGCTTGAGCGACTCGAGGTCCTGCGCCTGGCGGATCTGCGCGATCACGTTGCGCATCGACACGCGCTGCAGCGAGAACAGGTCGCGCTCCGAGACCACGCCCGCGAGCTTCTCTTCGCGCGTCACCAGGAGCTGGTGGTAGCCCCGCGTGGCCATCAGCGCCATCGCCTCCTGCGCGGTGGCGAGCTCGTCGAGCACCCCGGGCGCCGGCGTCATGACCGAGCCGATGGATTCGGTCAGTGCTACGCCCGGCAGCACCACCCGCTCCATCAGGTCGGTGAGCGTGAAGATGCCCACTGGCCGCGACTCGGTGTCGACCACCGCGATCGTGCCCACGCCCGCCCGGCTCATGGTGGCGAGCGCCTCGGCCAGCGGCAGGTGTTCCTCGCAGTACACGGGCACGCGGCGCAGCAGGGCCTTGAGCGGCTGCAGCAGGCTCTGCTGCTCGGCTGCGCGCTGGCTGAACTGGACCCGCAGCTGGGCCAGCGAGGCCTGGACGATCGAGGCCAGCGCCTGGGTGCAGAACTCTGCGAACGGCGGGCTCGCGGTGCGCAGCGACTCGAAGTCCTCCTTGTCGAGCAGCAGGCAGAAGCTGTCCTCCGCGGCCTCGAAGTAGCGCGTGTTGACCGAGTTGGCCGACAGCGAACCGACCGGGAAGCACTCGCCGGGGCCGAACACGAGGTCCTCGCCCGGCTGGGCAGGATTGCTGCTGCGGACGTGTCCGCGCTGGACGATGTGCAGCGCGGTGGCCTTGCCCGCGGTGGGGTCGATGATGGCCGCGCCCACCGGAAAGTAGGCGAGGCGCACGCGCTCGGCGACGAAGGCCAGGTCGCGCGTGACCATGCGCGAGAAGGGCTCGTGCGCGCGCAGGAAGGTGGCGGTGGAGTCGATGATGAGCTGGGGTGTGGCCATGCCCGCCTCGGGGTTCGGAACTCGATTGCAACTGCACGCGCCGCTGCGGTCTTGCGCGTGGTCAAACGATCGCGGCGAGGGGCTCGTCGCTCAAGAGCAGGCCTGTGATCGGCGGGCGCACAACTTCCCCGACGTCACGGGTCCGCCCGAAAAGACAAGGCCCGGCGCACGGCGCCGGGCCTCCCATCCGGTTCGACGACCGCTCGCGGATCTTGGCAATCCGCGAGCGTGCTTCAGTGCGCGGAGGCCTTGGCCGCCAGCAGGCCGGTGTTGGAGCGGGCGTAGAGCTCGTCCCACATCTCTTCGGAGCGGCGGTCGCGGTAGAACAGCGAGCCCAGGATCACCGCCAGGAAGCCCAGCGGGATGGAGATCAGCCCCGGGTTGCGCAGGTCGAACAGCGGCTTTTCCAGACCCATGATCGAGGTCTCCTGGCCCTTGACCTTGTCGATGTCGGCGCGGGCCTTGGCGGCTGCCTTGTCGAGCGCGGCGAGCGACTTCTGACCCGCGGCGACCTTGGCGGCGTCGCCCGAGGCGACCGCGGCGTTGGCCGCCTCGCGCTTGGCGGTATCGGCAGCCAGGACCTTCTCGGCGGCGGCGCGCACCGCCTTGGGATAGGTCATGTTCGGCGAGACCATCACCAGGCCCACGGCCACGAGCGTGCCGATCACCATGCCGGTGACGATGCCGCCCGTGTTGCACTTCTTCCAGTACAGGGTCATGAAGACCGTCGGGAAGTTGGCCGAGGCCGCCACCGCGAAGGCCAGTGCCACCAGGTGGGCGACGTTCTGCCCCTTGGCCGCAATGCCGATCACGATGGCCAGTGCGCCCACGAACACGGTGGCGATGCGCGCGGCACGCACCTGCTGCTGCGGCGTCACCGGCTTGCCGGCGCGCACCACGCCCACGTACAGGTCGTGGGCGATGGCCGAGGCCGCCGCCAGAACCAGACCCGCGACCACCGCCACGATGGTGGCGAAGGCCACGGCCGCGACGAAGGCGAGCATGAAGTTGCCCAGCATCGAGTCGGCGCCACCCCCCAGGTGCTGCGCCAGCAGGGGAGCGGCCATGTTGCCGCCCGCGTCGACCGCGGCGATGTTGGCCGGACCGACCAGCTTGGCCGCGCCGAAGCCCAGGAAGAGCGTGAGCACGTAGAAGCCGCCGATGATGGCCATCGCCCAGATCACCGACTTGCGCGCGTCCTGCGCGGTGGGCACGGTGAAGAAGCGCATCAGGATGTGGGGCAGGCCGGCGGTGCCGAACACCAGCGCCATGCCCAGCGAGATCTGGTCGATCGGCGCCTTGAAGTACAGGCCGGGTTCGAGGAAGCGCTGGCCCAGTTCGGCGGGCGTCATGTTCTTGGAAGCGTCGCCCAGCAGGCCGGCCACGCGAGCCTGCACCTTGGGGTCGGCCACCACGTCGGCCAGGAAGCCGGGCAGCGAGAAGCCGTAAGGCGCCCACACCAGCACGACCAGCACGATCGAGGCGATCACCAGCAGCACCGCCTTGATGATCTGCACCCAGGTGGTGGCGACCATGCCGCCGAAGAGCACGTAGGCGAGCATCAGCACGCCCACCGCGATCACCGAGATCTCGTAGTCGATGCCCACCAGGGTCTTGACCAGCACGCCGCCGCCGACCATCTGCGCGGTGAGGTAGAAGGTGGAGACCGTGATCACCGAGATCGCGCCCACGATGCGCGTCTTCTTGGGGTCGTTGCGGTAGGCGAGGATGTCGGCCAGGGTGTACTTGCCGATGTTGCGGCAGGGCTCGGCGATGAGCAGCAGCACGGTGATGTAGGCCACGAGCCAGCCCACCGAGTACATGAAGCCGTCGTAGCCGTACTGGCTGATCAGGCCGGCAATGCCCAGGAAGGAGGCCGCCGAAAGGTAGTCGCCGGCGATCGCCCAGCCGTTTTGCAGGCCCGAGACGCCGCCACCGGCGGTGTAGAAGTCGGAGGCCGACTTGACGCGCTTGGCCGCCAGGTAGGTGACGTACATGGTCAGGCCGATGATCGCCGCGAACACGGCGAAGGCGAGCCACTGGTACTGCGGGGCGACCGCGCTCTGCGCGAGGGCGGGCATGGCCACCAGCGGCAGGGCGCCGAGGAAGCCCCAGAAGGCGAGCTTGCGGGTAATGGGAGTCATGTCAGGCCTTCGCTTTCTGTGCGAACTTCTTTTCCATGTCGGCCACGACCGAGCGCGACAGGGCGTCGAACTCGAGGTTGGCGCGGCGCGAGTAGTAGAAGGCGATGCCCCAGGCCACCAAGAACTCCGACAAGGCGAAGACAATGCCGACGTTGACCGGCCCCCAGACCTTGATGGCGAACAGTTGGGGGAAGTAGGCCGCCCCCAGCGGGAGCAGGAAGTAGTAGATGACCGAGAAGATCATCAGCCCCCAAAGAAAGCTCGACTTCTTGCGGTGCAGTTCCTGAAAGCGCGGATCGGAAACGATCGCGCTCCAGTCGATCGAGGCGGCGGTGGCCATTGCGATTCCTCCCTCGAGGTGTTGTTGTGTCGTTGGCGGGTGCCGTGGCGCCCGGGTCCGCATCGTGGGCAGGCGCCGCTGGCGGTGCAGTTGCGGGTCCGACGTGCGGGCAGGCCAAGGGTAGGCGTCGGTACTTACCCTCATCTTACGAGTTCTTACCGCTGGCTTACTGACACGGCGTGGTGGTTGGCAACCCCGACCGGCGCTTGCCCGCGCAGAGAGTCTGGTGGCTAGAATCGCGGCGAGCGGGCCGAAGAGTCCGTTCCCACATACTCAAGGAGACCCGAATGAAGATCGCATTGCGCGCCCTGGCGGCCTGCGTGTTGGCGCTTGGCGCCACTGCCGCTTCTGCCCAGACCTTTCCCACCAAGCCGGTC
>DAOTEJ010000010.1:26920-28094 GCA_035454085.1 Burkholderiaceae bacterium | reverse complement strand
GTTGGCGCTTGGCGCCACTGCCGCTTCTGCCCAGACCTTTCCCACCAAGCCGGTCACCATGGTCGTGCCCTTTACCGCGGGCGGCCCGACCGACGCCGTGGGGCGCGCGCTCGCGCAGGCCATGGGCAAGAGTCTGGGCCAGTCTGTGGTCGTTGAAAACGTGGGCGGCGCCGGCGGCACGGTCGGCGCGGCCAAGGTCAAGAACGCCTCGCCCGACGGCTACACGGTGCTGCTGCACCACATCGGCATGTCGACCGCGCCTTCGCTCTACCGCAAGCTGTCGTACAACCCGGCGACCGACTTCGAGATGATCGGCCTCGTGGTCGACACGCCCATGACCGTCATCGCGCGCCCCGACTTCCCGGCCAAGGACTTCAACGAGTTCCTCTCCTACCTCAAGGCCAACAAGGCGAAGATCAACCTCGCCAACGCCGGCGTGGGCTCGGCCTCGCACCTGTGCGGCATGCTGTTCATGACCACCATCGACACGGACTTCACCACCGTGCCCTTCAAGGGCACGGCCGACGCGATGAACGCGCTGCTGGGCAAGCAGGTCGACTTCCTGTGCGACCAGACCACCAACACCACCGGCCAGATCCAGGCCGGCTCGGTGAAGGCCTATGCGGTGACCAGCAAGCAGCGGGTGGCCACCCTGCCCAGCCTGCCCACCCTGCAGGAAGCCGGGCTCAAGACTTTCGAGGTCGGCGTCTGGCACGGCATCTACGCCCCCAAGGGCACGCCCAAGCCCGTGGTCGAAAAGCTCGTGGCCGCCCTGCAGGCCGCGGTCAAGGATCCGGACTTCCGCAAGCGCATGGCCGACCTCGGCGCCACGGTCTACCCGGTCGAGATGGCCACGCCTGCGGCGCTGGGCACGCACCTGAATGCCGAGATCGCCAAGTGGGGTCCGGTGATCAAGAAAGCTGGCGTCTACGCCGACTGAACGGCCGAGTCTGTGAAGGGGAGGGCGGCGCGTCCCGCAAACGCGACGCCCGACTTGCCCCTCGCACCAAAACGGGCGCACTATTGCGCCCGTTGTGCCTTCCGTCGGGGATGGATCGGCACGGTCGATGGTGGGACCGTCGGTCCAAGCAGCGCATGAGGAGAGCGTCTTGCGATTTGTCTTGCCCCTTTGCCTGAGCCTGAGCATGGGCCTCGCCGGTCTCGCCGCCGAGGC
>DAOTEJ010000010.1:0-26820 GCA_035454085.1 Burkholderiaceae bacterium | reverse complement strand
CCGAGCGAGGGCATGCAGGCCGGCCTGCACCGCACCCAGGACACCCTTGACCTGAAGAGTTCCGTGGCCTTGGTGGTGGACCAGGACACGCACGAGATCCTGTTTCAGAAGAACCCTGACGCGGTGCTTCCCATCGCCTCGATCACCAAGCTGATGACCGCGCTGGTGACCGTGGAGGCGGGGCTGCCCATGGACGAGGAACTCACCGTCACCGCCGCCGAGCGCGTGCGCGAGTCCGCCCGTTCCCGTCTGCAGCCTGGCATGAAGCTCACCCGCGGCCAGGCGATGCACATCGCGCTGATGGCCTCGGACAACCGCGCCGCCCACCTGCTGGGCCGCACCTATCCGGGCGGGCTCGATGCCTTTGCCGATGCCATGAACGCCAAGGCAAGGCTGCTGGGCATGGCCGATTCGCGCTTCGTCGAGCCCACCGGCTTGTCGGCTGACAACCGTTCCTCGGCACAGGACCTGGTGCGCCTGGCAACCGCCGCCTATCAGCACCCGACGATTCGCGAGTTCTCCACCAGCAGCGAGGCCGAGATCGCCGCTGGCCGCCGCACCGTGCGCTACGGCAGCACCAATCGCCTGGTCGCCAATCCCAACTGGGATATCGGCCTGCAAAAGACCGGCTTCACCTCGGCCGCGGGCCGCTGCCTCGTGATGCAGGTGGCCATCGAAGGTCAGCGCGTGATGCTGGTGCTGCTCGACTCGGTAGGCAAGTATTCGCGTCTGGCCGATGCCGAGCGCATCCGCACCTGGCTCGAGGCGCAACGTGCGCAGCGCGCCGCCCAACCGGTCGCGGCGTCGGGCAAAGCGCCGGCCGATGTTGCCAAGGCCGACCCGCTCAAGGACCTTCTCGGCCCCGCGGTAAGCGCCGCCTCGCTGGTGCCGGCCGCCACCGTGGGTGCGGCGAGCGTCCAGGCCCCGACTGCGGCGACGGGCGCGGCGCCCGCCCCGGCCACCTTGCACTGATGCTTCGTGCGTAGAGCAGAAACGGCGGCCGAGGCCGCCGTTTTTCTTGCCGAGCCCGGTTGCCGTGCCCAGCGGCAATACGCGCTGAACTCAGCGCACTGGCGTCACCGCCGCGTAGCCGAGGCCCGCCGAGATCCTGGCGGCGGTGCTTTGCAGATCGGCCACCCACTCATCTTGCATGCGCTCGGCCGGCGCCGAGACCGACAAGCCCGCGACGATGCGGCCGCTGTCGTCGCGCACCGGAGCGGCGATGCAGCGCACTCCGAGTTCGAGTTCCTCGTTGTCGCGGGCGATGCCCGTGGCGCGCACGGCGGACAGTTCCCGCTCGAGCTTGGCCACGTCCGTGAGGCTGTTGCGGGTGTGACCGGCCAGGCCGGTGCGCGCGGCGTAGGCGCGCACCCAGCGCGGGTCCTCGTAGGCCAGGAAGAGCTTGCCGCTCGAAGTCAGGTGCAGCGGCGCGCGACCGCCGATGGCGCGCACCACCTGCATGCCGGAGCGCTCGGAGTAGGAGCGCTCGACGTAGACGATCTCGTCACCCTGGTGCACCGAGAGGTTCACCGTCTGCCCGGTCTTGCGGTGCAGTTCTCGCATTGGCTCGAGGGCAGCCTCGCGCACCGACAGGCGCGCCTTGACCAGGTTGCCTAGCTCGAGCAGCCTCATGCCGAGGCGGTAGGTGCCCGGCGCCTCGCCGCGATCGACGAATCGGCCGATCACCATATCGTTTAGGATGCGGTGCGCGGTCGAGGGATGCAGCGCCGTGGCCTGCGACAGTTCCTTGAGGCTGACCGGGTCGGAACGGCTGGCCAGCGCATCGAGCAGCTTCATCATGCGCTCGATGACCTGGATGGCGGTCTTGTCCTTGGGAGCTTCAGTCGACATGGTTTGTGCATCGCATCATACCGGCCGTGATCATATCTCGCCATGCGAAAGCCACCCCGTTGATCGGTCCCACCATTCGCGGGCGCTCGCCTAGAGAGCGCCCGATCACCGGATCTTCCTTCCCGAGGACCTCCCCACCGTGCGCATAGGACTCTTCGTCACCTGTCTGGTCGACGCCATGCGGCCCGAGATCGGCTTCTCGGCCCTCAAGCTGCTCGAGGGCGCGGGCTGCACCGTGGAGGTGCCCGAGACCCAGACCTGCTGCGGTCAGCCGGCCTACAACTCGGGCGACTCCGCCACCGCCCGAGCGCTGGCGCGCAAGGTGCTTGGCGAGTTCGAGGCCTACGACTACGTGGTCGTGCCCTCGGGCTCGTGCGGCGGCCAGATCAAGACCCAGTACCCCGAGCTCTTCCGCGACGACCCCGACCTGCGCGCGCGCTTCGAGGCGCTGGCCGCGCGCACCTACGAACTCACCGATTTCCTGGTGAGCGTGCTCAAGCTCGCTGCCGTGCCCGGGCAGTTCCGCGGTCACATCACCTACCATGACTCGTGCGCCGGGCTGCGCGAGCTCGGCGTGAAGAAGCAGCCGCGCGCGCTGCTGGCCACCATGCCCGGCGTGCAATTGACCGAGATGAAGGACGCCCAGCAGTGCTGCGGTTTCGGCGGCACCTTCTCGATCAAGTACGGCAACATCTCCGGCGCGATCGTCGAGGAGAAGTGCCGCAACATCCAGGCCAGCGGTGCCGATGCGGTGGTGCTGGGCGACCTCGGGTGCATGCTCAACATCGAGGGCAAGCTGCGCCGCGCGGGCGACGAGAAGACCCGCGTGCTGCACATCGCCCAAGTGCTGGCTGGCGACGCCTGAGGAGGCTCCGAATGCAGACCCAGTCGCAGCATTTCAAGGAGCGGGCGGCCGTCAAGCTGGCTGACCCGCGCCTGCAGAAGAACCTCAAGAAACTCTCAGAGAAGTTCGTCACCGCCCGCGCCGTGGCGATCACCGAGCTCGACGACTTCGAGGGCACCCGCAACGCGGCGGTGGAGCGGCGCAACCGAGGGCTCGAGGCACTCGACACCTGGCTCGAGATCTTCGAGGCCAATGCCACGGCGCGCGGCGCCACCGTGCTGTGGGCCGAGTCGCATCAGGACGCCACCCGCCTGATCGTCGAGATCGCGAACAAGCACGGCGTGAAGAAGGTCACCAAGAGCAAGTCGATGGTGAGCGAGGAGATCCGCCTCAACCAGGCCTTCGCGCAGGCCGGGGTGCAGCCGGTCGAGACCGACCTGGGCGAGTACATCCTGCAGATCAACGACAACGAGCCGCCCTCGCACATCATTGCGCCCGTCATCCACAAGGACAAGCAGGAGATCTCGGAGCTGTTCGCGCGCACCCACGGCACGCCGCGCAAGGAAGAGATCACTCAGCTCACGCGCGAGGCGCGCGAGGTGCTGCGCGGCCACTTCCTGTCCTCGGACATGGGCGTGACCGGAGGCAACTTCCTGATCGCCGAGACCGGCTCGGTCGCGCTCGTCACCAACGAGGGCAACGAAGGCATGTGCACCATCGTGCCCAAGGTGCACGTGGTGCTCACCGGCATCGAGAAGGTGTTGCCCACGCTCGAGGACCTGGCCACCCTCATGCGCCTGCTGCCGCGCTCGGCCACCGGCCAGCCGATCAGCAACTACTTCTCCATCCTCACCGGCACTCGTGCCGCGGGCGAGCCCGACGGCCCCGATCACCTGTACTACGTGCTGGTCGATGGCGGCCGCACCGGCCTGCTGGGCGGCGACTTCCAGGAGATGCTGCGCTGCATACGCTGCGGCGCCTGCATGAACCACTGCCCGGTCTACCAGAAGATCGGCGGCCACGCCTACGGCTGGGTGTATCCGGGGCCGATGGGCTCGGTGCTCACGCCCAGCTACACGGGGGTCGAGAATGCACTCGATCTGCCCCAGGCCGCGACCTTGTGCAGCCAGTGCTCGGTGGTCTGCCCGGTGAAGATCCCGCTGCCCGACTTGTTGCGCAAGCTGCGCGAAAAGCAGTTCGAGCGCGGCCTGCGTCCCTGGCCCGAGCGCGCCGCGCTGGCCGTCTGGGGCTTCGTGGCGGCGCGCCCTGGGCTGTACTCGGCTGCCTCGCGGCTGGCGGTGCGCCTGCTGGCGATGATGGGCGGCGACAAGAAGCGCCTGCGCTCGATGCCGCTGGCGGGTGGCTGGACCGGCACGCGCGACCTCATGGCACCTACCGGCAAGACCTTCCGCGAGCTCTACAAGGCGCAGCGCGGCACGCGCTGATGCCGCACTCGCCGATGGGTGCTTCCGACGCCGTGGTCGGTCCGGTGCAGCGCCAGCTCGACGCCTACAACGCGCGCGACCTGGCGCGCTTCGTGGCCGAGTATGCCGAGGACATCGAGGTCTTCCGCCCGCCCGCCCCCGAGCCCGTGATCCGTGGCAAGCGCGCCCTGGCCCAGCACTACGCCACGCGGCGCTTCAACCTGCCGGCGCTGCACGCGCGGCTCGTGGCACGCATGGTCTCGGGCAGCGTGGTGGTCGACCAGGAGCAGGTCACCGGGCTCCCCGAGGGACCCCTCGCCGCCGTGGCGGTGTATCGCGTGGAAGACGGCCTGATCCGCGCCGTCTGGTTCTTCTAGATTCGCCCCGCTCTCGGTGAACGCTGTGCGCGGGGCGCAGCGTCTGGTTCAGGCAAGAGTCGGCGGCCGGCCGAAGGCGGGCGGTGTCGCGGGGAGATGGAGTGGCATCGAACACCGGATTCTCGAATGTGGATGCCAGCGGCCGCGCCGGCGAGCTGGTCGACTACCTGGGGCTGCTTGCGGCACGGCTCGCGGACTTTCGCCGTGAGGGCTACGAGCTGCTCGGGCTCGAGCCCGGCATGCGCGTGCTCGACGTCGGTTGCGGCGCGGGCGAAGTCTGCGTCGAGCTCGCCGCCCGCGTCGGTCCCGAAGGTGGGGTGGCCGGCATCGACCTTTCAGAGGCCATGATCGATGCGGCCCGCCGTGCAAGTGCGGCGGTCGGCTGCGCGATCGACTGGCGCGTTGCCAGTGCCTACGAGCTGCCCTTCGCCGACCAGAGCTTCGATGCGGTGCGCGCCGAGCGCGTGCTGCAGCACCTCGAGCATCCCGAGCGGGCGCTGGCCGAGATGCGGCGCGTCACCCGCGCGGGTGGACGAATTCTGGTGGTCGATCCCGACCACGGGCAAATGGGACTGGCTCTGGACGATCCGGCGCAGCGCCGGGTCTTCGAGGCCGTGCGCCGCGCCCTGCTGGCGGCGATCGTCAATCCGCACAGCGGCGTCAACCTCGGGCCGCTGCTGCGCAGCGCGGGCCTGACGGACGTTCGGGTGCAGGGGCGCGTGCTCGAGGTTGGCGCGGAGGACTTCGCGCGACTGTTCTTTCTTCACGACCTGCTCGACGCACTAGTGGCCAGCGGCGAGCTCAGTGGCGCGCAGGCGCGTGACTTCATCGAGGCGCTGCGCGAGCGAGCCGCGGCGGGGAACTTCTACTCCAACGTGGTGGGCTACAACGCGGTGGCGCGGCGCCCGACCTAGCCTCTGGGCTAGGCGGGGGCCGGCGCCGCGGGCGGCAGCGCCTCGGCGACCAGTTCGGCCAGGTCGCGGGCCGCCACGTCTTCGCGGCCCAGGGTGGCCAGGCCGTCCTTCACCATCGTGAGGCAGTAGGGACAGGCGGTGGCGATCACCTGGGGCGACTGGGGCAGCGCCTGCTCGACGCGCGTGAGGTTGATACGCCGTCCCAGATGCTCTTCCATCCAGAAGCGGCCGCCGCCTGCGCCGCAGCACATCGCCTTCTCGCGCGCCAGAGGGAATTCAAGCGGCGCGTCCTTGCTGACCGCGGCGAGCACCGCGCGCGGGGCCTGGTACTCGCCGTTGTGGCGGCCCAGGTAGCAGGGGTCGTGCAGGATCACGCGCTCGAAGCTCGGCGCGAGCTGCAGCCGGCCCGCGGCGATCAGCTCGGCGATCACCTGGGTGTGGTGGCGGACCTCGTAGTGCCCGCCGAACTCGGGGTACTCGTTGCGCAGGCTGTTGAACGCGTGAGGATCGCAGGTCACGATGCGCGTCACGCCCAGGCCGTTGAGGGTCTCGACCAGGGGCTGGGCGAGCGCCTGGAACAGCATCTCGTTGCCTGCGCGTCGCACGCACTCGCCGGTCGAGCCTTCGGCCGCGCCAAGGATGGCAAAGCGCACGCCCGCCGCCTGAAGGATGCGCACGAAGGCGCGCGCCACTTTCTGGTTGCGGTCGTCGAAGCTCTGCGCCGAGCCCACGTAGAACAGATAGTCGAGCCCCGCGACCTGCTCGGGGGTGGCGGCCACCTCGACGCCGAGTTCCCGGGCCCAGTCGCCGCGCGTGTCGGCCGGCAGGCCCCAGGGGTTGCCGGCGCTCTCGTAGTTGTCGAACACGGTCTTGAGCTCGGGCGGGAAGGCGCCCTCCATCAGCACCTGGTGCTGGCGCAGGCGGAAGATCTTGCCCAGCAGTTCGAGCTCGATCGGACAGGCGCGCTCGCAGTAGCCGCAGGTGGTGCAGGCCCACAGCGTGTCGGCCGAGATCACCGGCCCCACCAGGGGAGGCAGTGCCGCCTCGTCGTGCGCCAGAATCGCCGCGCGTTGCTCGAGCAGGTGGTGCTTCACGCTGTCGTGCACCCACTTCATGGCCAGTGGCTTGCCCGTCAGGAAGGTCGGGCAGGCGTCCTTGCAGCGGCCGCATTCGGTGCAGGTGTAGGCGTCGAAGCCATCCTTCCAGGGCAGGTCGAGCGCGGTGCGCGCGCCGACCTTGATGTCGGTGGCGTCCTCGGCCATCAGCGCGTCGAGGTTCACCGAGGGCACGCGCGCCAGCGGCGTGGCCCGCGCGAAGAACAGCGCGGGCAGCGCGGTGACGATGTGGAAGTGCTCCCCCACCGGCAGGATCACCAGGAAGCTCAGCACCGTGAGCATCTGGATCCAATAGAAGGCGTGGTAGCCCGCGGCCAGCGTGGTCTCGGGCAGCCCCTGGAACAGACTGGCGAGCGCGCCGCCCACCGGTGACCAGGCACGCTCGTGGGCAATGCCCTCGTGGCTGCCGGATAGCAGCGCGAACTTGAAGCCGTCGTACAGGAAGTCGGTGAGCATGATCGCCAGGATCAGGCCCAGCACCACCAGCGCCTCGCGGTTGGGCTCGAGCCGCGCCGGTCGCTGTACGAAGCGCCGCCAGAAGCCGTAGAGCACCGCGGCCACCACCGCGAGCTCCACCAGGTCCTTGAGGCCGGTGTACAGCGCACCGGGCAGGCCAGGGAAGACAAAGTGCGCGTCGTAGCCCAGCACAAGCAGTTGCAGCTTGCGCACCAGGAGCGTCATGAAGCCCAGGAAGATCACCAGGTGCATCAGTCCCGGCTTGAAGTCGCCTTCGAGCATGCGGGTCTGCAGCAGGCCCAGGCGCAGCACGTTGGCCAGGCGCGCGCCCGGGCGGTCCCAGCGCACCTCGGGTTGCAAGGCGGCGACGATGGCGAGCTTGCGCCACGCCAGCCAGGCGAAGCCGGCGAAGGCCGCGAGCAGCAGCAGGGTGAGCGGGAGCGGTCCCATGGCCGGGTGTCGGCCCTCAGGGCCGCGCAGTGCGGGCCGCGGCGGGGCGCGCCCAAGAGTGGAAGTGAAGCATGGGCGCGAGGATGCGGGCGCCGCCGCCGTAGGGTCAATCAGCGATTCGGCTCGGCTTGATCGCAGCCAAACGACGGCGTCGCGGCCGCCACCGGGGCGTAGCGCGGCGCCTCGGGATTTGCCCGCGCCGCGAGCAGGACCGGCGCACCCAGCGGCCACGGGATGGGTGGCTCGATGACAGCGGGCGCGTGCTCGACCTCGGCGAGCGCCAGCTTGCGCAACAGGGTGACATGCGGCACGAAGCGCTTGCGGTCGTAACTCACGCTCTCGTCGTCGAGCCAGCTGCGCACCGCCGCCGCCATCGCCTCGAGTTCAGCGTGCGCCGCACCGCCCGCCCACAGCACGCGCGCCTGGGCGAACGCGCCTAGCTGATCGAGCTGCCAGGGCGGGGCTTGCGGCGCGGGCCGCCGCGCCAGCGCCGTGGCCAGAGCTTGCGCGCGCGCTGGCGGCAAGTCGCCGATGAAGGCCAAGGTCAGGTGCAGGTCGGCGGGATGCACCGCGCGCGCGCGGGGATGCGACAGCGCGGCGCAGCGCAGCAGGGCGTCGAGCGCGGGGCGGGACTCGTCCGCGGGCAGCAGCGCCACGAAGCAGCGCATGCGCTTAGGGGCGCGGTCGCTCAGGCCGCGCGGCGCCGTGGGCGCTGACGCGCGCGCCAGGCCGCGATGGCCGCCACACACTCGCCCACGAGGTCCGGTCCGCTGTAGATGAAGCCGGTGTAGAGCTGCACCAGCGATGCGCCGGCCTGCATCTTGGCCACCGCGTCCTCGCCGCTCATGATGCCCCCCACGCCGATGATGGGCAGGTGGCCTTTCAGGTGACGGGCGAGCAGGGCCACCACCTCGGTCGAGCGCGCGGTGAGCGGCCTGCCCGACAGCCCGCCCGCTTCGTCGGCGTTCGGCAGCCCCTGCACCGCTGCGCGCGACAGCGTCGTGTTGGTGGCGATGATCGCGTCCAGTCCGTGGCGCACCAGGGCATCCGCGGCGCGGCGGACTTCGTCGTCGGCGAGGTCGGGCGCGATCTTCACGGCGATCGGCACGCGGCGGCCGTGCTCGTCCTCGAGGCGCTTGCGCTGGTCGGCCAGGCCGGCGAGCAGGGCCTCGAGTTGCTTCTCGCCCTGCAGGGCGCGCAGGTTCTTGGTGTTGGGCGAGGAGATGTTCACCGCCACGTAGTCGGCGTGCGTGTACACCTTGGCCAGACCGATGCGGTAGTCCGAGAGCGCATCCTCGATGGGCGTGGCGGCGTTCTTGCCGATGTTCAGGCCGACGATGCCGCCGGCGGCACGGTAGGCCGCGCCCCCAGCCACGTTGCGGACGAACTGGTCCACGCCCGCGTTGTTGAAGCCCATGCGGTTGACCACCGCCTGGGCGGGGATGATGCGGAACACGCGCGGCTTGGGGTTGCCCGGCTGCGGCAGGGGCGTGACGGTGCCGGCCTCGATGTGGCCGAAGCCCAGCGCCCCCAGCGCGGCAAGGTGCGCCCCTTCCTTGTCCATGCCGGCGGCCAGGCCCACCGCGTTGCGAAAGCGCAGGCCCATCAGCTCGACCGGATCCTCAGGCACGGCGCGCGCCACCAGGCGCGTCAGGCCGCAGCGCGCGGCCCAGCCGATGTTGGCCAGCGTCAGGTCGTGGGCGGTTTCAGGGTCGAGCGAGAAGAGCGCGCGGCGGGCGAGTTGGTAGAGCATGGCGGGAAGGGAAAGCGGTTCAGGGGGTCGGGATCCCGGGCTCGGCGAGCCGCTGCCAGCGGCCCTGGCGCAGGACCTCGAGCGGGCGGAAGCGCGACTTGTAGGCCATCTTGCCGCTCGCCTCGATCCAGTAACCGAGGTAGAGGTGGGCCAGGCCCAGCCCCCGGCACTGGCCGATCTGCCACAGGACGTTGTAGGTGCCGTAGCAGGCGCCGGGTGTATCGGGGTCGAAGAAGGTGTAGACCGAGGACAGGCCGTCGGCCAGCACGTCGATGATCGACACCATGCGCAGCGTGCCCAGCCGACCCTCGGGCGAGGGCGGCTCGCGGAACTCGACGAGCCGCGTGTTCACCTTCGACTGCAGCAGGAACTGCGTGTACTGCTCGCGGCTGTCGTTGTCCATGCCGCCGCCGCTGTGGCGGTGCGCCTGATAGCGCAGATACAGCGCGTAGTGCTCGGCGTCGAAGGCGAGCGCCGCGACGCGGGTGACGAGCGCCTCGTGGCGGCGCTGGGCGCGGCGCTGGCTGCGGTTGGCAACGAACTCCAGCGCGCGCACCCGCACCGGGATGCAGGCGCGGCAACCGTCGCAATGGGGCCGGTAGGTGAAGATCCCGCTGCGCCGGAAGCCCATGCGCACCAGTTCGCTGTAGACATCGGCGTTGATCAGGTGCGCGGGCGTGGCCACCTGTGAGCGCGCCTGCCGGCCCTCCAGGTAACTGCAGGGGTAGGGCGCCGTCGCGTAGAACTGCAGCGCCGAGAAGGGCAGTTCCTTGAGGTTGGCCAAGGTCTCGTCAGGTCTTCAGCCAGTGGTTCAGCGGGTGGGCTGCGTAAGCCTTCCAGTCGGGCGCGGGCAAGGGCACGGCGGCCTCGAGATGCGCGCAAAAGGCGGCGCGGGGGATCGCGCGCGCACCGAGCGATGCCAAGTGTGCCGTGTCCTGCTGGCAGTCTATCACCGACACCCCCTCGTGCCTGAGCACGCCCACCAGGGTGGCGAGCGCGATCTTCGATGCGTCGCGGGTGCGCGCGAACATCGACTCGCCGTAGAACATGCGCCCCAGGGCCACGCCGTAGAGGCCGCCCGCGAGCTCGCCATCGATCCAGGTTTCGACCGAATGCGCGAGCCCCGCGCGGTGCAGCGCGCTGTAGGCGGCGAGGATCTCGTCGGTGATCCAGGTGCCGGGCTGGCCGGGGCGCGGTTGGGCGCAGGCGCGCATCACCGCCGCGAAATCGCGGTCGAGCCAGAGTTCGATGCTCGGGCTCGCGGCCACCTGCGCCAGGGTCTTGCGCAGCGAGCGGCTGACGCGGAACTCATCGACGTACAGCACCATGCGTGGGTCGGGGCTCCACCACAGCACGGGCTCGCCCTGCGCGTACCAGGGAAAGACACCCTGCGCATAGGCTGCGACCAGGCGGGCGGGTGTGATCTCGGCGCTGGCGGCGAGCAGGCCGTTGGGTCGGCGCAGCGCGCTGCGCACCGCAGGGAAGTCCTCGCCCTCGCGCAGCCAGGGAATCATGCGTCGTGGTGGGGGGGCAGGGTGATTGCGGGCGTGTGCGTGCCGAAGGCGCCGCGCGCGCGATCGGCGAAGAACAGGCGCAGCGTGGTGGCCACCGTGCGGAACGCGATCTCGTCCCAGGGGATCTCGTGCTCGGCGAAGAGCCGGGTCTCGAGCGACTCCTCGCCCGGTGCGAACGCGAGATCGAGCAGGTCGGCGCGGTAGAAGATGTGCACCTGCTCGACGTGCGGCACGTCGATCATGGTGAACAGCGGCCCGAGCGAGATGCGCGCTCCCGCCTCCTCGAGCGTCTCGCGCAGGGCACCGTCGGCGGTGGTCTCGCCCACCTCCATGAAGCCGGCCGGCAGCGTCCACTTGCCCAGGCGCGGCTCGATCGCGCGCCGGCACAGCAGAACCTGCTCGCCCCACACCGGCACAGTGCCGACCACCGGGCGCGGGTTGACGTAGTGCACGGTGCCGCAGGCGTCGCAGCAGTCGCGCTCGCGGTTGTCGCCGGTGGGCACGCGCCGCGCCAACGAGTGGCCGCAGGCAGAGCAGTAGCGGGCGGGCGTGCTGAACATGCCGGCCAGTTTATCAATGGCCCAGGCCCCTAAACGCGCTGGCAGCGAGCGCCTAACTGCGCACCCGCGTCAGGCGTGTCGGGCCGCTCGAGCGCATCGAGATCTGCCCGCGCCAGTGCTCGCTCTGGCGACCGCTGGCCTCGCGGGTCGGAGCTTCAGATCGCGATCAGCTCGCGAACCTCGAGATCCTTCATGTCGGCGCCCGCGCCCGCATGGGTGATCTGTCCGCGCGACATCACGGCCCAGGTGTCGGCGAGCCCTTCGGCAAAGTCGTAGTACTGCTCGACCAGGAGCACCGCCAGACCCTGCTCGCGCGCCAGTCGGCGAATGACCGCGCCGATCTCCTTGATGATCGAGGGCTGGATGCCTTCGGTGGGCTCGTCGAGGATGAGGAGCTTGGGGCCGGCGGCGAGCGCGCGGCCGATGGCCAGCTGCTGCTGCTGCCCGCCCGACAGATCGCCGCCGCGCCGGCGCAGCATCTGCTTGAGCACGGGGAAGGTCTCGAGCACGTGCTCCGGAAGGCGCCGGGCGCGGCCCGCGGGCAGGGGCGCCATGCCCACCATCAGGTTCTCCTCGACCGTCAGGCGGTTGAAGATCTCGCGTCCCTGCGGCACGTAGCCTATGCCCAGGGCCGCGCGCCGGTGCGGCGCGGTGTGGGTGATGTCGGTCCCCGCGAAGCTCACCGTGCCGCTGCGCGCCGGCACCAGCCCCATCAGCGTGCGCAACAGCGTGGTCTTGCCCACCCCGTTGCGTCCCAGCAGCACCGTCACCGCGGCGGCCGGCACAGCCAGGTTCACGTCGCGCAGGATGTGGCTGCCGCCGTAGTACTGCTGCAGGCCGCTGACTTGCAGCATGGGCGAGGACTCAGCGGCCAAGATAGACCTCGATCACGCGTTCGTCGGCCTGAACCTCGGTGAGGCTGCCTTCGGCCAGCACGCTGCCTTCGTGCAGCACGGTCACCTTGCGGGCGATGCGCGCCACGAAGTCCATGTCGTGCTCGACCACCATGATCGAGTGGCTGCCTTCGAGCTCCAGGATGAGTTCCGCGGTGCGTTCGGTCTCGGCGTCGGTCATGCCCGCCACCGGCTCGTCGAGCAGCACCAGCGCGGGTTCCTGCACCAGCAGCATGCCGATCTCGAGCCACTGCTTCTGGCCATGCGACAGCAGGCCCGCCAGCCGATGCTCCGAGCCATTGAGGCGGATGCGGGCCAGCGTGTCGTCGATCAGCGCGCGCTGCGCCTCGGTCAGGTGCGCGAAGAGGTTGGCCCACAGCCCCTTGGCCCGCGAGGGCCGGGCGCCCGCGGGATCGGCCAGCGCGAGCTCCAGGTTCTCGAACACGGTGTGGTTCTCGAATACCGTGGGCTTCTGGAACTTGCGGCCGATGCCGAGCTCAGCAATGCGCGTCTCGGGCAGGCGGGTCAGATCGAAGGTCTGGCCGAAGAAAGCGGTCCCGGATGCCGGGCGCGTCTTGCCGGTGATCACGTCCATCATGGTCGTCTTGCCCGCGCCGTTGGGGCCGATCACGCAGCGCAGCTCGCCGCGCTCGATGGTGAGCGAAAGCTTGTTGAGCGCCCGAAAGCCGTCGAAGCTCACCGTGATGTCGTCGAGATAGAGGATCGGGCCGTGGGACGTGTCGACCCGGTTGGGATCGGCCAGGTGGCCGTAGGCCGACTCGCCCGGCCCGCTGGCCGCGTGCGTCACTGGGGCAGGAGCGGCCACGCTCATGCCCGCTCCTGCGCGCTGGCCGCGGGCGCCACCGGGACGGCCGGTTCCGCCCGCTTCGCCGGATCCGCTGGTTTGGCCTGATCCGGTGCGGCTCGCCCGCGCAGCAGGCCCACCAGCCCGCGCGGCAGCAACAGCGGCACCAGGATGAACATCAGGCCCAGGACGAAGAGCCAGTACTCCGGGAAGGCGACCGTGAACCAGCTCTTGGCGCCGTTGACCGCGAAGGCGCCGAGCACCGCGCCCGCCAGGGTGCCGCGCCCGCCCACCGCCACCCAGATGGCGATCTCGATCGAGTTGGCCGGGCTCATCTCGCCGGGGTTGATGATGCCCACCTGCGGCACGTAGAGCGCGCCGGCGATGCCCGAGAGCACGGCCGCGAACACCCACACGAACAGCTTGTAGCGCAGGGGGTTGTAGCCGATGAACATGAGGCGCGACTCGGCATCGCGCACCGCGGTGAGCACCCGCCCGAGGCGCGAGGTGACCACGAAGCGGCAGGCAAGGAAGGCGAGCAGCAGCGTCAGCGCGGTGATCACGTACAGCGCCACGCGCGTCTCGGGGGCGGCGATCGGAAAGCCCAGGATGCGCTTGAAGTCGGTGAAGCCGTTGTTGCCGCCGAAGCCGGTGTCGTTGCGGAAGAAAAGCAGCATGGCGGCGTAGGTCACCGCCTGGGTGATGATCGAGAAGTACACGCCCTTGATGCGCGAGCGGAAGGCGAACCAGCCGAACACCAGGGCGAGCAGGCCGGGCACCAGCACCACCAGCAGCGCAGCCCACCAGAACTGATCGCTGCCGGTCCAGTACCAGGGCAGCTCCTTCCAGTTGAGGAACACCATGAAGTCGGGCAGATCGCTCTGGTAGACGCCGTCACGTCCGATCGAGCGCATCAGGTACATCCCCATGGCGTAGCCGCCGAGCGCGAAGAACAGGCCCTGGCCGAGCGACAGGATGCCGGCGTAGCCCCAGATCAGGTCCATGCCCAGGGCCACGATCGCGTAGCACATGAACTTGCCCAGCACCGTGATGGTGTAGGCCGAGACGTGCAGCGGATGCGACTCCGGCAAGGCCAGGTGGGCAATCGGCAGCGCGACCATGATCAGTGCCGTGAGGGCCGCCAGCAGCAGCCACTGGCGCGGGCTCATCAGGCTGGCCAGGCGCAGGCTGATCATGCGTCGGCGCTCCGGCCCTTGACCGCGAACAGACCCTGCGGGCGCTTCTGGATCACCAGGATCACCAGCAAGAGCAGCGCGATCTTGGCCAGCACCGGCCCCGCCGCGGGTTCGATCAGCTTGGCCAGCGCTCCCAGCCCCAGGGCCGAGATCACGGTGCCGGCGATCTGGCCCACGCCGCCCAGCACCACGACCATGAAGCTGTCGATGATGAAGCCCGTGCCCAGCTCGGGCCCGACGTTGCCGATCTGCGAGAGCGCGACGCCCGCGAGGCCCGCCAGTCCCGAGCCCAGGCCGAAGGTGAGCATGTCCACGCGATCGGTGGGCACGCCGGCGGCGCTGGCCATCGCCCGGTTCTGCGTCACCGCGCGCACGAACAGGCCCATGCGCGTGCGTGCCAGCAGCCACCACACCAGGGCCACCACCACCGCGGCGAAGACGATGATGGCAATGCGGTTGTAGGCCAGCACCTGCCCACCGGCGAGCTCGATGCCCCCAGCCATCCAGGACGGATTGGCCAGTTCGACGTTCTGCGCGCCGAACAGCGAGCGTGCACCCTGGATGAGCAGCAGGCTGACGCCCCAGGTGGCCAGCAGGGTGTCGAGGGGCCGGCCGTGGAACCAGCGGATCACGCTGCGCTCGAGCAGTACGCCCAGCAGGGCGGTCACCAGGAAGGCCACCGGCAGCGCGGCGACCGGATACCACTCGAGCAGGCCGGGCGCGTGGGCGCGGAAAAGGGACTGGACCACGTAGGTGCAGTAGGCGCCGATCATCAGAAACTCGCCGTGCGCCATGTTGATCACGCCCATCAGCCCGAAGGTGATGGCCAGCCCGATGGCGGCGAGCAGCAGGATGCTGCCCAGGCTCAGGCCGCTGAAGAAGCTGTTGAGCAGTTCGTACTTGCGCAGGCGCTGGGCGATCTCGGCCAGCGTGGTCTGCGCGGCCGCGCGCACCGCGGCGTCGGACTCGTTGGCTGGATCGAGCCGCTCGCTGAGCATCTGGCGTACCTGCGGGCTGTCGGAGTCGGACAGGGCGCGCACCGCGGCGAGGCGCTGCGCGGCCTCGGGTGCGCGCAGGCCGAGCGCGGCGCGCGCGTTTGCCAGCCGCTCGCGCACCCGCGTGTCGGACTCACGGGCCAGGGCGGCTTCGATCGCTGGCAGCAGCGCGGCGTCGTCGGCGCCTTGCAGCGCCTCGGCCGCCGCGAGCCGGGTAGGCACATCGGGCGAGGACAGGTCGAAGGCGGCGAGCGCGGCATCGAGCGCACCGCGCAGGCGGTTGTTGGTGTTGATGGCGTCGCGCTCGCTGGCTGAGTCGATCGGAGCGCCGCTCGCGGCGTCGACCCAGGTGCCCGACTCCTCGAGCACCACGCGGATCGCGCCGGTCTTGTCCTTGGTGGTGTACAGGCCGTCCTCGGATAGCGCCTTGAGGATCTGCCGGGCACGCGGCTCGCCGCTGGCGGCCAGGGCCGAAATGGCAGCCACGCGCTCATCGGAGTCGTCGCTGGCCAGCGCACTCACGGCGCTGGCGTCGAGCGCCGCCCAGGCCGCGCCAGACAGCGCCAGACAAGCGGCAAGCAGCAGGGCGCGCAGCAGGTTCACGAAGTTCCCGGGCAAGGCGTGGCGAGCGCGTCCGGCGCGAGCTGCGCCGGACGCGTGTGGACAGGCAGTGGGTGGATCAGATCTTCTGCTTGCCTTCGTTGCCCGGGATGAACGGGCTCCAGGGCTGGGCGCGCACCAGCCCCTTGCTCTTCCAGACGACGTTGAACTGGCCGTCGGCGCGGATCTCGCCGATGAACACGGGCTTCCAGAGGTGATGGTTGGTCTCGTCCATCTTCGCGGTGTAGCCGCTCGGGGCCGGGAAGGTCTGGCCGGCGACCGCCGGGATCACCTTGTCCACCTCGATGGACTTGGCCTTCTCGACGGCCTGCTTCCACATGTGGATGCCGATGAAGGTCGCCTCCATCGGATCGTTGGTGACCGCGGTGCTGGCGTTGGGCAGCTTCTGCTTCACTGCCCAGGCCTTGTAGTTCTTGATGAAAGCCTCGTTCTGCGGATTCTTCAGCGACATGAAGTAGTTCCAGCAGGCCAGGTGACCGACCAGCGGCTTGGCGTCGACGCCACGCAGTTCTTCCTCACCCACAGAGAAGGCCATCACCGGAACCTGCTTGGCCGACAGACCTGCGTTGCCCAGTTCCTTGTAGAACGGCACGTTGGAGTCGCCGTTGATGGTCGAGATGACGCAGGTCTTGCCGCCAGTGGAGAACTTCTTGATGTTGGCGACGATGGTCTGGTAGTCGCTGTGGCCAAAGGGCGTGTAGACCTCCTCGATGTCCTTGTCGGCCACGCCCTTGCTCTTGAGGAAGGCGCGCAGGATCTTGTTGGTCGTGCGCGGGTAGACGTAGTCGGTGCCGAGCAGGAAGAAGCGCTTGGCGCCGCCGCCTTCCTTGCTCATCAGGTATTCGGTGGCGGGGATGGCCTGCTGGTTCGGGGCGGCACCCGTGTAGAACACGTTGCGCTCGAGTTCCTCGCCCTCGTACTGCACGGGATAGAACAGCAGTCCGTTAAGTTCCTTGAACACCGGCAGCACGCTCTTGCGCGACACCGAGGTCCAGCAGCCGAACACCACGGCCACCTTGTCCTGCGTGATCAGCTGTCGCGCCTTCTCGGCGAACAGCGGCCAGTTCGAGGCCGGATCGACCACCACCGGCTCGAGCGGGCGCCCCATCACACCTCCCTTGGCGTTGATGTCGGCGATCGTCATCAGCGCCGTCTCCTTCAGCGCCGTCTCGGAGATGGCCATCGTCCCCGACAGCGAATGCAGGATGCCGACCTTGATCGGCGTCTTGTCCTGCCCGAAGGCCTGAAGGCTGCCCGAGCTGAGCGCCAGGGCACCCGTTGCCTGCATGAACTGTCTGCGGTCCATCGTTCGATCTCCGTGGGTTAGGCGCCACTGTGACGCTGGGTAGATCAATGCAACACGCGTGCCAGCAGCCCACGGCCGCGCGCCCAGGGACGCGGGGCCAGGCTGCGCACCAAGTTGTCGCACTCCGATGCACGCGGAGTCGACGCGGCGCACCTCGGTGGTGCCGACGGGCCACTCGTGCCCCCATACACTGCATGCCGTCGCACACGCTCACGGTGCATCGAGGAGGTCCGACTTGAAGACTCTGGGACTGCTGGGTGGCATGAGCTGGGAGTCGACCGCGCTCTACTACCGCCTGCTCAACCAGGCGGTGCAGGCTCGTCTTGGCGGCCTGCATTCGGCCCGCCTGCTGCTGCTGAGCGTGGACTTTCACGCCATCGAGGCGCTGCAACGTGCAGGCGACTGGGACGCCGCCGGCGCGAGCCTCGCGCGCGAGGCCCAGGCCCTGGAAGGGGCGGGGGCGCAGGGTCTGGTCCTGTGCACCAACACCATGCATCGGGTGGCGCCCGCCATCGAAGACGCGGTGCGCATTCCGCTACTGCACATTGCCGATGCCACCGCGCGCGCGGTGCTCGCGGCGGGGTGCACCCGGGTGGGGCTGCTCGGCACGCGTTTCACGATGGAGCAGGAGTTCTACCGCGGGCGACTCGAGCGCGAGCACGGCATCGAGGTGCTGGTGCCGCCCGCCGAGGATCGGACGGAGGTTCATCGCGTCATCTACAACGAGCTCTGCCTCGGCCGCATCGAGCCCGCCTCGCGGGCGCGCTATCGCGAGGTGATCGCCAACCTCGTCGCACGGGGCGCGCAGGCCGTCGTGCTCGCTTGCACCGAGATCAGCTTGCTGGTCGATGCCAGCGATGCCACCGTGCCGCTGATCGACACCACGCGCGAGCACGCCCTGGCGGCCGTCGCGTGGGCCCTGGCGGACTGAGGCTCAGCCCGCCAACGCGGGCGCGGGCACCTCAGAGGCGCGTCAGGCACCTGATGGGGCGGAGAGAGGCTTGCGACTCGCGGGCCGCCGCCTCGGGGTTTGCGCCCATCGCCCTGCGCGGTTTGCGAAGCGCTGTCGGTCTCGTGTATAGTTCACTTTCTCGCAGCAATGCGAGCTTGCCGCGGGGTGGAGCAGTCTGGCAGCTCGTCGGGCTCATAACCCGAAGGTCGAAGGTTCAAATCCTTCCCCCGCAACCAGGATTCACGGGCTTCGCCCGTCGGAAAGCCGCTCACGATCGAGCGGCTTTTTGTTTCTCTTTCTTCAACTTGCCCCGCCCGCGCCCAGCCGAAGTCGCCGCCCGGTGCGCAAGCAAGTCAACTCAGGAGCCGCCAGGATGGATGAAGCCGACATGACGCTGGAGATGCAGGAGCGCCAGGAAGAACTGCGGCGCAAGTTCGCCGCGGCGCAGCCCAAGGAGGCCGTGACCTACACCCAGTGCCGTTTCTGCGACGAGTCCCTGGACGATCCCGTCCTGATGAAGGCCGGCTTCTGCGACAGCTTCTGCCGCGACGAATTCGAGAAGGTGCAGAAGATGCGCGCGATCACCGGACGCGCGGCGAGCTGAGTTGCACCGCGCCGCGAGCACGAAGGGCCCCGCGGGGCCCTTCGTCATTTGCGGCCCGTGCCGTCCTCAACTCTGCGGCAGGAGTGCTGTCTCGACAGTCCCGGCGTCCTGGGTCGGCGCGGCGAGCAGCATCGGTCGGCCGGGGCCAAGCCACGCAAGCAATTGCGCGTACACCTCGGGTCGGCTGAGCAGTTCGAGGTGGCCGGTCTCGTAGACGATGCGCCGCCGTGCCGGCGCGAAGTCCAGGCGGCGCGCCACGTCGCGGTGCTCGCCCAGCGCGCTGTTGAGCGGCACCAGGCCGTCGCCCAGCAGGCGCTCGGCCACCAGGTGGCGGCGTCGGCTCAGGGTGGCCGCCACCGTCATGCACTCCACATCGACCGGCAGCGCATGGGTGTGGCTGCCGTCCGGGGTGATCGTGCCGTGACGCAGGTCGCGGATGCCCGCGCTGCGCGTCTTGCCCAGCCGGCTGAAGGGTGCCGCGTAGGGGCTGAGTTCGAGCGCCTGGTCGATCCAGTGGCCGCCGCGTTCCAGCGGCGCGCCCTGATGCGGCGTGCCCAGGAAGATCATGCGGCTCAAGGCGCCGCGCCAGCGCTGCGCGTGCTCGCGGCCGTGCAGCTCGGCGCTGCGCATCACGAGGCCACCCATGCTGTGACCCAGCAGCACCAGTTCCCTGACCCGCGTGGGCCAGGCGCGCACCAGCGATTCGAGCTGCGCGGCCAGTTGCCGGCCGTTGTCGTGGATGTGCAGGCCCGAGTTGTAGCGCACGTAGACCGGGGTGTAGCCCAGGGCCGCCGCCAGAGCGGCGCCGTGATCGTGGCCATGGCGCCGCCAGGCAAGGTCGCTCATGCACAGACCGTGCACCAGGACCAGCAGCTTGCCGCTGGCCGGTGTCGCACCGGCGGCGCTCAGACTGCCTTCCAGGTGGGCGAGATCCAAGTCACTGCCCGCGTGCCTCAGGCTCATGCCGATTGCGAGCGGGTTGCCACTGAGCGCCAGGTGGTCGCCGTAGACGCCGTTGAGCGCGCACACCAGTCCCTCACGCTGCGGCGGATGGGCCCCCTCGGGCAGCAAGGCCGCCAGGGGAGTGAGGGCGGCATCGAGCCCCTCGCCGAGCATCTGCAGGCCGCCGCGCACGCCGCGGTAGACCATGCCGGTGACGCCGCGGGTGCGTTCCTCCACGGCCGCGCCCAGCGGCCCGGGCACCCGCTGCACGGTACGGTGCATGCGCTCGACCACGTCCACGATTCCCGCGGCCGCGTCGACGGCAAGACGGCCCAGCCCGCGGGCGTCCTCGAGGTGATTGCGCTTGATTGCCGGCATGCTGGCTCCTTCAGCCGCTGAGGGCCTGAACCACTTCGATCGGACTCTTGCGGATGGCACGCAGCAGGGCGCGCGCCGGTCCGGTGGGCGAGCGTCGGCCCTGTTCCCAGTTGCGCAGGGTAGCCAGCTCGATGCCCAGCAACTCGGCGAACTTGGGCTGACTCAGGCCGGTGAGGGCGCGCACTGCGCGCACGTCGATGTCGGTCGCCGATGCGGGCGGCCGCTGCGCCTCGCCCAGACCTGCGAGCTTCGCCAGGCGCTGATGGCGGCGCCGACGGCGCTCGCGCGCCGCGTCCAGCAAAGCCTCGAAGAACTCCCGTCCCATGGCCGTGAACCCCGCCTGATGCCAAACCTGCCAGCATGGTGCGCCATTGGCGCACCTGCGTCATTGGCGCAGGACTCTAATCGCGCTGGGTGGGTGCGCGGGGCCGCACTTGGCCGGCGCGTACCACGACGCGCGGGGGCGCAGGGCCGATCGGGTAGGCGAGGTCGGCCGGCCGCTCGACGCTCCACAGCACGAAGTCCGCCCGCTTGCCGATCTCGAGCGAGCCGCGGTCGGCATCCAGTCCCAGTGCCCGCGCTGCGTTGAGCGTGGCGCCCGCCAGGGCCTCGCGCGGCGTGAGACCGAAGAGCACGCAGGCCATGTTCATCGCCGTGAGCAGCGAGGTGAGCGGCGCGGTGCCGGGATTGCAGTCGGTGGCCACCGCCAGCGGCACGCCGGCGGCGCGCAGCGCCGCCACGGGCGGCACGCGTGTTTCGCGCAGCCAGTAGAACGCCGCGGGCAGCAGTACCGCTACCGTGCGGGCCTGCGCCATGGCTGCGATGCCCGCGGGACTGAGCCACTCCAGATGGTCGGCCGAGAGCCCGGCGTGCCGCGCCACCAGGGCTGCCCCGCCCTGGTCCGAAAGCTGCTCGGCGTGCAGCTTGACCGGCAGTCCCAGGTGCCGCGCGGCCACGAACAGGCGCTCGCACTGCGCGGGCGTGAAGCCGACGGTCTCGCAGAAGGCGTCCACCGCGTCGACCAGACCCTCGCCGGCGAGCGCGGGCAGCATCGTCTCGCACAGGAACGCGATGTAGTCGTCAGCGCGGCCGCGGAACTCCGGCGGCAGGGCGTGCGCGCCAAGGAAGGTGGTGCGCACGCTCAGGTCGAGCTCGAGCCCGATGCGGCGCGCCACGCGCAGCATCTTGCGCTCGGTGGCCAGGTCCAGCCCGTAGCCCGACTTGATCTCGAGCGTGGTGACGCCTTCGCAGGCGAGCGCCTGGGCGCGCGGCAGACTCTGCGCGAACAGTTCGTCCTCGCTGGCCGCGCGCGTGGCTCGCACCGTGGCCAGGATGCCGCCGCCGCGAGCTGCGATGTCCGCGTAGCTCGCGCCGGCCAGGCGGGCCTCGAACTCGTCGCTGCGGTTGCCGGCGTACACGAGGTGGGTGTGGCAGTCGATCAGGCCTGGCGTG
The DNA here is from genome assembly GCA_035454085.1 of Burkholderiaceae bacterium. Classification (GTDB taxonomy): domain Bacteria; phylum Pseudomonadota; class Gammaproteobacteria; order Burkholderiales; family Burkholderiaceae_F; genus DAOTEJ01. The sequence continues at coordinate 5,418 of DAOTEJ010000010.1, read as the reverse complement.
ATCCATGCGCCGGCGCCGTCGTGGTGCTCGCGCGCATGAAGATCGGTCGGCAGATCAGCGGCGCGCCCCAGCCAGGCGATGCGGCCGTCGCGCACCGCGAGCGCGGCCTCGCGCACCTCGCCCGCGCTGGCCTGCGTGGCGAGGTGCACGCCGGTCCAGAGACTATCGACCTGCACGGGCCACGCCGTCGACGATGCGCGCCGCGAGCCGGGCCGCGACCGCAGCGCTGCGACCATCGAGGTCGAAGCGCGGATTGAGCTCGGCGAGGTCGGCCACCCGGACCTTGCCGCTTGCGCACACGGCATCGATCAGCGGCTCGAGCACGCCGAGCTCGACGCCACGCGCCGCGGGCGCGCTCACGCCCGGCACGACGGCGCCGGGCAGCGCGTCGAGGCACACGGTGAGATAGACGTGATCGACCGCATCGACGAAGCCCGCCAAGGCTGACGCGGTCTCGGGCGCGGCGCATTGCGCGTCCTCGCGCCACAGCACGCCCAGCTGCGCCGCGCGCGCGAACAGCGCCTGCGTGTTGGCGTAGCGGCTCACGCCCAGGCAGGCGTAGCGGAAGGGCCAGCCGCGCGCCGCGCAGTGCTCGGCGATCTGCAGGAAGGGGGTGCCCGAGGTGGCGCGCTCGTCGCGGCGCAGGTCGAAGTGCGCATCGAAGTTGACGATGCCCACGCGCGGCGCGGGCTCGCCCGCCGCGAGGTGCCGAGCGAGTCCGCCAAACGAGCCGAACGCGACTTCGTGGCCGCCGCCCAGCACCACGGGGAAGCGGCCGGCGCGCAGTTGCGCGGCCACGAGCTGTGCGAGCTCTTCCTGCGCGGCCTCGAGTGCGTCGCCCTCGCAGACCACGTCGCCCGCGTCGGCCAGGGCCCGGCAGTCATGCAGCGCGAGGTTGCGCAGCGCCAGGCGCAGGGCGCGCGGCCCCTCGGACGCGCCCGTCCGGCCGTGGTTGCGCGCCACGCCGGCATCGCACGCAAAGCCGATCAGCACCGCGCTACCCGAGGGCGTGTGGGCATCGAGCGGGCGCATCGCCTGGTGCCAGCGTCGGCCGAGCTCGCCCTCGGCCGCGTCGACGCGGCCTTGCCAGAGGGTTGGATCGAAGGCGCGCATGCCGATCACGCCAGTGGGGCGAAGAGTTCCCGCGCGGGCTCGGCGAGCGCGCCCTCGAGCACCATGGCGGTGGCGGCGGCGATGTCGGGCGCAAGGATGCGGTCCACCTCGTAGAACGAGACCCGCTCACGCAGCCGGCGGTGCGCCTGCGCCAGCCGCGGCGAGGTGGCGAGCGGCTGGTGAAAGTCGATGCCTTGCGCGGCCGCCAGCAGCTCGATGCCCACGATGTGCGCGGTGTTCACCGCCATCTCGTGCAGGCGTCGTGCCGCGAAGGTGGCCATGCTCACGTGGTCTTCCTGGTTGGCCGAGGTGGGCAGGCTGTCCACGCTCGCCGGGTGCGCGAGCGACTTGTTCTCGGAGGCCAGCGCCGCGGCCGTGACGTGGGCAATCATGAAGCCCGAGTTCACGCCCGGGTCGCGCACCAGGAAGGGCGGCAGGCCCGAGAGCGTGGCGTCGATCAGCAGCGCGATGCGCCGCTCGGCGAGCGCGCCGATCTCGGCAATCGCCAGTGCCAGGGTGTCGGCGGCGAAGGCCACCGGCTCGGCGTGGAAGTTGCCGCCCGAGAGCACCTCGTCGTCCGGGGCGCCGCCGCCGCGCGCGAACACGAGCGGGTTGTCGGTGACGGCGTTGGCCTCGATGAGCAGGGTGCGTGCCGCCTGAACGAGCAGATCGCGGCAGGCACCCATCACCTGGGGCTGGCAGCGCAGGCTGTAGGGGTCCTGCACTCGCTCGTCGTCGGTGAGGTGCGAGGCGCGGATCGCGCTGCCGGCGAGCAGCTCGCGATAGGCCCGGGCCGTGGCAATCTGGCCGGCGTGGCCGCGCAGCTCGTGCAGGCGCGGGTCGAAGGGCGCGTCGCTGCCGCGGGCGGCGTCGACCGCCATGGCGCCACTGACCACTGCCGCCTCGAACACGCGTTGCGCCATGAACAGGCCGTGCAGCGCCAGCGCGGTGGAGATCTGCGTGCCGTTGATCAGCGCCAGCCCCTCCTTGGCGGCGAGCTCCACGGGCTCGAGGCCGGCGGCCGCGAGCGCGTGGGCGGCCCGCTGATGCACGCCGCGGACGCGGACCTCGCCCTCGCCGATCAAGGCGAGAGTGAGATGCGACAGCGGTGCGAGGTCGCCCGAGGCACCCACTGAACCCTTGGACGGCACGCACGGCAGGATGCCTGCGTCGAGCAGGGCGAGCAGTCGCTCGATGATCAGGCGGCGCACGCCCGAGTGGCCGCGCGCCAGGCTGGCCACCTTGAGCACCAGGGCCAGGCGCACCACCGCGTCGTCGAGCAACTCGCCGACGCCCACCGAGTGCGACAGGATGAGGTTGCGCTGCAGCTGGCGCAGCTCGGCGTCGGGGATGCGCTTCTTGGCCAGCAGGCCGAAGCCGGTGTTGATGCCGTAGGCCGCTGCGCCGCGGGCGACGATGCGTTCGACCGCCTGGGCCGAGGCCTCGACCGCGCCCCACGCCTCGGGCGCGAGGCTCACGCGCACGGGGGCGAGCCACACCTGGTGCAGGTCGGCCAGGCGCAGTCGTCCGGGTTCGATCACCAGCATGGCTAGCTCCGCAGCATGGGCAGGTTCAGGCCCTCGCGCCGCGCGCAATCGATGGCGGACTCGTAGCCGGCGTCGGCATGCCGCATCACGCCCGAGGCCGGGTCGTTGACCAGCACCCGCGCCAGTCGCCGTGCCGCAGCCTCGGTGCCGTCGGCCACGATCACCACCCCCGAGTGCTGCGAGTAGCCCATGCCCACGCCCCCGCCATGATGCAGCGAGACCCAGGTCGCGCCGCCCGCGGTGTTGAGCAGGGCGTTGAGCAGGGGCCAGTCGCTCACCGCGTCGCTGCCGTCGCGCATCGCCTCGGTCTCGCGGTTGGGGCTGGCCACGGAGCCGGTGTCCAGATGATCGCGGCCGATCACGATGGGCGCCTTGAGCTCGCCAGTGCGCACCATCTCGTTGAAGGCCAGGCCCGCGCGGTGGCGCTCGCCCAGGCCCAGCCAGCAGATGCGCGCCGGCAGGCCCTGGAAGGCGATGCGGGCGCCCGCCATGTCGAGCCAGCGGTGCACGTGAGTGTTGTCCGGGAAGAGCTGCTTGATCTTCGCGTCGGTCTTGCGGATGTCCTCGGGGTCGCCCGACAGCGCCACCCAGCGGAACGGTCCCTTGCCTTCGCAGAACAGCGGCCGGATGTAGGCCGGGACGAAGCCCGGGAAGTCGAAGGCCCTGGCGACACCCTGGTCCTTGGCCACCTGGCGGATGTTGTTGCCGTAGTCGACCACCGGCACGCCCATCGCCTGGAAGTCGAGCATCGCCTGCACATGCACCGCGCACGACTGCGCCGCGGCTTCGCGCAAGGCGGCGTGCTGCGCGGGGTCGGCCTGGGCCGCACGCCAGCGCGGCACGCTCCACCGCGCGGGCAGGTAGCCGTTGACCAGGTCGTGCGCCGAGGTCTGGTCGGTGACGAGATCAGGCTTGATGCCTCCGGCCTGGGCGCGGCGCACGAGCTCGGGCAGAAGCTCCGCCGCATTGCCCGCCAGGCCGATCGACACGGCCTCGCCGGCCGCGGTGTGCCGGCGGATCAATTCGAGTGCGTGATCCAGGTCGCGCGCCTGCACGTCGAGGTAACGAGTGCGCAGGCGAAAGTCGATGCGCGACTGCTGGCACTCGATCATCAGCGAGGTGGCGCCCGCAAAGCTCGCCGCCAGGGGCTGCGCGCCGCCCATGCCGCCCAGGCCCGCCGACAGGATCCACCGGCCGCGCCAGGGATTGGCCGCGCCGCCGCTGCCGTAGTGCTGGCGGCCCGCTTCGGCGAAGGTCTCGTAGGTGCCCTGCACGATGCCCTGGGTGCCGATGTAGATCCAAGAGCCCGCGGTCATCTGGCCGTACATCATCAGGCCGCGGCGGTCGAGCTCGTCGAAGTGCTCCCAGTCGGCCCAGCGCGGCACCAGGTTGGAGTTGGCGAGCAGCACGCGTGGCGCATCGGGGTGGGTCTTGAACACGCCCACCGGCTTGCCCGACTGGATCAGCAGCGACTCGTCGTCCTCGAGCGCGCGCAGGGCCGCGAGGATGGCGTCGAAGCAGGCCCAGTCGCGCGCTGCGCGGCCGATGCCGCCGTAGACCACGAGTCGTTGCGGATCCTCGGCGACCTCGGGGTCGAGATTGTTCTGCAACATGCGGTAGGCGGCCTCGGCGAGCCAGCTCTTGCAACTGAGCAGGCTGCCGCGGGGCGCACGGATCACGCGCGCGGCGTCGAAGCGGGGATCGGCCGCCGGCGCCTGCGGCTGGGGTGCGTTCATGTTTGCTCTCCCGGCGGGGCTCGCGTTCGGCCCGTGGCGGGCAGGCCCCTGAAGTTCGCAAGTCTCGCACGGATGGGCGAGCCGGCAGGGCGGGCGAGAGCTCGGATAAGCTCGCGGCCGACCTCGACCCTCACCGCAGGAGCACCGATCGATGAGCGCCCCGCAGCCCGGCATCTTCGCCCTCGGCAATGCCGCCCACGCCTACCTCGAACTCGACCTCGTTGCCGGCGCCGACGCGCGCCGCCTGGTCGAAGTGCTCGCCACCTTGCAGGCCTCTCAGGCGACGGGGGGCGGGGTCAATCTGGTGGTTGGCTTCCGGCCGGAAATCTGGCGCGCGATCGCCCCGTCGGGACTGCCCGCCGACCTGAGCGGCTTCGCGCGGCCGGTGCATGGCATCGAGGGCTTTTCGATGCCCGCTACGCAGCACGACGCCGTGCTGTGGCTGGCGGGCGGCGCCTACGAGATCGTGTTCGACGCGATCGTCGCCGCGCTCCGGTTGCTGGAAGGAATCGCCCGCGTGGCCGATGAGACAGCGGGGTGGTCGTACCGGCACAACCGCGACCTCACCGGCTTCGAAGACGGTACCGAAAACCCAAAGCTCGCCGAGGCGCCCCAAGCCGCACTGGTGCCGGCGGCGCAGGCGGGCTCGGGCGGCAGCGTGCTGCTGCTGCAGAAGTGGCGTCATCTGGCCGAGCAGTGGAACGCGCTGCCGGACGCCGAGCAGGAGAAGGTGATCGGGCGCACCAAGCGCGACAGCGTGGAACTGGATCCGCGGCCCGAGAGCTCGCACGCCAAGCGCACCGACCAGGACGACTTTGGCGACATCTTCCGTCGCAACATGGCCTACGGCACGGCCAGCGACCACGGCACCATGTTCGTAGGCTTTTGCGCGAGCCAGAAGCCGCTGGCCGACATGCTCGACAGCATGGCCGGGCTCACCAACGGGGTGCGCGATGCGCTCACGCGCTTTTCGACGCCGCTGACCGGCGCGTACTACTGGGTGCCCTCGGTCGAGGCGCTGG
>DAOTEJ010000009.1:49427-51820 GCA_035454085.1 Burkholderiaceae bacterium | reverse complement strand
CTGGTGGCCGAGATGCGCGCGCGCATCAAGGAGGACGACAGTTCGGTGCCGGTGTACGACAACGCCTACTGGTACTCGCGCCGCTTCCAGACCGGGGCCGAGTATCCGCAGTACCTTCGCCAGCGCGGCACGCCGGCCGCGCCCGACACCGCGGCGCCGGTCGAGGTGATGCTCGACGGCCCCGTGCTCGCCCAGGGCCAGCCGTACTTCTCGGTCGGTGCGTACGCGGCGAGCCCCGACAACCGGCTGCTCGCCTGGACCGAGAACAACACCGGCAAGCGCAGCTACACCTTGCGCTTCAAGAACCTGGCCACGGGCGAGGTGCTGCCCGACGCGATTCCCGGCGTGCTCGAGGCCATCGTCTGGGCGGCCGACGGCCGCAGCCTCTTCTACATCCGCCAGGACCCGCAGCTTCTGCAAAGCGGCCCGGTGTACCGCCACGTGCTGGGTACCGACCCGGCGCACGACACCAAGGTGTTCGAGGAGCCCGACCAGACGATCTTCACGCACATCGAGCGCAGCGCCTCGCGCCAGTACCTGCTGATCGGCGTCACGGGCTACGACATCACCGAGTGGCTGGCCCTGCCGCTGGCGCAGCCCGAGGCTGCGCCCCGCGTCGTGCTGCCGCGCAAGGCGGGGGTGCGCAGCTACCTCGACCACCTGCGCGGTCAGTGGGTGATCCGCACCAACGAGGGGGCGCGCAACTTCCGTCTGGTGAGCGCCCCCGAGGCCGCGCCGGCCGACCGCGCGCAGTGGCGCGAGATCGTGCCCGGGCGCGCGCAGGAGGCGCTCGACGGGTTTGCGCTGTTCGACTCGGCCATCGTGGTCGAGGAGCGGGTCGAAGCCAATGCGCGCCTGCGCGTGCTGCCCTGGCCCGGGGCCGCGGGGCGCGACTTCGTCGTACCCGCGAGCGAGGAGGCCTACGCCATGGCGCTCGGCGCCAACCCCGATCCGGCCTCGCCGCGCGTGCGCTACGTCTACAACTCGATGGTCACGCCGGCCACCACGATCGATGCCGACCTCGCCACCGGCGAGCGCACGGTGCGCAAGGTGCAGCCGGTGCTGGGCTACGACCCGGCGCTCTACGCCAGCGCACGGGTGTGGGCGCCGTCGCGCGACGGCAAGCGCATCCCGGTGAGCCTGGCCTGGCGCAAGGACCGCGCGCGCCAGGACGGCAGCGCGCCGCTGCTGCTGATCGGCTACGGCGCCTATGGCTACGCCTACGACCCGTACCTGAGCTCGAACGCCGTGTCGCTGCTCGACCGCGGCTTCGTGCTGGCGATCGCCCACGTGCGCGGCGGCGCCGAACTCGGCCAGGACTGGTACGAGGATGGCCGCCTGATGAACAAGCAAAACACGTTCAACGACTATGTCGACGTCACCGACTACCTGGTGAAGAGCCGCTGGGCCGCGCCCGACAAGGTGTTCGCCAGCGGCGGCTCGGCGGGCGGACTGCTGATGGGGGCGGTGGCCAACCAGGCGGGGATGAAGTACCGCGGCATGGGCATGCACGTGCCCTTCGTCGATGCGGTGACCACCATGCTCGACCCCACCATTCCGCTCACGGTCAACGAGTGGAGCCAGTGGGGCGATCCGCGCGAGCGGCCGGCCTACGACTACATCCTGGCCTACTCGCCCTACGACCAGCTCGCCCGGCGCGACTACCCGGCGATCCTGGTGACCACCGGACTGTGGGACTCGCAGGTGCAGTACTTCGAGCCGGCCAAGTACGTGGCGCGGCTGCGGCGGCTCAAGACCGACGCCAACCCGCTGCTCTTCCACGTCAACCTCGAGGCCGGCCACGGCGGCGCCTCGGGCCGCTTCGAGTACCTCAACGAGGTCGCGCGCGAGTACGCCTTCTTCCTGGGCCTGCTGGGGCAGACCCGCTAGGGGCGCGCGGCGGGCGCGGCCTGCCGCCGCAGCATCTCCTGCACGATGGCCTCGAGCTGCTCGCGCACCTCGTGGCGCAGGAAGGCGGCGCCGATCAGCGCGGGGAAGTCGCTGCCGGGCAGCAGCTCGACGTGGTAGCTCACCCGCGTGCCGCCAGGCACCTCGGCCAGCGTGGTGTGTGACTCGAGGCGGCGCAGGTTGCCCGCGATCTGGACCGAGCGGATCGCCTCGGACGGGAGCAGGTCGATGCGGCGCGTCGAATCGAAGGGAAACTCGAACGGGCCGAAGCGCGCCACGCCCTGCTGGCGCACCGTGAACTGCGGTCCGCTGCCGGCAGTGACGCGGCTGTCCTGGAGGTTGGGCACGAAGCGCGCCATCGCGCCGAAGTCGGTCAGCACCGACCACGCCAGGGCCCTGGGCACCGGCGCGACGAAGCTCGCGTCGATCACGTAGCCCTCGCCCTGCCGCTGCACCTCGAGCGACTGCACGGGCGAGGCGGCGCG
>DAOTEJ010000009.1:41123-49327 GCA_035454085.1 Burkholderiaceae bacterium | reverse complement strand
GGTGTTGCCCACCAGGTCGAGCTGCTGCAGCACCGCCACGGTGGCGGCGTGCAGGGCGCGCGGGTTGCCGTCGGCAATGCGCAAGGCAATGCCCAGGCCGCGCGAGCGCACGCCGATGGCCTGCACCCCGTCGGCACCGATCTTGGCGATCCAGTCGCCGCGCCCGGCCTGCATGACCGCCAGGTCGGTGCGGCCGGTGCCCGACACCAGGTCCGGGTGGCGCGTCATGGCAAAGAAGATCGCGCGCAGCGCCGCGTCCTCGCTCGCCGCGAGGTCGCCGTAGAGCTTGGCCAGGCGCGTCAGCGGCATGGCGAAGTTGGGCGCGCTGCAGCCGTCCACGCCCTCGGCCACCGTGCCGCCCGCGGCCTCGAGCGCCTTGCGCCGGATGCGCGTCTGCAGCGGAGAACCTTCGTCGAGGTAGCCCTCGGGAGCAGCGCCGTGCAGGCGGCAGAAGGCAAGAAAGCCCGCGTGCTTGCCCGAGCAATTGTTGGCGAGCTGGTCGTAGCGCGCACCGGCGGGGATGAACTCGCCCGTGGCCTGGTAGTACATCGGCGGGTGGCAGCCGCAGCGCAGGTCGTGCTCGGCGAACCCGGCGTCGGCCAGCATCGCGGCCGCCAGCCGCTGGTGGATCGCCTCGCCGTTGTGGCTGGCGCACATCATGGCGAGCTGCTGCGAGCCCCAGCCGAAGCGGCCCATGCCGCCGTCCTCGAGGAAGGGCAGGGCCTGGAGCGGCTTGAGCGCGCTGCGGGTGAAGTTGAGCGACTCCGGGTCGCCGGCCGAGGCGAGGAGCCGGCCCTGCGCATCGACCACCGCCACGGAGCCGTGGTGGATGCACTCGGTGGCCGCGCCGCGCGTGCTGACCACCAGCGGGACGTGGGCGGCGATCACGAGCGCCGCCCCGCGCCTACGCCGGCTGCGCTGCCGGCCCCATGCGCCCGAGCACTTCCTTGCGGTAGCGGTTGAGGTCCTGCACCGAGGCGAAGCTGCGCTCGAACAGCAGCGAGAGGTTGTGCAGGATGCGATCGACGACCTTGCTTTCCCATTCCTTGTCGAACCTGATCTGTTGATCGAGCCAGCGCTCGAGCCAGCCCGGGTCGGGGAGGCGGGATTGTATGGTGTCGTTCGGGAACAGGGCCTCGTTGACGTGCAGGTTGGTGGGGTGCAGCGGCTTGTCGGTGCGCCGCGCCGAGGCCATCAGCACGCCGATCTTGGCAAACGCCGCGCGCGCCGTGTCGCCCGCCTCGCCCAGCGCCTTCTTCATGTAGCGCAGGTAGGCGCCGCCGTGGCGCGCCTCGTCCTGCGACAGATGGCGGTAGATCGACTTGATCACCGGCTCGGTGTGCCACTCGGCGGCGCGCCGGTACCAGTGGTTGAGCCGGATCTCGCCGCAGAAGTGCAGCATCAGGGTCTCGAGCGCGGGCGCGGGATCGAACTCGAAGCGCACCGCGTGCAGTTCGGCCTCGGTGGGCACGAGGTCCGGGCGGAAGCGGCGCAGATACTCCATGAGCACCAGGGAGTGCTTCTGCTCCTCGAAGAACCACACGCTCATGAAGGCCGAGAAGTCGCTGTCGTGGCGGTTGTCGCGCAGAAACATCTCGGTGGCCGGAAGGGCCGACCACTCGGTGATCGCGTTCATCTTGATGGTGCGCGCCTGCTCGTCGGACAGGCGCGCGGCGTCGAACTCGCCCCAGGGGATGTCCTGCTCCATGTTCCAGCGCACGGACTCGAGCGACTTGAAGAGTTCGGGGTAGAGCATGCGGTCTCCGATGGGCAAGAGGGTCTCAGGCCGCGGCGCGGCGCCTGAGCAGTCTCACTAGTGTGCCGACCACCGGCAGTTTTTCATAGAGTTCCTCGGCGGCGTCCCAGTAGTCGCGGTGCAGCCGCACGCGGCCGTCGGGCGCGAAGTGCAGGTGGGTGGCGCCGCGGATGAGCTGCTCGCCCTTCAGGCGCGGATGGCGGAAGCGGAAGTTCCAGGTCATGAAGGCCTGGTCGCCCGCGCCCACCACGGCGGTCACTTCGAAGCGCGGATCCAGAAGATCACGGTACATGTGCTCGAAGATGGTGCGGATCGCCGCCACGCCCTGGACTTCGTTGAACGGGTCCTTGAAGCGGGCCTCGTCGGAGTAGACCTCGCCCAGCGCGGCCAGGCGCTCGCGGCTCAGGGTCTCGAAGTAGCGCTGTACGCGCAGCGCGGGCTCGTGCGGGGGGGCGTCCATGCGGATTCAGGGGGCGTCGGCTTCAGTTGCCGGTGATGCGCCGCACGGCGCCGAACTGGGCGCCGTAGGGCAGCAGACGCAGCAGCTTGAGCCAGAGCGTGAAGCGGCGCGGATAGTGGATCTCGAAGCGGCCGCGGGCGATCCCGTCGAGCGTGGCGCGCGCGGCGTCGAGCGGCTGCATCAGCGCGGGCATGTGGAACTCGTTCTTCTGCGTGAGGGGCGTGTCGACGAAACCGGGATTGACGAGGTACACGCCCAGGCCGCGCGGGTGCAGGTCGCCATAGAGCGACTCGGCCAGGTTGATCAGCGCGGCCTTGGTCGGCCCGTAGGCCAGCGACTGCGGCAGTCCCACGTAGCCGGCCACCGACGAGACCAGCGCGATGCCGCCGCTGCCCTGGCGCAGCAGCGCGGGCAGCGTGGCATCGAGCACGTTGAACACGCCGCCGAGGTTGACGTCGAGCAGCTTGCGGGCGGTGGCCAGATCGAAGGTCTCGGCGCGCATCGGGCTGTGGGTGCCGGCCACCACCAGCACCAGATCCAGCCCCTGCCAGGCCTCGCGCACGCGCACTGCGGCGGAACGCACCGAAGCCGCGTCGGTCACGTCGAGCGGCGCCACCAGCGGCGCAGGCGCGCCCTCGGGCCGCGGGGTCGAGGCGGCGAGCTGCGCAAGCAGCGGCTCGGAGCGCGCCGACAGCGCGACCCGCGCGCCACGCCCTATCAGTTCCGCGGCAAGCGCCGCGCCGATGCCGTACGAGGCGCCGATCACCCAGACGCGCTGGCCGCGCCAATCGGGGAAGGTGGGGTTGAGCGCCATCATGACCTGCGGAAGGAGATGAAGACTTCGCCCACGCGCACGCCCCAGAAGCTCATCACCGCGCGGTTGAGCATCACCTCGCGATCGATCAGGAACATCCAGTCGTCGAAGCTCACCTCGTAGGTCCTGCCGTCGACCGGCAGCTTCATGCGGTAGGTCCAGTTCAGGGCGTTGCCGCTGACCGTGCCCTGCGCCTCGCCGATCACGTCGGCGGCCGTGCCGCGCCAGCGGCCCGGCTCGCCGGGCACGGGCTTGAGCGTCCACACGCGGCGCTCGCGCTGGCCGTCGGACCACACGAAGTCCTCGTCCAGGGTGCCGGTGTCACCCTGCCAGCTCGCCTGGATGGTGACCACGAAGCGGCGCTTGACCTCGCCCGAGCGGTCCATGAACAGGCCGTGGCCGACAAGCTTGCCGGCGAAGTACTGGCGCAGGTCGAGCTTGGGCTCCTGCGTGGCATAGGTGGCGGGCGTGGGGCCGGCACAGGCGCCCAGCAGGGCGAGCGCGAGCACGGCGGCGAACAGGTGGCGGATGAGGCTCATGGGTGGGGACCGGTCAGAAGCGCGAGCGCTGCCAGCACCAGGCCAGGAGGCCGGCGGCGGCGAGCTTGATCGCGCAGGGGATGAGGGCGTAGGCGAGCGCCAGCGCGTCGAGGGCAGCCGGCGAGCGCACGCCCGAGGTGTAGCCCAGCGCCTGCAGCGCCGGCAAGGCAATGCCGGCGGCGAGCGCGAGGTTGAGCTTGTTCACGAAGTTCCACAGGCCGAAGTAGGTGGCCTCGGCGCGGCCGCCGGCGCCGTCGGCGTCGATCACCCGGGCGAGCAGCGCCGGGGGCACGGCCAGATCCGCGCCCAGCGCCAGACCCGAGAGCACGCACACCAGCACGAAGGCCGCGCGGTCGCCCGCGCCCAGCCAGTAGGCGCCAATGAAGGCGACGATCGACAGCAGCATCCCCGCCAGCCATACGGCGGGCAGGGGCAGGCGGTGCGCCAGGCGGGACCACAGCGGCATGCTCGCCGCGCCGGCGATGAAGTAGGCCGCCAGGAAGAGCCCGGTGGCCGACTCGAGCTCGAGCCGGTCGGCCACGAAGAACACCACCAGTGTTGCCGGCACCGCGGTGGCGATGCCGTTGACGGCGAACACCGCGAGCAGCCAGCGCAGCCGCGTGCTCGCCAGGGGCTGGCGCAGCGTGGCCCAGGCGCCCAGCGCCGCGCTGGCGGGCGCGGGTGGTTGCGGGGCGCGGGCGAGCAGCACGAGCGCGGCGGCCAGGCTGGCGAAGAACAACACCACCAGGGCAGGGGCACCGGCGGCATAGGGCACGATCGAGGCGGCCACCACGCCCACCAGGCCCGCGCCTTCGCGCGCCGCCGTGATGCGCGTGCGGCCCGCGTCGTCGTGCGCCAGTGCCGCGCCCCAGGCCTGGTAGGCCACGCTGGCGGCCGAGTAGCCCAGGTAGGCGGCGACCAGGGCGCCCGCGAGCCACAGCATGGCGGCCGACGCATCCAGCCCGGCCGGCGGGTTGAACAGCGCCAGGAAGCCCAGCGCCAGGGGCACGCAGGCGATCATGACCGGACGCAGCGCGTTCGAGCGGCGCCGCAGGGCGTCGGCCCAGACCCCCAGCCAGGGATCGACCAGGGCATCGAGCAGGCGCGTGGCAAGCAGCACGCCGCCGATGGTGGCCAGGGCGAGTCCCGTGGCCTGGGCGTAGAACTGCGGCAGCAGCACGTAGACCGGCAGGGCCATCATGGCCAGCGGCAGGCCCAGGCCCGCGTAGGCGGCAAGCGCGCGGCCCCGCGTGGGCGGAGCGACCGCCGCGGCCAGGGGCAGGCTGGCCATCAGGGCCGCGCCGGCGCGCTGGCGAGCAGGGCCTGGCGCAGTTGCGGAGCGCGCGTGCGCTCGTCGAGCCAGATGGCGAAAAACGCGCGTGCAAAGGCCGCGTCGTCGATCGTGCCGAGCGGGCGGCCGTCGAAGTAGAAGCTCACGCCGCGGCCGGGCAGGTTCACGCCCACGAGGCGCTGGTCGCGCTTCACGTCGGGGAAGATGCGCGCCATCTGCTCGGTCCAGCGCGCCAGCGTCGCGGGGTCGGCCAGATTCATGCGCGCCATCTCGTCGCGGCTGGCGGTGGCGATCGCGCGGCCTTCGAGAGCGCGTGCGTAGCGCAGCTCGAGCGCGAAGCGAGCATCGGCGAGCGCGGCCGGCGATGCGCCGGCGGGCAGGTAGAGCGCGGCGTCGTAGATGTGCAGGCCGAACCAGGTGAGCCGGCCGCTGCCGGCCAGGCGCGGCTCGACCAGGTACTGGCGCGCCTCTGCGGGTGCGGTGGCGGCCGCGGCTTCGCGCGCGGTGGCGGGCGGCACGGCGAGCAGCGGCGCAAGCACGGCCAGCGCCGCGACCAGCTGCAGGCGCGTGCGCCGTGCCTGGGGCTTACTGGCGTACGAGCGTGTACTGGACCACATCGGTGCTTCCTTCCGCGAAGGCGGCCTCGCAGCAGGCGAGGTAGTAGTCCCAGATGCGCACGAAGCGCTCGTCGAAGCCGAGCTCGCGCACCGCGGGCAGCTGCGCCATGAAGCTGGCGCGCCAGGTGGCCAGAGTGCGCGCGTAGGCGCGGCCGAAGGCCAGGCTGCGCTCGACGCGCAGTCCCGCTGCCTCGGCCTGCGCCTTGAAGGCCGCGGGCGAGGGCAGCATGCCGCCGGGGAAGATGTATTGCTGGATGAAGTCCGTGCCCTTGCGATAGCGGGCGAAAAGCGCGTCGTCGATCACGATGCTCTGGATGCACGCGCGACCGCCCGAGCGCAGGCTGCGCGCCACGGTGCCGAAGTAGCTCGGCCAGTATTCCTCTCCCACCGCCTCGAACATCTCGATCGAGGCCACGCCGTCGTACACGCCGGTCTCGTCGCGGTAGTCCTGCAGGCGCAGGTCCGCCTCGAGACCCTGCCGCGCCAGGCGCTCGCGCGCCCAGGCGAGCTGCTCGGTCGACAGGGTCAGGCCCGTGAGCGCATGGCCGCGCTGTGCGGCGAGCTCGGCCAGGCCGCCCCAGCCGCAGCCGATCTCGAGCACGCGGCTGCCGGGGGCGAGCTCCAGTTCGTCGAGCACGCGCGCGTACTTGGCGTCCTGGCCGGCAGCCATGGCCGCGGGGCTGAGCACGGCGTGGGGATCGCGCACGTCCTCCAGCAGCGCGCTGGAGTAGGTCATGCCGGGGTCGAGCCAGAGCGAGTAGAAGTCGTTGCCCAGGTCGTAGTGGGCGTGGATGTTCTTGCGCGCCTGCGCCTTGGTGTTGCGGTTGAGCAGGTGGCGCAGCCGCGCGACCAGGGTGCCCCAGAAGGAGCCGTAGATCATCCGCTCGGCAGCGGCGCGATTGCGCAGCAGGAAGGCGAGCAGGCGCGGCAGGTCGCTGCTCGCCCAGTCGCCGGCGATGAAGCTCTCGGCAAAGCCCACGTCGCCACCGCGCATCGTGGCCGGGAACATGTTCCAGTTGGCCAGCCGCAGGTCGCTGACCGGCGCGCCGCGCCCGAAGAGCGCGCGCTGGCCGTCGGGGAAGGCGAGCTCCAGTCCGCCGTGATCGAGGCGCTCGAGCAGACGCATGGCAAAGCGCGCGGAGGCCGGGAAGTCCGCGGCGTTGGGGGCGCGGTCGAGGACGAGGGTGTCTTGGCGGGCGGTCATCGGGGCGAGGAGCGCGTGAGGTCGAGGGCAGGCGGAGCAGGCTTGGTGAAGAACGGCACGCGCTTGGCGAACAGCCGCAGCGCCTGCCAGTGGATGCGGGCCATGACCCCGAAGGTGTAGACGGGGTGGGCGAAGAACGCCCGGCGCAGCGCGGCGTCGGTGAGCGGCTCGAGGCGACCCTCGATCGAGGTGGCGATCAGAGCGCCCTGCTCGTCGTCGTAGTCGATGCGGCCGACGAAGCGCTGCGCGTCGGGCGAGCCGGCCAGCATGAAGCGGAAGCGGTAGCGCCCTTCCACCTTGCAGAAGGGCGAGACGTGGAAGACCTTCGAGGCCGTGAGTTCCTCGCCCCAGGCGATGGGGCTCCCGTCGCCGTGCGCGAGCACGTACACGTGGTGCTCGCCGAAGGTGTTGTTGACCTCCGCGAGCACCGCACGCAGGCGGCCGTCGGCGCGGTGCGCGAACCAGAAGCTGACCGGATTGAAGAGGTAGCCGAGCACCCGCGGGAAGGTGTGCAGCCAGATCTCGCCGTGCGCGTCGTGCACTCCGGCGCGCGTCAGCATGTGGCGGGCCCACGCCAGCAGCGGCCGGCCGTCGCCGTGGTCGGCGTCGTTGAGTGCGAACACCCCGCGCCCGTTGCGCCTCAGCCAGCGCGAACCCCTGCCGTCGCCGACCTCGGCGCGCAGGGGCACGCGCAGGAAGTAGCCGCGGTACGCGAAGCTGTGCTTGGCGGGCCGTTGGCGGCTGTGGCGGATCGAGCCGAAGCCGATCTGGGGACAGGGTTCCATTGCGGGTCGAAAAACTGAACGGTTCTATTGTGAACTAATAAGTTTTCTCGGTGCAAGTGGCCGGGTGTGCGGGCTTACGAGCGGCGGGTCGGGGCACAGCGGTCAGGCTGCAATCCGGCGCGGTCGCAGGCCGCGGGCGCGCAGGGACTCGGCCACCACCAATCCGGACTTGAGCCCGTCCTCGTGGAAGCCGTAGCCGGTCCAGGCCCCCGCGAACCACACGCCGTTGCGCCCCTGGACGTGGGGCAGGCGGGCCTGGGCGCGCACCGCGGCAGCGTCGAACACCGGATGTTCGTAGTCGAACTCGGCGATCACGGTGTCGGGCCGGGGCTCGGCGAGCGGGTTGAGGCTCACCACCACCGGGCGCTCGAAGGGCAGGGGCTGGAGGCGGTTCATGAGGTAGCTCACCGAGACCTGCGGCTCCTCGCCCCCGCTGGAGAGGTAGTTCCACGAGGACCAGACCTTGCGGTTCTCGGGCAGCAGCGCCTGGTCGGTATGCACCACGGCGCGGTTGGGTTGGTAGCCGACCGACGCCAGCAGTTCGCGCTCGAGACCGTCGGCGTCGGCGAGCAGGCGCAGCGCCTGATCGCTGTGGGTGGCGAGCACGACCTCGTCGTAGTGGGCGGGTCCGCTGGCGCTGCGCACCAGCACGCGGCCGTCGGCCTCGCGGCGCACCTCGTGCACCGGTTCGCCCACTCGCACGTCGGCCAGTCGCGCCGCGATGCGGCGCACGTACTG
>DAOTEJ010000009.1:25508-41023 GCA_035454085.1 Burkholderiaceae bacterium | reverse complement strand
CCGGTTCGCCCACTCGCACGTCGGCCAGTCGCGCCGCGATGCGGCGCACGTACTGCCGCGCACCGCCGCGCACCGTGTACCACTGCGGCCGGTTCTCGACCTGCAGCAGACCGTGGTTGTGGCAGAAGCGGATGAAGGTCGCCGCCGGGTAGCGCAGCATCGTGGCGATCGGGCAGGACCAGATCGCGGCAGCCATGGGCAGCAGGTACCACTCGCGGAAGGCGCGCCCGTAGCCGCGCGCGTCCAGCCAGTCGCCCAGGCTGCGCTGCTCGCCGGCGCCGAGCGCGGCGTCGGCCGCGAGCGCCGTGGCGTCGCGGTTGAAGCGCAGGATGTCCCGCACCATGCCGAGGAACGCGGGCGAAGCGAGGTTGCGCCGCTGCGCGAACACGCTGTCGAGGTTGCTGCCCGACCACTCGAGCCGCCGGCCGGCGCGCTCGACGCTCACGCCGAAGGACATGTCGCTTTTCGCGGTGGGCACGCCCAGTTCCGCGAACAGCGCGATCAGGCGCGGGTAGGTGCGCTCGTTGTAGACGATGAAGCCGGTGTCGACCGCGGCGGTCACTCCGTCGAGCGTCACGTCGATGGTGTTGGTGTGTCCGCCCAGACGCGGTGCTGCTTCGTAGAGCGTGACCTGATGTTCGCGGCCGAGCGCGTGCGCGCAGCCCAGCCCCGATATGCCCGCTCCAATGACGGCGATTCGCATGTCTTGCCTCGATCCATGGCCGCGCAGCGCGCGGCCGAATCTCCCTCGGGTCGCGGAACCGCCCCGTTTATGGTGCCGCGAGCGTGCGCGGCGGGGTCGGTTCCTGACGCGGCGGCTCCTCAGCCTTGCGCCGCGCAGCCGGGCCTCAGCCCGGCTGACGCTTGTCGTGCTCGATCAGCGCATAGGCCGAATGGTTGTGGATCGATTCGAAGTTCTCGGCCTCGATGCGGTAGGCCAGCACGCGCGCGTCGGCGTTGAGCGCCACGGCCATGTCGCGCACCAGATCCTCGACGAACTTGGGGTTGTCGTAGGCGCGCTCGGTGACGTACTTCTCGTCCGAGCGCTTGAGCAGGGCCCACAGCTCGCACGAGGCGGCGGTCTCGGCGACGCGGATCTGCTCGTCCAGGCTCATCTCGCCGTCGAGCTCGAGCGCCAGAGTCAGCAGCGAGCGCTGGTTGTGCGCGCCGTAGTCGGAGATCTTCTTGCTGCACGGACAGAGGCTGGTGACCGGCACCGCCACTTCCTGGATCACGCGGGTGCCGCGCGCATCCTGCGTGGCCATCAGGCGCACGCGGTAGTCCATCAGACTCTCCACTCCCGACACGGGGGCGGTCTTGCGCACGAAATAGGGCAGATGCAGTTCGATCTGGCCGGCGCGTGCCTCGAGCCGCTCGAGCATGCGCCCGAGCAGGGCACGCAACGTGGCGGCCGACAGGGGCTCGCGCAGCTCGTCGATCAGCGCCACGAAGCGCGACATGTGCGTGCCCTTCTGCTCCGCCGGCAGGGCCACGCTCATGCTCACCTGGGCGACCGAGGCCTGCGGGCCATGCGGGCCGGCGACCATCACCGGGTGGGTGATGGACTTCACGCCCACGCGGGTGATGGCGATGTTGCGGCGGTCCGCGCTGGACTGGACGTCGGGTAGGAACATGTGCTCGGGGGCGTTCATGCAGTCATCCAATTGTGACCCGGCGCGGCGCCCGAGCGCGCACCGAGGTGGCGTTCAGGAACCGAGCAGGCGCTCGATGCGAGAGGTGATCTGGGAGTCCGTGGGCTCGACCCGGCTCGGGAAGCTCGCCACCACCCGACCATCGCGGTCGATCAGGTACTTGTGGAAGTTCCACTTGGGCGGCTGCCCCGAGGCCTGCGCCAGCGACGCGAACAGCGGGTTCGCGGATTTTCCCGTCACCGCGGACTTGGCGAACATAGGGAACTTCACCCCGTAGGTGTTGTAGCAGAACTCGGCGATTTCCTTGTTGCCCTTGGGCTCCTGGCCCCCGAAGTCGTTGGAAGGAAAGCCCAGCACCGTCAGGCCACGCGCCGCGTACTTCGCATAGAGCTTCTCCAGGCCCTCGTACTGCGCGGTGTAGCCGCAGTAGCTGGCGGTATTCACGACCAGGACGACCTTGCCGGCGAACTGGCACAGGTTCTGGGGCGAATCGTCCTGCAACCGGGGGAAGCGGTGATCGAGCACGGTTGGACAGTTCGCCACCGTGGGCGCCACTTGTGCCCGCGCCGTCCAGGGCATCGTGGCGCACAGGAGGGCGGCCAGGAACAGGGCGGCGCGCGCCACCGGCAAGCGCGCAACTCGGCCCTTCGCCCGGGGCGAAACGCTGGATTCGCAGGGTTTGACAGGTGTGCGAGCGCTAACCATGGCGAGCAGGGAAGAGGGCCAGTGGATGAGTATCACGCCCGCATCCTAAGGCCCGTGAGGGCTTGCGTCAACAGTTTGTCTAGGACAAAATGAGCTTCCTCACCTAGACCTTCCAAGCACAGACTGTATCGCCCTATGGGTTCCCATCCCGATTCCGCCGCCCTGATCTCGATTGCCGCAGTCGAGCGCGACACCGGCCTGTCGAAGGACACGCTGCGTGTCTGGGAGCGGCGCTATGGGTTTCCGCAGCCCCTGCGCGACGCCTTCGGCGAGCGGGTGTATCCGCTCGACCAGGTGGATCAGCTGCGCCTGGTCAAGCGCCTGATGGATCAGGGCTACCGGCCCGGCAAGATCGTGGGCTACTCGGCCGGAGAACTGCAGGCGCTCGCCGAGGCGGCCGGCGCGCCGCGCGCGATGGCTGCTGCCGACGGCGCGCCGGAACTGACGCAACTGCTCGGGCTCGTGCGCTCGCACGACGTGGAGGAACTGCGCAGGCAGCTGACGCAGATGCAGGTGCGTATCGGGCTCGCGCGCTTTGCGATCGAGGTGGTGGGGCCGCTCACCGAACTGGTCGGCGAAGCCTGGACCCGGGGCGAGCTGGAGGTCTTCGAGGAGCACCTGTACACCGAAGTCATCCAGGGTGTGCTGCGCCAGGCCGTGGGCAGCCTTCCGCAGCCGGGCGTGCGCCCGCGCGTGCTCCTCACCACGGTGCCCGGCGAACCGCACGGCCTGGGCGTGCTGATGGCCGAGGCCATGTTCGCCCTGGAAGGCGCGCGCTGCATCTCGCTGGGCGTGCAGACGCCGCTGTGGGACATCGTGCTGGCCGCGCGAGCGCAGGCGGTCGACGTGGTCGCCTTGTCCTATTCATCGCTGCCCGGACCGACCATGGTGCTCGACAGCCTGCGCGAGTTGCGCGGCAAGCTGCCGGCCAGCACCGAGCTGTGGGCCGGCGGCAGCAGCGCGGCCCTGCGGCGCCGCGCGCCGCCCGGCGTTCAGGTGCTGCGCGGACTCGAGGACGTGGCGAGCGAACTCGCTCGCTGGCGCAGACAGCGCGACTCCTGAACGCGCGGCGCGCACTATGCTCCAAGGCCTGGCAGCCGAGGGGCGCACTCGCATGAAACTCACGGAACGCGTGGCCATCATCACCGGCGCAGCGCAGGGCATAGGCGCAGCCTGTGCGCGGCGCTTTGCCGAAGAGGGTGCGAAGGTGGTGATCGCCGACACCAACGAGCTGGGCGGCACGGCGCTTGCGCGCGACATCGCGGCGGCGGGCGGCTACGCGCTCTTCCACGCCGCCGATGTGGCCCAGCGTGCCTCGGTCGAGGCCTTGGTGCGCTTCGCGGTTGAGAGCTTCGGGCGGGTCGACATCCTGGTGAACAACGCCGGCATCGTGCACGCCGCCGATTTTCTCGACCTCGCGGAGGAGGACTTCGACCGCGTGCTGAGGGTCAACCTCAAGGGTGCCTTCCTGTGCGGACAGGCCGTCGCGCGGCAGATGATGGCGCAGCCGGCCCAGGCCAGCGGAGCGCGCGGCGCGATCATCAACATGTCGAGCGTCAATGCCGTGCTCGCCATCGCCAATCAGGTGCCCTACACGGTGAGCAAGGGCGGACTCAACCAGCTCACCAAGGTGATGGCGCTCTCGCTGGCGCCGCGGGGCATCCGGGTGATGGGCATCGGGCCGGGGTCGATCGCGACCGAGCTGCTCGCGCGAGCGGTGCTCAGCGACGAGGCGGCGCGCGCGCGCATCCTGTCACGCACGCCGCTGGGCCGTCTGGGCGAGCCCGACGAGATCGCGCGCGTGGCCGTCTTTCTCGCAAGCGACGACGCGAGCTACCTCACCGGCACCACCGTCTACCCCGACGGCGGGCGCCTGGGACTCAACTACACGATGTGAGGCCGCTGCCAGCGCGGCCCTGGCCAAGCCCGAGGCTGGCTTCGGGTCACGCTACGCAGACAAATCGTCACGAGTAGTTACAGAGGTCGCGGCAGTGGCGTCGAGAAAATTTACGCATGTACCTGCGTAAATTTGTTGGTCAGAACTCAAACTACTGATTTGTAAGCAATTACGGAGTCTGGCACGGGGTTTGCAAAGGTAAAAGCGAAGCCAACGCCCCTTTCGGAGTCCCTATGCGCCCGTTCACCCGTTCCGCCCTTTTCCTTGCCGCCGCGGCAGTCCCGGCACTGTCCGCCGCGGCCACCCTCAACGGCACCGTCCGGGATTTCTGCGCGCCCGCCATCGCAGGGGCCTGCGCCTACAACCCGGACTTCGAGGGCACCATCGGCGGCTTGCAGACCGGCCAGCTGGCCTCCACCCTCGGGGCGGACGGGCTGCCCGTGTTCACCGGTGCGGCCAAGCCCGGCTTCACCAGCGCCGCGAACTTCAATCAGTGGTATCGCGACACTGCCGGCGTCAACCAGTCGGCGGCCTTCGGACTGCCGCTCTCCGAGACCGCGCCGGGCTCGGGCGTGTTCACCTATTCGAGCAACAGCTTCTTCCCGATCGACGGCGCGCTGTTCGGTAATCAAGACCGCTCGCACAACTATCACTTCACCCTGCACCTCGAGGGCAAGACCAGTTTCAAGGCGGGCGACACGTTCAGCTTCACCGGCGACGATGACCTCTGGGTCTTCATCGACGGCAAGCTCTTCATGGACCTCGGTGGTGTGCACCCGGCCGTCAGCGCGAGCTTCACCGCGGCCGACCTGATCGCCGCCGGGCTCACGGCGGGCTCGCTCTACGACATCGACATCTTCTTCGCCGAGCGCCACACCACGCAGTCGAACTTCACGATCACCACCACCCTGCGCTTCGACGATCGCACGGTGCCCGAGCCCGCCAGCCTCGCGCTGCTGGGTGCAAGCTTGCTGGGCCTCGCCGCCGTGCGTCGCCGCCGTCCGCGCTAGATCAGCTTCGCGCATGCAAAGGCCCCGCGATGCGGGGCCTTTTAGTTGGCGGACGAGGTGATCAGCGGGGCGGGCTGCCCCGCGCCTGGCGGCCTCAGTTGCGCGTGCTGCGCGCTGCGGATTTGCGTGCGGTCTTGGCGCGCTTGCGCCCGGCGCTCTTGGCGCGTGCTCGGGGTGCCGCCTTTGTGTCCGCGCCGCTTTGCTCGGCGGCCTCCGGAGCAGGCTCGGCCGCCGTGGCGGCGATGCGTGCGAACTGGTCCTGGACCGCGTTCCACCAGGTCACCGGATTCAGGGTGGAGGGCACCGGCACCTGCACGCGTGGGGCGGCTGCCTTCTTGCGCGCGCGGCGGCGGCCTGACGCGGCGGCTTTGGGCTCGGGTTCGGGCTCAGGCGACTCGTCCGGCTCGGGCTCGGGCGCAGGCTCGGGATGCGTCTGCGCCGGGGCTTGCGCGCCACCCTGCAGCGCCGCCGCCGGCATCGCCTGCATGGCTTGCAGCAGGGCCATCTGCTGGGCGAAGGCCGCCATCGGATCGGGCAGCGCGGGCTGCTCGCTCGACGGCTCCTCGCCCGGCCGGTTCCTGAGCACCGGCGAGAGCATCGCCCCACCGATGCCCTTGAGCGTGGCGATCGTCGAGCGCTGCACTTCCAGGCTCTGCACGGTGGCGCGCAGCATGCTGAGGTTGAGCTGCAGCCAGTGTTCGACCGCGCGCATTTCGGCGATGCGCTTGTCGAGCTCGCCGATGTCGAGCGTCGGCGCAACCATGTTCGGCAATTGGGTAGGCAGCCGCACCGCCATCTGCGCCAGGTTGCCGGGCGACGGGATGCTGGGCAGCCCGGTCATGCCCCAGACCTTGCGCATCAGGTCCACGCTGTCGCCCACGGCCGAGCTGAAGGGGATGCCGGGTATCGCGCGCTTGCCAGCCATCGTGCTTGTCTCCCTGGGGGTGTCTTCTGCGCCGGTACTGTGGTCGCAAAGCTGCCGGCTGGCAAGAGTCGCTGGATCCAGTGCTGCCGCGACCTACGCGAGCGGGGCGACGCGTTGCTCGATGGCCCCGAAGATCGAGGCGCCGCGCTCGTCGAGCATCTCGATGCGCACCGTGTCACCGTAGCGCATGAACTCCGTGCGTGGCGCGCCGTGCTCGATGGTCTCGAGGCTGCGCTGCTCGGCGATGCAGGCGTAGCCGCGGCTGCGCTCGAGGTTCGACACCGTGCCCGAGCCCACGATGCTGCCCGCGCGCACATTGCGCGTCTTGCAGATGTGCGCGACGAGCTGGCCGAAGTCGAAGGTCATGTCGGCGCCGGCGTCGGGCTCGCCCACCTTGCGCCCGTTCCAGTGCACCATCAGCGGCCGATGCAGCTTGGCACCGCGCCAGGACTCGCCGAGTTCGTCGGGAGTGACCGCCACCGGCGAGAAGGCCGTGGCCGGCTTGCTCTGGAAGAAGCCGAAGCCCTTGGCGAGCTCCGCGGGGATCAGATTGCGCAGGCTCACGTCGTTGACCAGCATCAGCAGACGGATTCCCGCGGCTGCCTGCGCCGGGC
Source organism: Burkholderiaceae bacterium (assembly GCA_035454085.1). GTDB lineage: Bacteria > Pseudomonadota > Gammaproteobacteria > Burkholderiales > Burkholderiaceae_F > DAOTEJ01. Next base: position 34,220 of record DAOTEJ010000009.1, on the reverse strand, counting down.
TGGCGCCCATGGCCACGTCGCCCGTGATCACCGCGACTTCGCCCTCGAAGTCGATGCCATGGTCCTCCGAGGGACACACGATGTCGTCGCAGGGACCGAGCAGGTCGTCGCTGCCTCCCTGGTACATCAGCGGGTCGGTCCAGAAGCTCGCGGGCATCTCGGCGCCGCGTGCCTTGCGCACCAGTTCCACGTGGTTCACGTAGGCCGATCCGTCGGCCCACTGGTAGGCGCGCGGCAGCGGCGCCATGCAGCGGCGCGCGTCGAAGGCGAAAGCGTGGCGTGCGCGGCCCTCGTTGAGCGTGGAGTAAAGATCCTCGAGCTGTGGGGCGAGGAAGCTCCAGTCGTCGAGCACCGCCTGCAGCCGCCCGGCGATGCCGGTGGCCAGATGCGCGGTCGTGAGGTCGCGCGAGACGACGATCAGTTGCCCGTCGCGCGAGCCGTCCTTGAGAGTGGCGAGTTTCATGGGGTGCGGGAGTGCGCTTCGCAGCGGCGATCGACGGCCTGGTGGCGGCGGGGCGGCCGCCGGCCAGGGCCGTCGGGCCGGCCCGAAGCAAGGGGAGCGTGACGGGACGGTATCTTAGCGATCATCAGTCTCCGCCCGTGCCCCGCTCCGCCCATGTCGAACGCGCTTGCCATGTCGCCCCTGCCTGCCGCCCCGGCGGCGCGCCGGCTGCTGCGCCGTGCGCTCGTGATCGCGGGGGCCGTGGGCCTGATGCACGCCTGCACCCTGCTCTGGGTGAGCACGGACCTCGGCCCCGTGCTGGTCGACGACAGCACGCCCTCGAGCTTCGAGGTGGCGCTGGTGCCACCCCCCCGCGTGGCACCGCCGCCCGAGCCGGCCGCGCCACGTGCGGCTGCCCCGCGTGCCCGTCCTGCCGCCGCGCCCGCAGCCGAGGCCCCGCCTGAGCCCGCCCCTGAGCCCGCTCCCACGGAGAGCGCGGCCGAGGCACCCCAAGAGAACGCGACCGATGCCCCGGGCGCCGAGGGGGCAGGCGAGTCGCTGCGCAGCGAGGCCGGCCCCGCCAGCCTGCCGCTGCCGCCCTCGGGCCGGCTGGTCTACTTACTCGCGCACAGCGCCTACCCCGGCGCGACGGCGCGAACCGTGGTCGAGTGGAATTTCGATGCCGACCGCGCGAGCTACGAGATCCGCATGCTCGCGTCCGTGGGCGGGTTCGTCCTGGCGGGCTCGCGCTCGATCGGGCAGATCGCCGACACGGGGCTCGTTCCCCTGCGCTACACGCAACGCACCGCCACGCGCGCCGAGACAGCGGTGAATTTCGACTGGGCGGGGCTGCGCGTCACCTACTCCGCGAGTCGCGCGGAGCACCCCATCCCGCCCGGTGTGCAGGATCCGATCTCGGTGCAGTTTCAGGTGCCGGTGCTGGCGATACGCCATCCAGAGCGCCTCCAGCCCGGCGCCCGCCTGCCGGTGCAGGTGGCGCGCCCGAACCGCATCGATCAGGCCGAGTTCACCGTGATCGGCCGCGAATCGGTGCGCAGCGCGGCCGGCCAGCCGATCGAGACCGTGAAGCTCGAGGCGCGCAAGGGCGAGGGCTCGGAACAGGGCTGGGAGTTCTGGCTCGCACCCGAGCACTACTGGATGCCGGTGCGCATCCGCCTGGTCGACCGGCGGGGCCACGTGTGGGACAACGTGCTCGCTTCCCTGCCAGGCACGCCCGAGCCCGGAACGGTGAACGACGCCACGAACCCGCCACCTGGCGGGGGCGGTTGAGTGCCGCGCTCGCGGCGTGGCTGCCCCCGTCCGCTGTCCCCGACCGTCGCATCGCCGACCCGCGGGCTGCGGGGCCGGGCGCACCGGGTGCGCCGGGCCTGAGACTCAGGCCGGCAGGCCTAGTGCTTCGTCGACCCCAAGGTGCACGTTCATGCTTTGCACGGCGGCGCCGCTCGCCCCCTTGCCCAGGTTGTCGAGCCGGGCGATGAGCACCGCCTGCTCCTCGTTGGCGAACACGAACAGATCGGCCCGGTTGCTGTCGTTGGCGCCTTGCACGTCGAAGAATCCGGCCTCGAGCGTGGCGGGGTCGGCCAGCGGCATGACGCGCACATAGCGCTCGCCTGCGTAGCGTTCGGCGAGCGCCGCGTGCAGGCGCGCGCCGGTGCTGCCTTGGGCCAGCTGATCCAGCCGCAACGGAACCATCACCGCCAGGCCCTTGTAGAAGTCCGCCACGACCGGCATGAACACCGGGGCGCGTGTCAGGCCGGTGTGCGCCACCATCTCGGGCAGGTGCTTGTGCGCGAGCGTGAGCGCGTAGGGGCGCGGCGATTCGAGCCGCGCGTCGCCGCCCGCCTCGTACTGCGCAATCATCTTCTTGCCGCCGCCCGAGTAGCCGGTGATCGAGGTGGCGGTCAGCGCCGCGGCCGGGGGCACGAGCCCGGCATCGACCAGTGGGCGCAGCAAGAGGATGAAGGCGCTGGCGTGGCAGCCGGGATTGGCGATGCGCTTGGCGGCGCGCAGCCGGGCGCGCTGGTCCGGCGCGAGCTCGGGCAGTCCGAAGGCCCAGCCCGGCTCGGTGCGATGCGCGGTGCTCGCGTCGATCACGCAGGTCGCGGGGTTGGTGACCAGGGCCACCGACTCGCGCGCGGCGGCGTCGGGCAGGCACAGGAACACCACGTCGGCGGCGTTGATCAGTCGCGCGCGCGCCGCCGGGTCCTTGCGTTGCGCGGGGTCGATTTGCAGCAGCTCGATGTCGCTGCGTGCGGCAAGCACTTCGTGGATGCGCAGGCCGGTGGTGCCTTCCTGGCCGTCGACGAAAACGCGGGAGCTCATGCGGGCCTCGATGCTGCGAGTGCAAGGAGGGCCAAGGATACGGCAGCCCGCGCCGCTCGCGGCACCGGCTCGGGTGCAGCGGCGAAGCGCGCTGCGCGCGGCGCAAGAATCGGGTGGCCCGGGCGCAGGCGCTGTTCACAATGGCGTCATGAAGACTCGCGATCTGACCGACCTGGCGCTGCTGGGCGCGCTCTGGGGCGCGTCCTTCCTGTTCATGCGCGTGGCCACTCCGGCCTTCGGGCCGGTAGCGCTGATCGCCCTGCGCGTTGGCCTTGCTGCGGTGCTGCTCATGCCCCTGGCGCTGGCGGCCGGCCACGGGCCCGAACTTCGGCGCCGTGCAGGAGCCATCGCGTGGATGGGCGTGGCCAACTCGGCCGTGCCCTTCGTGCTGTTCGCCTACGCGACCCTGAGCCTGACCGCCGGCTTCGCGGCGCTGCTCAACGCCACTGCGCCGATGTGGACGGCGCTGCTGGCCTGGCTGTGGCTTGGCGAGCGCATCGCCCGCGGCCGCGTGCTCGGACTGCTGCTGGGTCTGGTGGGCGTGGGCGTGCTGGTGGGCGACCGCGTGGGGCTGCGCGGCGACACGCACGCCGCGCTCCTGGCGGCGGGTGCGGGTCTGCTCGCCACCCTGTGCTATGGCTACGCGGCCAACTACACGCGGCACCACCTGGGCGGCGTGCCGCCTCTGGCGGCCGCCGCCGGCAGTCAGGTCGGCTCGGCCGTCCTGCTCGCGCCACTGGCGCTGTGGACCTGGCCCGCCGCGACGCCCGGCCTGCGCGATTGGCTCGCCGTGCTCGCGCTGGGCGTGTTTTGCACGGCACTGGCCTACGTCCTGTACTTCCGGCTGATCCAGCGCGTCGGTCCCACCGGGGCGGTGAGCGTGACCTTCCTCATCCCGCTCTTTGCGCTGGTGTGGGGAGCGATCTTTCTGGGCGAGGGACTGAGCCCCGGCATGGCGTTGGGCGGGGCGATCGTGCTGCTGGGCACGGCGCTCGCCACCGGCGTGCTCGGCCGGCGCCGCGCAGCAAGTTCCGGGGGACGGTGAAGCGCAGGGTCGGCCGGCCGGCTCAGGCTGCGTTGCGCGCCGCGTAGGGCGCCATCACGGCGGTGAGCACGCGCAGCCTTTGCGCACCCAGCACGCCCTCGACCTGCATGTCGCTGAGGCCCGCGCTGACCGCGAGGCCGCGCGCGCGCGCCTGTTCCAGCACTTTCGCGAGCGCCGCCTGCGCGCTGCCTTGAGCGGCCTCGTCGTCGGCATCGACCGCCAGCTCGAGCGCAAGCTCGAAGTCCTGCGCGAGCTCGCGTGCGGGCAGATCGTCGGACTCGAGTGCAAAGCGCACCAGCCTGGCCTCCTGGGCCAGGCGCACCAGGAACGCTGCCTGCACCTGTGCCTGCTCCGCCTCGCTTGAGCACGTCATGGCCCACCTCCCCCGAGTCAAGAACCGTGGCGACGCTAGAGCACTGGCGCGGCGCGCGCCATCAAAACCGCAAGTCGCGTGCGGGCACCGCGGCTGGCGCGCCGCAGTGACCCGGCGCGAGTGCGCCGGGCCTTGCCTGGGGTGGAGGATTGTGGTGTCGGGCTCAGGCCGCGCGCGAGCCGATCGCGATCACCTGCGCCGCGCCCGCGCCGCGCCAGCGCGCGAGCAGGCCCTGCCACTGCGCGCGGGCCGCTTCGAGGCTGGCGTGCTTGATGTGGCCGTAGCCGCGGATGTGCTCGGGCACCGCGGCAATCTCGAGCGCCAGCGCGTGGTTGTCGGCGGCGAGCTTGCCCAGCAGCTCGTCGATCATGACCTCGTACTGGCCGATCAGCGCGCGCTCGGTGCGGCGTTCCTCGGTGCGGCCGAAGGGATCGAGCGCGGAACCGCGCAGGAACTTGAGCCTGGCCAGCCAAGCCAGCGCCGTGCCCATCCACGGCCCGAAGCTGCGCTTGCGCAGGTGCCCGGTCACCGGGTCGCGCGGCGCGATCAGGGGCGGGGCCATGTGGTAGTTGAGCACGAAGGGCTTGCCGTCGAGTCCTTCGAACTGCTCGGCCAGGCGCGCGTGGAAGGCCGGATCGCTGTGCAGGCGCGCGACCTCGTACTCGTCCTTGTAGGCCATGAGCTTGAAGAGGTAGCGCGCGACGGTCTCGGCCAGCCGCGTGGACTGCAGCCGGTCGGACTCGACCTGGCGCACGCGCTCCACGAGCTTGGCGTAGCGCTGCGCGTAGGCGGCGTCCTGGTAGGCGGTGAGGAACTCCACGCGGCGCGCGATGAGCTCGGCCAGCGTCGAGGCCGGGCGCTTGAGCTCGATCACCGTCTGGCCGGGGAAGGCCGCGCGACGCACGGCTTCCAGGTCGTGCGCCGCGGCGCGGCCCCACTCGAAGGCGCGCTGGTTGGCCTCGATGGCCACGCCGTTGAGTTCGATGGCCCGGGCGAGCGACTCGTGGCGCAGCGGAATCCAGCCACGTTGCCAGGCGTAGCCCAGCACGAAGGGATTGGTGTAGATCGCGTCGCCCATCAGCGCCGTGGCGAGGCCCGAGGCGTCGAGCAAGGCGCACTCGGCCTCGTTGCCCACGGCCTCGCGCACCTGCTGGATCTGCGCACTGGCGCCGAACTGCCAGTCCGGGTTCTTGACGAAGTCCGACGTGGGGCTTTCGGCGGTGTTGATCACCGCGCGCGTGCGACCGGGCTGGATCTTCGAGAGCGCTTCGCTGCTGGTGGTGGTGATGAGGTCGCAGCCCAGGACGAGATCGGCCTCGCCCATGGCGATGCGGGTGGCGTAGAGGTCCTCGGCGCGCGGCGCGATCTGCACGTGGCTGAACACCGCGCCGCCCTTCTGCGCCAGGCCCGCCATGTCGAGCACCGACAGGCCGCGGCCCTCGAGGTGCGCCGCCATGCCCAGCAGCTGTCCGATGGTCACCACGCCGGTGCCGCCCACGCCGGTGATCACCGTGCCCCAGTTACGGCCCGTGGGCAGCGCGGGCAGTTCGGGCTCGGGCAGGCGCGGCAGTTCGCCGCCCGCGGCCTTGCCCTTGCGCGGGCGCGCGCCCTCGAGCGTGACGAAGCTCGGGCAGTGGCCCTTGAGGCACGAGAAGTCCTTGTTGCAGCTCGACTGATTGATGCGCCGCTTGCGGCCGAACTCGGTCTCGAGCGGCTCGATCGACAGGCAGTTGCTTTGCTCGCCGCAGTCGCCGCAGCCCTCGCACACCGCCTCGTTGATCACGGTGCGGCGCGGCGGATCGGGGAAGACGATCTTGTCGGGCTTGTTCTGCTTGCGGCGGCGGCGCTTCTCGCTGGCGCAGGTCTGGTCGTAGATCAGCACCGACACGCCGGGGTACTCGCGCAGCTCGCGCTGCACGCGGTCGAGATCATCGCGGTGATACACCGGCACCCCGGGCGCCAGTTCCCAGGCGCGGCCGGTCGCACCCTTGGCGTTGACCGCGCTGTGGTCGAGCTCGCTGCGCGCGTCGTACTTCTCCGGCTCGTCGGTGACGATGACGATTTTCTGCACGCCCTCGGCCGCCATCTGCTGCGTGATCTGCGGCACGGTGAGCTGGCCGTCGACCGTCTGGCCGCCGGTCATGGCCACGGCGTCGTTGAACAGGATCTTGTAGGTGATGGGCACCTTGGCCGCCACGGCGGCGCGCACGGCGAGGTAGCCCGAGTGGAAATACGTGCCGTCGCCCAGGTTGGCGAAGATGTGCTTTTCGTTGGTGAAGGGCGCCTGGCCGATCCAGGGCACCCCCTCGCCGCCCATCTGCGTGAAGGTTTCGGTACGCCGGTCCTGCCACACCACCATGTAGTGGCAGCCGATCCCCGCCACGGCGCGCGATCCTTCGGGCACCACGGTGCTGGTGTTGTGCGGGCAGCCCGAGCAGTAGAAAGGCTTGCGCTCCACGACCAGGCGCGGCCGGGCGAGCGCCTTCTCCTTGGCCTCGATCACTGCCAGGCGCGCGGCCATGCGGGCGCGCACCTCGCTGGGCAGTTCGAGCCTGCCGATGCGGGTGGCGATGGCCTTGGCGATCAGCGCGGGGCTGAACTCGTAGTGCGCGGGCAGGATCCAGTTGCCCTGGGGCACGGCCCACTCGCCGCCGTCCTTCTCGTCGAACTTGCCGATCACCCGCGGCACCTTCTTGCCGCGGCCCACCCAGTTGAAGAGTTCCTCCTTCAACTGATACTCGACGATCTGGCGCTTCTCCTCGACCACCAGCACTTCCTCGAGTCCTTCGCAGAACTCCGAGATGCCCTGCGCCTCGAGCGGCCACACCATGCCGACCTTGAACAGCTTGATGCCGAGCCGGCGGCAGGCGGCCTCGTCCAGGCCCAGGTCGGCGAGCGCCTGGCGGGTGTCGAGGTAGGCCTTGCCGCTGGCCACGATGCCGAAGCGCGCGTTGGGCGCGTCGATCGCCGTGTAGTTGAGCTTGTTGGCACGCGCATAGGCGAGCGCGGCGTAGAGCTTGTAGTCGAGCAGGCGCGCCTCCTGCGCCAACGGCGTGTCGGGCCAGCGGATATTGAGTCCGTCGGGCGGCAGCACGAAGTCCTGGGGAATTGTGATCTGCACCCGCCCGGGATCGACGATCACGCTGGCCGAGGCCTCGACCACCTCGGTCACCGTCTTCATGCCCACCCACACGCCGGCCCAGCGGCTCATGGCGTAGCCGTGCAGGCCGAGGTCCAGGTACTCCTGCACCGTGGCCGGATACAGCAGCGGAATCAGGCAGGCCTTGAGGATGTGGTCGCTCTGGTGCGGCAGGGTCGAGCTCTTGGCGGCGTGATCGTCACCCGCCACCACGAGCACGCCGCCGTGGCGGCTCGTGCCCGCGGCGTTGGCGTGCTTGAACACGTCGCCGCAGCGGTCCACGCCGGGACCCTTGCCGTACCACATGGCAAACACGCCGTCGTACTTCGCACCGGCGTACATGTTGACCTGCTGTGTGCCCCACACGCTGGTGGCGGCGAGATCTTCATTCACGCCGGGCGTGAAGGTGATGTGGCTCGAGGCCAGGTGCTTGCGCGCGCGCTGGGCGGTCTGGTCCACCGAGCCCAGCGGGCTGCCGCGGTAGCCGGTAAGGAAGCCGGCGGTGTTGAGGCCCGCCGCCAGGTCGCGCTCGCGCTGGAGCATCATCAGCCGGATCAGGGCCTGCGTGCCGCTCATGTAGGCGCGGCCGCGCTCCAGCGTCCACTTGTCTTCGAGGGTGACTTCCGTCAGCGCACGGCGGACGGATTCAGGCAGGGGCGCGTTCATGGCGGGCCTTCAGGAAAGATCGTGTCTTCGTGGGGCGGAGCCGGCGGATGGTGGGGCGGCTCCGGCGTCGGCGCGGCACCTTGTGGGCGCGGGCCGGCTGCAGGATGGCGAGCGGACGCGAGGCTAGCATGCACCCCGGCGCACCTCAATCTGCGCCGCAAGGCATCGGACGCGGGCCAATCCCGATAGTGCGGCGAGCGCCGCTCCTGAGAAGATCGTGCCCGCGGGCCGTCTTCGGCCACAAGGGAAATCCTGATGCGCGTCTTCGTCATGAACTCCGCCCTGCCTCGCAGTCCCCTGGCGCGCTTTGCCGCAGGCCTGGCGGTGCTGCTGGTGCTCGCCGGCCTGGTGCTGGTCGTGCTACCGCTGGCGGGCCTGGCCCTGCTGCTGGCGCTGGCCGGAGCGATGCTGATCGCGCTTGCACGCTGGCTGTGGCGCCTGGGTGTGAAGCCGCCGGGGCAGGACCACGTCCGCCCGTCGGGCGGTGCCGCGCGTCGCCCCGCTGCGCGTCACGCGCAGGACGTGAGCGACATCGAATTCATCGCGCCACCGCGCCCACGGGACTGAGCGCCTCAATCGACTCCGGCGGCTGAGCGCCGCGGCCGGCCGCCGCCGGGCCCGCGCTCAGAGCAGCGGCGACACCAGGTAGCACGCCCCTTCCTTGAGCCGTTCGCGCAGGGGGCGCTGGCGCCAGCGGTCGCGCT
>DAOTEJ010000009.1:3240-25408 GCA_035454085.1 Burkholderiaceae bacterium | reverse complement strand
CACGCCCCTTCCTTGAGCCGTTCGCGCAGGGGGCGCTGGCGCCAGCGGTCGCGCTCGAGCGGCGTGGCGTCGCGCTCGTAGGACTCCTGCAGGCCCACCAGTTCGCCGGTGAATCGCGCGTCGAACACCAGCAGCATGAGTTCGAAGTTCAGGTGCATGCTGCGCTGATCGAGATTCACCGTGCCGAAGAGCGCGAACTCGTCGTCGACCGTGATGCTCTTGGTGTGCAGCAGTCCGCCGCCGTAGAGCAGCACCTTCACGCCGGTGGTCAGCAGGTCGTCGAAGTAGCGCCGGCTGGCGTACTTCACCAGACGCGAGTCGTTGCGCCTGGGCACGAGAAGCCGCACTTCGACGCCGCGCAGTGCCGCGTTCTGCAGGGCGATGGCGAGCGGTTCGCCCGGCACGAAGTAGGGAGTGGTCAGCAGGATGCGGCGGCGCGCGCGGTTGATCGCCTCGATGATCAGGCGCCGATTGGCGTCGAGGATCGAGGCCGGCCCCGAAGGCACCACCACCACACGCGCGTCGCCCTGTACCGAGGTGCGCGCCGGGGCCTGGGTGGCCGAGGGCGGCAGCGCGGGGCGGCTCGAATGCAAGGTCCAGTCGTAGCGGAACACCGCCTCGAGTGACGCCACGGCCGGCCCTTCGATGCGGGCCATGGCGTCGATCCACTCGCCCACGCCGGCGTCCTGCTTGAAGTAGCGCGGGTCCACCAGGTTCATGCTGCCCGTGTAGGCGAGCACGCCGTCGATCACCACGATCTTGCGGTGCAGGCGCAGGTCGGCGCGCACGAAGGGCATCTCCCACAGACGCACGCGCATCGCCTGGGCGACCTGCACGCCGGCCTGGCGCAACTCGGCGTGCCAGTGCGAGTCGAGGAATTCCTTGCTGCCCACGGCATCGAGCAGCAACTGGCACTGCACCCCGCGCTGCGCGGCGGCCATCAGCGCTCGCGCCACCTCGTCAGCCAGGCCGCCGGCGTGCCAGATGTAGAAGGCCATCTCGACGCGCGACTGGGCCGCCGCCAGATCCGCGGCGATGCGCTGCAGGATGGCCGTGGTGTTGCTCGCCAGTTCGAGGCGCGAGCCGCCGTTGAGCGGCAGCCCGCCCAGGCGCGTGGCCAGGCGCGCGATCGGCTGGTCGGCCGCTGCGAGCGTCTCGGCGGGTGCGATGGCCGGAAACGAGGCGCCCGCGTCGCCGGCCGGCAGCGCGGGCCAGCGCGCCAGGGCCTCGCGCATGCGGCGGGCACGCAGGCGGCCGATGGGGCGCTCGCCCATCATCAGATAGAGCAGGAAGCCGAAGAAGGGCACCACGACCGTGAGCAGGATCCACGCGAAGGAACTGCCCGGGGGGTGCCGCGTCAGGATCACGCGCAGGGTCACGCCGGCAATCAGAACGAATTGGAGGCCCACCAGAAAGAGGCTGCCGAAGGTCCAATTGATTTCGAGTTCGATGCCGAGCACGGGCAGGGGCGCAGTAGGGGCCAAGAGGCCTGGGCGGATGGACGCTCGCAGTGTAGCCAGAGGCGGCCGCAGGCAGCGCCGGTGGGCGCTAGACTCGCGCTCCGCTCGTGTCCGTGCCTCTCTGCCCATGCCCCTCGACCACGCCCCCGCCAACCCCTTGCTCGCCGAGTGGGACACGCCCCACGGGCTGCCGCCGTTCGACGCGATCCGTCCTGGGCACTTTCCCGCCGCCTTCGAGCAGGCCCTGGCGGAACATCGTGCCGAGGTCGAGGCGATCGCCGCGCGCCCCGAGCCTGCCGACTTCGCCAACACCGTCGCCGCCTTCGACGCGGCCGGCGCCACCTACAAGCGCATCGAGCGCGTGTTCGGGAATCTCTGCTCTTCGGCCACCTCGCCCGAGCTGCAGGCGGTGGAGCGCGAGTTCGCCCCCCGGCTGGCCGCGCACGACGCGGCGATCTATCTGCACGGCGGGGTATTCGCCCGCATCGACGCGGTGCACGAGCGTCGCCACGCGCTTGGCCTCACGCCGGAGCAGGCGCGCCTGACCGAGCGCATCCACCTTGACTTCGTGCGCGCCGGAGCGCGGCTGGCGCCCGCTGCGCGTGCGCGCGTGGCCGCCATCGCCGAGCGTCTGGCGAGCCTGCAGACGGCGTTCTCGCAGAACGTGCTGGGCGACGAGTCGGAGTGGAAGCTGGTGCTGCGCACCGAGGCCGACCTGGCCGGTCTGCCCGAATCGCTCAGGAGCGCGGCGCGGGCGGCCGGGCAGGCGCGCGGCGCGCCCGACGCCTGGGTGATCACGCTGTCGCGCTCGCTGGTCGTGCCCTTCCTGACCTACAGCGAGCGGCGCGATCTGCGCGAGCTGGCCTTCACCGCCTGGACCCGACGCGGCGAGCTCGAGCCCGGCCGCGACAACCACGCGGCGATGCGCGAGATCCTCGCCCTGCGGGCCGAGCTTGCACGCCTGCACGGCTACGCGAACTTCGCCGACTACGCCCTGGTGGACCGCATGGCGCGCACCCCGGCCGCGGTGGCCGAACTGCTCGAGCGCGTATGGCCCGCGGCGCGCGCCAAGGCGCAGGCTGAGCGCGACGCCCTGCAGGCGCTGGCCGACGCGCGCGGCGACGGCATCCGCATCGCGGCCTGGGACTGGCGCTACTACGCCGAGAAGCTGCGTCAGTCGCGCTATGCGCTCGACGACGCCGAGCTCAAACCCTACTTCGCGCTCGAGAACATGGTGGCCGCGGCGTTCGACTGCGCGCAGCGGCTCTTTGGCCTGGCCTTCACGCGGCGCGACGATCTGCCTGCTTACCATCCCGACGTCGTGTCGTACGAGGTTCACGACCGCGCGGGCCGGCTGGTGGCGATCTTCCAGCAGGACAACTATGCGCGACCCACCAAGCGCGGCGGCGCGTGGATGAGCGTGCTGCGCGGGCAGTCGCGCGGCGTGATCCCGCTGGTGCTCAACAACAACAACTTCGCGCGCGGCGCTCCGACGCTGCTCTCGGTGGACGACGTGCGCACCCTGTTCCACGAGTTCGGCCACGGCCTGCACGGCATGCTCAGCAGCGTCGAGTACGAGCGCCTGGGCGGCACCCAGGTGCTGCGTGACTTCGTGGAACTGCCCAGCCAGATATTCGAGCACTGGGCGATGGAGCCGGCGGTGCTCAAGCGCTTCGCGCGCCACCACCAGACGGGCGCGGCGATCCCCGACGCGCTGCTCGACAAGCTCGCCCGCGCACGCCGCTTCAACCAGGGCTTCGAGACGGTGGAGTACACCGCCTGCGCGCTGGTCGACATGGCCCTGCACGCCGCCGACCCGGTGCCGGCCGACCTCGCCGCCTTCGAGCGCGAGGAGCTTGCCCGGCTGGGCATGCCCCCCGAGATCGTGCTGCGCCATCGCCTGCCGCACTTCCAGCATCTGTTTTCCAGCGACGCCTACGCCGCGGGCTACTACGTCTACCTGTGGGCCGAGGTGCTCGACGCCGACGGCTACCAGGCCTTTGCCGAGGCCGGGGATCCTTTCGACGCGGCGACCGCCGCGCGGCTGCACCGGCACATCTACGCCAGCGGAAACTCGGTGGAACCGGGCGCGGCCTACCGTGCCTTTCGCGGCCGCGACGCGGCGGTCGAGCCGCTGCTGGCCAAGCGCGGCCTGATCGACGCGGCGGCCTGAGGGCCGGCGCGCCCGCGACCGAACGGGCAGAGCGCCGGGCCGATCGCGTCGATCGCGGCCTAGTCGCGGGCCGGCGAGCCTGGGCCTGCGGCAAGAGCCGGCGCGGCGGCGCGAACTCCCGACCGGGCCGGGCCCGGCTCCGTTGGCACCTCTGCGCGCTTGAGCCAGATCAGTGCCGGAGCGGACTGCCCTTGCCAGTGCGGGACCGAGGGCGTAGTTTCTCAAATGAGAATTATTTTCATTTGAGCGCAGCGTGACTCTTGACTCCCTGACCCTCGGCTCATCGGCGCGGGTCACCCAGCTGGACTGCGAGCCGGCCTGGCGCGAGCGCTTGGCTGGGCTCGGCTTGCTGCCGGGTTGTCGGGTGCAGTTGATCCAGCGCCTTGGTCGCCGCGGTCCGCTCAAGCTGCGGATCGGCCGCACCGAGTTCGTGATGCGCTCGGCCGAGGCCGCAAAAATCTTGGTCGAGCCGCTGGAGCCGGCGTGAGCCCCGCTCACTGCCCCGAGCGCGAGCGCCCGCCAGCGCGGCCCGGCAAGTCAGCAGGTGCTCGCATCGCGCTGCTGGGGATGCCCAACACCGGCAAGTCCACCTTGTTCGCCCGCCTGTCTGGCGTGTCGGCCCGCACCGGCAACTGGCCGGGCATGACGGTCGAACTGGCCAGCGCACGCGTGCTTCTGGGCGCGCGCATGGTCGAACTGGTCGACCTGCCGGGTCTGTATTCGCTGCTGGGCACGGGGGAGGACGAGCGCGTCACCCGCGACTTTCTTGAACGCGAGCCGCTGTCCGCACTCCTGGTCGTGATCGCGGCCGCCGAAATCGAACGCCAACTGCCACTGCTGCTGCAGGCTCGAGCACTGGGCCGGCCGATGGTGGTGGCGCTGAACATGGCCGACGAGGCGCAGCGCCTGGGCGTGCGCATCGATACCGCCGCCCTGGCCGAGGAGTTGGGAGCACCCGTGCTGCTGACCTCGGCGCGCAACGGCACCGGGCTGGCCGAACTGAAGCGGGCTCTGGCAAACGTCGCGCGAAGCAGCCCGCCGCAAGTCGCCGACGCGATGGTCGCAGCCCCGATCGGCAGTGCCGCCTTCGAGGCCGAGGTCGGCCGCCTTGTCGAGCGGGCTCTGGATGTGCCGCACCTGATGCCGCGGCGCCTGACCGATCGGCTCGACGCCTGGCTGCTCCATCCCTGGCTGGGGCTGCCCCTGTTCTTTGCCCTGATGTGGCTGCTCTTCCAGCTGGTCTATGGCATCGGGGTGCCGCTGCAGGACGGCATGGATGCGCTGATCGGCGCCGCCAAGACGCACTGGATCGCGCCCGCGGTGGCGGACTGGCCGGCCCCCGCGGCGAGCTTCGTGCTCGAGGGCCTGGTCGATGGCGTGGGCACGGTGGCGAGCTTCCTGCCCATCATCCTGGTGTTCTTCGTGCTCATGGCGGTGGTCGAGGACAGTGGCTACATGGTGCGCGTGGCGGTGCTGACCGATCGCTTCATGGCCCGGCTGGGCCTGGACGGGCGGGCCTTCGCGATGCAATTGATGGGTCTGGGCTGCAACGTGCCCGCCCTGCTGGGCACGCGCGTGATGCGCTCGCGCCCGCAGCGGCTGCTGGCGATGCTCATCATCCCGTTCTCGCTGTGCTCGGCGCGCCTGCAGGTGCTGGTGTTCATCACCGCGGTGTTCTTCACGCCGCGCGTGGCGCCTCTGGTAATGATGGCGCTCTACACGGTGAGCTTTCTGGTGGCCTTCGCCTCGGCCGCCGTGTGGAAGCGGCGCCACGGCGAAACCGAGCCGCTGCTGCTCGAGTTCCCGCCCTACCGCGTGCCCACCCTGAGGGCCCTGGCGCACCAGGCCTGGACGGCGACCGCGAGCTTCCTGTCGGGCGCGGCGGGATTCGTGCTGGCGGGCGTGCTGATCGTCTGGCTGCTCACGCACCTGCCCTTCGACGCCGCCCCCGCCGGCCCCGACACGCTGGCCGGCCAGCTGGCGCGCCTCGTGGCGCCGGCACTGGCGCCGATCGGAATCGACTCCACGCTCTCGGTGGCGCTGATCTTCGGCGTGGTGGCCAAGGAGGTCGTGCTGGGCGGCCTGGCGGTGATCTTCGGCACCAACGAGGCGGGCCTGGGCCCGGCGCTGGCGCAGTCGCTCACCTGGGCCCAGGCGGCGAGCTTCATGCTCTTCATCCTGATCTACACGCCCTGCGTGGCGAGCCTCGCCGCCATCCGGCGCGAGTCGCGCAGCCTGTCGTTCACGGCGCTGGCGGCGGTGTGGCCGCTCGCCGCGGCCTGGACGCTGTGCTTCGTCTTCTACCAGGTGGCGCGCCACTTCGTGTGAGCGCGCGGGGGCCGCGCCAACTCAGCGCACGAGCTGGTTGATCTCGATGATCGGCAGCAGCACGGCCAGCACGATGAGCATCACGATCAGCCCCATCGCGAGGATCAGCGCCGGCTCGAGCAGCGAAGTGAAGAACAGCGCGCGACGCTCGGCCTCGCGCGAGTGGATGTCGGCGGCGCGCGCCAGCATGTCGGGCAGGCGGCCGGTGGCCTCGCCCGAGGCGATCATGTGCACCAGGACCGGCGGGAAGAGCCTCACGTGGCCGGGCCGGCCCTCCTTGTCGTCGGCCTTGAGCGCCCGCGCCAGCGAATAGCCCTCGCGCACCCGGCCCGTGGCATCGGCCACGCGGGCGCGCATCGCCTGGTTGCCCACGGTCTCGCCCGCGGCCTGCAGCGCGCGCAGCATGGGCACGCCGGCGCCCACCAGGATCGACAGGGTCGAGGCGAAGCGCGCGGTGTTGAGCGTGCGGCTGAGCACGCCGACCACCGGCAGGGTGAGCAGGCGCCGGTCCCAGGCCAGACGCACCGCGGGCTGCCTGAGCGCGCGCCACGTCGCGAAGGCCGCCAGACCCGCCAGCAGCAGCACCAGCCAGCCCCAGTGGCGCACGAACTCCGACAGCGCGATCAGCGCCGTGGTCAGGAAGGGCAGCTGCTGGCGCGTATTGGCGAAGACCTGCACCACCTGCGGCACGACGTAGGTGAGCAGGCCCACCACCACGCCGAGGGCGACCAGGGTGACGATGGCCGGGTAGACGAAGGCGAGCGTGATCTTCTGCTGCAGCCGGGCGCGTTCCTCGATGTAGTCGGCCAGGCTCGCGAGCACGGTGCCGAGCCGGCCCGATTCCTCGCCCGCGGCGATCAGCGCGCGGTAGATCTCGGGGAACTGGCGCGGGTGGCGCGCCAGCGCGGCCGACAGCGAGGCACCGCCCAGGACCTCGGTGCGCACCGCGGCCATCAGCTCGCGCAGGCTGGTCTTGTCGCTCTGTTCGACCAGCACGGTCAGCGCCTCGGCCACCGGCAACTGGGCGCCGAGCAGCGAGGCCAGCTGCCGGGTGAGCACCGCGAGCTCGGTCTGCGACAGACCCTGCGCGAAGCCCAGGCCGGCGCGGCTGCGCGCCTCGCTCACCACGGGCTCGAGCGCGAGCGGAGTGAGGCCTCGTGCACGCAGCGCCTGGCGCGCCGCGCGGGCCGTGTCGGCCTCGAGCACGCCCGCCTGCTCCTTGCCGCTGGGCTCGGCGGCGGTGTAGCGGAATGCGGTCATCGCGCTGCGCGCAGCCTCGGGCGAGCGCTCATTCGCGGGTCACGCGCAGGATCTCCTCCTGCGTGGTGACCCCGGCACCGACCCAGCGGTGGGCGTCGGTGCGCATCGGCACCATGCCGGCGCGCTCCGCGGTGCGGCGGATATCGGTGTCGTTGGCGCCGTTGTGGATCAGGCTGCGCATCGAATCGTCGATGGTCAGCAGTTCGTACACGCCGGTACGCCCCAGGTAGCCGGTCTGGCTGCAGCGCGGGCAGCCCACCGCGTGCCAGTGCCCGGTGGCGTCCTGGCGCTTGCAGTGCGTGCACAGCTTGCGCACCAGGCGCTGCGCCAGCACCCCCAGCAGCGACGAAGACAGCAGGAAGGGCTCGACGCCCATGTCGACCAGGCGCGTCACGGTGCTCGCCGCGTCGTTGGTGTGCACGGTGGCGAGCACCAGGTGGCCGGTGAGCGAGGCCTGCACCGCGATCTGCGCGGTCTCGAGGTCGCGGATCTCGCCGATCATCACGACGTCCGGATCCTGGCGCAGGATGGCGCGCAGGGCCTTGGAGAAGCTCATGTCGATCTTGGCGTTGACCTGGGTCTGCCCGATGCCCTCGATGTCGTACTCGATCGGGTCTTCCACCGTCATGATGTTGCTGTGCTTGCTGTCGAGGCGGCGGATCGCGGCGTAGAGCGTGGTGCTCTTGCCCGAGCCGGTGGGGCCGGTGACCAGGATGATGCCGTGCGGCGCGTGGATCAGGCGGTCGAAGCTCGCCATGGTGGCCGCCCCCATGCCGAGATTGGCCAGGTCAAGGCGCGACAGGTCCTTCTCGAGCAGGCGCAGCACCACGCGCTCGCCGTGTCCGGTGGGCAGGGTCGAGACGCGCACGTCGACCGCGCGCCCGCCCACCCGAAGGGTGATGCGGCCGTCCTGCGGCAGGCGCTTCTCGGCGATGTCCAGCTGCGCCATGATCTTGATGCGCGACACCAGCGCGGCGTGCAGGGCGCGCTTGGGCCGCACCACGTCGCGCAGGGTTCCGTCGACGCGAAAGCGCACCAGCGAGGTGACCTCGAAGGGCTCGATGTGGATGTCGCTCGCACCGTCGCGCGCCGCCTGGGTGAGCAGCGCGTTGATCATGCGGATGATGGGCGCGTCGTCCTCGGTCTCGAGCAGGTCCTCGACGTCGGGCACCTCCTGCATCATGCGGTCGAGGTCGAGTTCGCCCTCGATCGAGCCCACGATCTGCTGCGCCGAGCCCTCGGCCTGGGCGTACCGGCGGGCGATTGCCTCGGTGAGTTCCGCCGCGGGCTTGACCACCGGGCGCACCTCGCCCGGAAAGACGCGCATCACCTCCTGCACGGCCGCCAGCGGCGTGGCCGGACTGATCCAGGCCTCGGCCTCGCGCTCGGACACGGGCACGAGCAGCACGGCGTTGTCGCGCGCCCAGGCATAAGGCACGAGGCGGCTGACGTCGGGGAGTCGAGTCATGGTGCGCGGGACGCGGGCGCGCTGCGGCGCGCCCTAGGGCGTGACGGGCGCGGCCTGCAGCCCGCGCGCGCCGAGTTGCGCGGCCACGGCATCGGCCTGGGCCGCGTCGGTCATCACCCGCACCCGCACCACCTCCTGGCCGTCGGTGCCGCGCACCGATTCCCACCAGGCTTCGTAGCCGGCAGCCACCAGCTGGCGGGCCAGGGTGCGCGCCGCCGGGATGTCGCTGCCCGTGTAGACCTGGAACACGCGCTTGCCGGGCTGCGCCAGGTCCACGGTCGCGGGGGTGGCGGCCCGCATGGTGGGCGGCACTGGCGGGCGCTCGGGCAGCTGCGAGGACTGCATGTCGCGGAAGATGATGCTCTCGCCGGGCTGGGCCGCGCCCAACTGGGTGCGGATGTAGTCGTAGCGATCGAGCGCCAGCGAGGACGAGGTCGCCTCGTCGCGCACCACGTAGGGGCGCAGGAACACGAGCAGGTTGGTCTTCTTGCGCGTGCGCGTGTCGTAGCGGAACAGGTTGCCGATGATCGGGATGTCGCCCAGCAGGGGCACGGCTTCGCGCCCCCCCTCGGTGCGGTCCTCGATCAGGCCGCCGAGCACCACGATGTTGCCGTCCTCGACCAGCACGGTGGACTCGAAGCTGCGCTTGCTGGTGATGATGCCGCCCTGCGCCGCGGCCAGGGCGGTCTGGATCGACGAGAGTTCCTGGTAGATCGCCAGGCGCACCACGCCGCCCTCGCTGACCTGCGGGCGCACCTTGAGTTGCAGGCCGATGTCCCTGCGTTCGAAGGTCTGAAACGGGTTGACTGCGCCGGCGCCGCCGGTGGACGAGTACGAGCCGGTGATCAGCGGGATGTTCTGGCCGACCAGGAACTTGGCCTCTTCGTTGTCGAGCGTCTGGATGGTCGGCGTCGACAGGATGTTGGCGTTGGTGGTGCGCTCGAGCGCACGCGCCAGGAAGCCGAGATTGAGAACCTCGCCGATGCCGGGGATGTTGATCTTGCCCTTGACGATGCCGATGTTCAGGCCCGTGCCCAGCAAGGCGATGTTCGTCGCGGCGCCGATGATGTTGGTTCCGGGGCCGCCAAAGTTGGTGCCGCCGATGACCGAGGTGCCGGTGTTGTCGATCCCGCTCAAGTTCTGCCACTGGATGCCGAACTCGGTGGCCTTGTCGGCCGCGATCTCGACGATCAGCGACTCGATCACCACCTGGGCGCGGCGCATGTCCAGCCGGTCGATGATCGAGCGGATGTTGCGGTAGAGCGGCTCGGGCGCGGTGATGATGAGCGAGTTGGTCGCGGTGTCGGCCTGGATCATCCCCGCCAGCGGACCGCTCGCCGCACCGCCGCCGCCCTGCGCGCCGCCGCCCCCGGCCGGAGCGTTGGCGATGGCCGTGGTGCCCGTGCTCAGACCGCCGCCGCCGCTTTGCCCCCCGGTCACGCCGCCGGGTGACAGCGCGGGCGCCGACTGGCTCTGCGGCATGAACGAGGGATCGGAGGCAATGATGGCGCGCAGCAGGGGCGCGAGCTTGCTCGCCTCGGCGTTGCGCAGGTGCACGACGTTGATGTTGCCCGGCGTCGCGGCGGGCAGATCGAGCCGCGCGATCAGCTGGCGTGCGAGCGTCATGCGCGCCCCGCTGGGCGCGCGGATGATCAGGCTGTTGGTGCGGGTCTCGGCCAGCACCGAGACGCGCTGGCCAGGGTCGGTGGCCTGGCCGGCCGCGCGCGAGCTCTCGTCGATCACCCGGTTGACGATGGTGGCGATCTCGGAGGCCAGCCCGTATCTGACCGGCACGATCTCGACCTCGGCGGACGCCGGCGTGTCGATCGCCTCGATGATGCGGGCGATGCGCCGCAGGTTGTCGGCGTAGTCGGTGATCACCAGGGTGTTGTTGGCCGGGTAGGCGCTGATCGTGTTGTTGGGGGCGATCAGCGGGCGCAGCACCGGCAGCAGGCTGGTGGCGGACTCGTAGTTCAGGCGGAACACCTGGGTGACGATCTGGTCTCCGCTCGGCGCGGTGGCACGCGGCGGCACGACCGCACCGCCCTGGAGCTTGGCGTCGGCCTCGGGCACCACGCGGGTGGTGCCGCCCGCCGCGACGATCGTGAAGCCTTGCAGGCGCAGGGCCGCGAGCAACTGCTCGTAGGCCTGCTGGCGGCTGACCGGGCGCTCGCTCACCAGGGTGATCGTGCCCTTGACGCGCGGATCCACGACGAAGCTGCGGTTGGTGTACTGGCCGATGGCGCGCACCACGGCGTCGATGTCGGCGTTGACGAAGTTCAGCATCACCGCGTTCGGGTCCGGGGTGGCCGTGCCCGCCGCGCTGCTCGCCGGTGCCTGGGCGAACCCGGCCGTGACCGCACCGCCGAGCAGGCAGGCGAGGACGGCGGCGCGCAGCGCGCCGGTCAAGGGGCCGGAAATGAGGGCGTTCTTCTGGGTCACGCTAGGCGCCGAACGACAGTTGTGCTCCGTCACCGTCGGGACGGCCAAGGAGCGAGATGAGGGTCGACAACTGGGACCTGACTATTGCGTCCGTGCCCGGCATGGCCCGTGCGCGTCCCGTCATGCGAAGGCGACCACTCGCTTCGATTGTGCCATCCGCCACCAGCTCGAGGGGTCCCGTCAAGGTGCGCAGTTGTACCCGCGCACCGGGGGTGAGGCCCTCGAACTGCAGGCGGTAGTGGCCCAGAGGCCGTACCGGGGCGAGGCTGCTGGTGGCCTCGCGCCACTCGGCGTCGAGGCGGCCTTCGACCCGCCCGGGCGAGATGTTCAGGCCGTCCCAGGTGAGCTGGAGCTGCCCGCCGGGACGTACCGTGTTGAAGGGAGCACCCAGTCCCACCAGCAGGCTGGCGGGCAGGCGCAGGGTGGCCGCGCCCAGGCGTACAGGGCCGCCCGCCAGGGGCGCGCGCACCGACAAGGGCTGGTTGAGCGCGGAGGGATGGGTGAGCACGAGGTCCAGCGTGCCGGTCAGCAGGCCAAACGGGCGGACCTGCCAGGCCAGGCGCTCGGGCAGGCTCGCCGCAGGCGCTTCAGTGTCGCGGCCTGCCGCGAGCAGCACCACGCCCGAGCCCGACCACAAGGTGCCTCGCGGGTCGGCCAGGCGCACGTGGCCCTGGCTGGCCCGCTCGATCAGCCCTGCCGCCCAATGCGCGGGCGCAAAGATCGCGAGCACCGCCAGCGCGCCGACCAGGGCGGCCAGCCCGTAGACCGCGAGGCGGGCTTTCATCGTCGCGGCGGGCGCACAGTGAGCTCGATGTCGGCGGCACCGGGCGGCTGAACCGCCGTCGCGTTCACCGCCAACACGCGCAGCCCGTGCTCGCGCTCGGCCTCGGCCAGCCAGCGGCTCCAGGTCGCGTAGTCGACCTTGGCGAAGGCCAGTTGCAGGTCGCCCTCGGCGCCGACGGCCAGACGCGCGGGCTTGAGGCCGGCGCGCTTGAGCGAGGCCTCGAGGGCGGCGCGCACGTCGCCCCCGGCCAGCTGGGCACTCTGCGGGCGCTCGCGCAGTTCACGCGCCTGGGCGAGCATGGCGGTGAGCTCGGCGTTTTGCGCGCGCGCCGCGGGCAGGCTGCGCTCGAGCTTGCGCGTGCCCTGCCAGGCCGGCTCGATCAGCACGAGGTACACCAGGGCCGCGGCCACGACCAGAACCCCGGCGGCGAGCCAGGCGCGTTCGCGCGGGGCGCGCTGGGACCAGAAGTTGCGCAGCGCTTCCATCAGTTGGCCGCCACTCGCAGGCGCGCCGAGCCGTCGGGCTCGAAGCGCAGGTCCAGGCCCTGCTGCACGGCGTTGGCGCGCAGCGTGTTCTGCAGTCCGGGGTCGAGCGCATTGGGCCGGAAGCTGAGCTTGAGGCTGCCGTCGCGGTACTGCAGTCCGGTGAGGCTGCCCACTGGCGCGGCGAGCAGAAGTTGCGCTGCGCGTGCGTTGAGCACCGAGAAGTCGTCGGGCGAAGGCTGACCGGCCCGCGCGCGCAGCTCGGCCAGTTGCCGTCGGGTCTGGGCCAGGGGGTCGACCAGGGTGGTCTCCCGCGGGAAGGCGCTGCGAAACGCCGCCGCCTGCTCGGCACGCAGCGCCTTGGCCTCGGCGCCGAGCTTGAGCCAGTTCAGGTTCAGCCCGGCGATGGCCACCAGGGCCGCGACCCCCGCCCACGCCAGCGGGGCGCGCAGCGCGCGCAGGCTCAGGCGCGGCAGCCGTCCGCCGCTGGCACGGGCGAGCCACCCGTCGCCGGCAAACCCGCCCTGCAGCAGGTTGATCGGTTCGCCGCCGTGGCCGAGGTCGAGGTCGGCGTGCGCGTCCTGCACTTGGACCGCCTCGGGCCAGGGGAGCGCAGCCGCCGCCAAGGGGTCGCCGTAGACGCGAACGCACCGCGCCTGGGCCTGCGCCAAGGCCAGGCCCAGGAGGGCCGCGTCGCCGGCCAGATCGAAGCTCAGCCCGTCGGTGGTGCCGGTGCGCAGCAGGCCGTGGCCGGCACTGACCCGCAGGCCCAGCGTCCCGTCGGCAGGCACCGGCAGCAAGTGCAGCGCGCTCCAGGCCGAGCGGGGCGTCAGGTTGGCCGCGGCGCACGCGTCGAGCACCCGGGTGAGCCAGCCGCGGTCGACCGCCGCCACGCGCAGGCGACCGTCGGCCTCGCGTTCGCTGGCGTAGGCCAGATGGCTGTCGGCCGGATCGCCGAGCAGGCGGTCCTCGAGCAGGCTGGGCAAGGCGAGCCGCAGCCTGGCGTCCGACAGCCGAGGCGCCTCGAGGGTGGCGAGGTGCACGTCGGCGGCGTCGAACACGAGCTCAAGGCGCACGCCGCGCGGCAGTTCGGCAAGGCTCGCCTCGCCGGCGTCGACGCGCGTGCCGGCGATCGCCAGGGTGCGCACGCGCAGGCCGCTGTCCGGGGCGTCGCGGCCGCCATGCCGGGCGGGCGGCAGCAGCACGAGCAGACGTGAGGGCGGGGACTTGCTCATCTAGAGGAGTTCTCTTTGCCAAAGCACGCTGGCGATGTTGTTCGGCCCGCGCTTGAGCAAAGCTTCCATGCGGGTCACGGCCCGGTCAAGGCGAACCTGACCGCGCACCAAGAAGAAGCGACTCGAGCTTGCAACATCGCCATCGACGAGTTGCGCGTTGCCGCGCAGGTAGTTGCGGAAGTCGTCCACATTGCGAAAGTGACCCAGTCGCTCGCGCTGCGCCACCACGGCGCGCGCTTCGGCGAGGCTCAGGCCCTCGATGCGCGCGGCGATCAGCTCGGCCGGGGCGGTGTTGATGTTCAGGGGCGTGCGCTCGTCGAGCACGATCAGATACGGCGCCAGGCGACGCGCGGCCTCCGCGTCGATGCCCGAGATCCCCGCCAGGTCGCCCGGAAACAGCGGGGGCAGCGGATGACGTTCGCCTGTCGCCTCGGTGCTCGTGGGCACTCCGGACTCGAGCATGCGCGCAGTGACGAGGTCGGCCACCGCGGGCGGCAGGTCGAGCAGCACGACGAGGCGACGCAGGGCCTCGACTTCGCGCTCCACCGGCTGGCCGGCGTTGACCAGATTGCGCAGGTTGTAGCGGCCCTGCGCATCCTCGATGCTCCCCGAGATCGACGCACGCGCCGCCAGCGCGGCCGTCTCGCCCAGGGCGTCGAGACGCATGTCGGCGAGCGGCTGGGCCCAGGGCTCGCTGAGCGCGTCGAAGCTCGAGTTGTCGGCATCGGTGCGCAGGATGGCCCGGCTCCAGTCCAGCGCGCCGCGCAGCAGCAGGCGGCTCTGGGCGGCGAGTTGCTCGTTCTCGATCGTGCGCAGCAGGACGAACTGGCTGTAAAACAGACCGGTGACGATCAGCGTGGCCAGGGTGGCGATGAACAGGGCCAGCAGCACTGCCGCGCCGCGCTGCCGAAGCCGCGTTCGCGGCTGGAAGGAGGTCCGCCCGGGCATGCTCAGCCTCCCACCACCAGCACGCGGCGCAGTCGCGTGCCGTCTGCCCGCTCCAGCACCACCTCGATCCCGGGCGGCGTGGCCGGCGCGCCGCCCACCGGCGCCGCAGGCAGGTTGCCGGCCTCGGTCCAGCCGCCGCCCACTTGCCAGGCACGAGCGCGCAGGGCGCGCAGGCCGCCGATCAGGGCGGCACTTTGCCACTGGTCCGCCGCGACCGGGCCGAGCTCGGTCTGTGCCGGGCCGGCCTGGCGCACCAATGCGCCGTCGAGCAGGCGCCACACCACCGTCTGCACCCGCGTGATGCCGTCGGGCTGGGCCGGGGCGATGCGCAGGATCTCGATGGCCGCCGCTCCGCTGGCCTCGGTGCGCAGCCGCACCGTGGGCTCACGGCTGCCGATGAACAGCGGGTTGGCCGCCGCGGCCACGTCGCGGTCGAACTGGCCGAGCGTGGTGAGCAGCGCGCGGGTGCGCTCGGATTCGGGCTGAAGCCGCTCGCGCGTCATGACCAGGGTGTCGAGGCCGCGCCAGGCGATCAGCGACACCAGGGCGAGCACGGTGATGGCCACCAGCAGTTCGAGCAGGGTGAAGCCGCGCACATGGGCGCGCACCCGGCCTGGCGAGAGGGCTCGTACAGCGGTCATTGCGCGCGGTCCACGGGCAGCAGAGTGACGAGTTCGGCGTACTGACGCGTGCTCTCGCCCTCGGGCGAGAACACCCGAACCTCGATGCGGCGGAAGAAGGGGTTAGGCGTGGGGCGCACGACCTGCTCGCAGGAAAAGCGCGCGCCGGCCTCGCCGCACTCGAAGCGCGTCTCGCCCACGCTGACCTGCTCGCGGGCGAGGCGGGCTTCCCGCAGGCGGTTCTCGGCCACCAGGCCGGCGATCAGGCGCAGGCGCGTGTCCTCGGCCGCGCCGGTGAGCGACAGTGCGCCACGCATCGAGGCGGCCAGGGCCACGCCGATGATCACCAGCGCGACCAGCACCTCGAGCAGCGTGAAGCCGCGCTCAGCGTGCGGCAAGGCGGGCGCGCCCGGCATCATCGAAGTCGACGGCTGTGGTGTGGGTGCCCGAGGCCAGTTCGAGGCGCCAACGCGGCTGGACCCATTCCCGCGCAAGCGGCACGCGCAGGGCAGGCGCGTCGGCCGAGAGCAACACCTGCGCTTCGCCGCCGGCCGGCACGACCGCCAGGCGACTCAGCGGCACTTCCCAGCGGCGTTCGCGCAGCAGGTCGTCGCCGGTGATCAGTCGCCGCTCGCCGCCGCGCTCGACCACGAAGCGGTAGCCGTTGAGGTCCGCTTCCCAGACCACGGTCTCGGCGCGCAGGCGCGACTCGTCGGCCGCCAGGGCCATCAGGCTGCCGACCCGCTCCGCCTCGCGATTGAGGCGCTGTCCGTCGTCGGGGACGACGTTGATGGACACCAGCGACAGCAGCAGGCCGGCCAGCACCAGCACCACCAGCATCTCCAGCAGCGTGAAGCCGCTGGCGCGGCGCGATGGGCTCAGAGCTGCCACGACCCGATGTCGGCGTCCGGCCCTTCGCCGCCGGGCTGCTGGTCGGCGCCGAGGCTGAAGACGTCGATCTCGCCCTTGGTGCCGGGACTCAGGTACTGATAAGGATGGCCCCAGGGATCCTTGGGCACGCTGGAGCGCTCGAGATAGCCGCCCGCCTTCCAGTTGCCGGGCAGGGGCTCGGTTCCCGGCTTGGTGATCAGCGCCTGCAGCCCCTGTTCGGTCGTGGGGTAGCGGCTGTTGTCCAGGCGGTAGAGCTTCAGGGCCTGCATGATCGAAGCGATGTCCTGCTTGGCGGCGGCGATCTTGGCGTCGTCGGTGCGGCCGACAACGCGCGGCACGATCAAGGCCGCAAGGATCCCCAGGATGGTGATCACGACCATGATCTCGATCAGCGTGAAGCCGCGCAGGCGGCGGGTACGGTTGGGCAGCATGGAGGCCTCGGGACGAGTGCGACGCCGATGGGATACACGCATTTGCGGCGTCGGCGTCAGGAAGGTGCTGCGGATAATATCCCTCTCGCGTGGCGGCCCCGTCACGCGATCCCGCGTCCGCCTCTCGGGGCGCCAGCCCTGATCCCATGCCGCGCAAGCTACTGCCGCTGCTGTTCAACGCCCTGATGGCCGCTCTGGTGGCGGCTCTGGCCGCGTGGTGGGCGCTGCGCATCTTCACGCCGGCGCCCGCGGCACCGCCGCCCCCGCTGCAACCCGTGGCCTCGCGCGACCCCGACCCGGTGGCGGTGGCGCGCATGTTCGGCAAGGTGGAGGCGATTGCCTCGGGCCCGGCGAACATCCAGGCGCTGGGGGTCTACGCGGCGGGCGCGGACTCCAGCGCGGTGCTGGTGGTCGAGGGCCAGCCGCCGCGCGTGGTGCTGATCGGCCAGGAGGTGACGCCTGGACTGCGGCTGATCGAAGTCACGCCGCAGGCCGCCGTGCTCGACGCTGGCGGCGGCCGCCAGGAAGTGCGCGTGCCCGAGCGGCCGCCGGTGGCGCAGCCCGGCTCGGTGGTGATGCAGAACTACACGCTGCAGGGCAACGTGCTGTCGGCCCCGCGATCCGGCGCCGCGCCCGCCGTCGCGCCCGCGCCGCGCCCCGCACCGGTGGCCCAGGAACTGCCTCCCGGCACGCCGGTGCCCATGGCTCCCGGCCAGCCCCTGCCGCGCTACGAGTCACCCACGCTCACGCCGCCGCCCCCGCTGCCCATGCCGGCGCCCGTCGAAGGCCAGAGCCCCCGCGCGCAGTAGCGCATCCGGCCGGGCCGGCCGGGAACGGACTCAGGCCTGGCTTGCCTGAGCGGCGTTGGGCGGATAGCTGCGCTCGCTGGGCAGGCGCTCGTAGACCGCCAGTGGGGGCAGGGTGGCGACGCGCTCGTAGACCGGCGTGAAGTCCGGTGCGGTGGCGTCGAACAGCTGCGCGAAGCTCTCGACCACGAAGTAGCTGTCCTGGTAGTCGTCGATCTTGTAGGGCGTGCGCAGCACGCGCTCGAGCGAGAAGCCCAGGCGCTGCGGCTTGAGGCTCTCGAGCGCGTAGGCCGTCTCGCCCGCCGAACTGAGGATGCCGGCGCCGTAGACGCGCAGCCCGGCAGGCGTGGCGATCAGCCCGAACTCCACCGTGTACCAGTACAGACGCGCGAGAAACTGAAGCGCGTGCAGGCCCTCGGCCTTGAGGCCGCCCGCCCCGAAAGCCTGCATGTAGTCCGCGAACACCGGGTTGAACAGCAGCGGCACATGGCCGAACAGGTCGTGGAAGACGTCGGGCTCGACGATGTAGTCGAACTCCTCGGGCTGGCGCAGCCACACGGTCACGGGGAAGCGGCGTGCGGCCAGCAGGGCAAAGAAGGCGTCCTCCGGGATCAGGCCGGGGACCGCGACGATCTCCCAGCCGGTGGCGCGACGCAGCCGGCCCGAGACTTCGTCGAAGCGCGGGATGCCCTGGCCGTCGCCCAGGCGCGGCAGGGCGTGGAGGAACTCGTCGCAGGCTCTGCCCGGGATCAGCGCCATCTGGCGCCGCACCAGCCGCGCGTAGAGCGCGTGCTCTTGCGGCGTGTAGGACTCCCAGCGCTGCTCGCAGGTGTAGTCGTCGCGCGCGGCCGAGTAGTCGCCGCGCGGCGGGCGCGTCGAGGTGCCGTAGGTCACGGGGGCGACGGCCATCTCAGGTGGCCGGCGCGAGCACGCCGCGGCGGATCTGGTCGAGTTCGATCGATTCGAACAGGGCGCGGAAGTTGCCCTCGCCGAAGCCTTCGTCGCCCTTGCGCTGGATGAGCTCGAAGAAGATCGGGCCGATCACCTCCTTGGTGAAGATCTGCAGGAGCAGTTCGTTGGGTGCGCCCAGGTGGGTGGCGCCGTCGATCAGGATGCGCAGGCGCCTGAGCTCATCGAGCCGCTCGCCGTGGCCGGGCAGGCGCTGGTCCACCAGGTCGTAGTAGGTGTCGATCGTGTCCTGGAAGACCACGCCGCCGCTTTTCATGGACTCGACGGTGCCGTAGATGTCACCCGTGGCGAGCGCGATGTGCTGGATGCCCTCGCCGTGATACAGGGCGAGGTACTCGGCGATCTGGCTCTTGTCGTCGCTGCTCTCGTTGATCGGGATGCGGATCTTGCCGCAGGGGCTGGTCATGGCCTTGCTCTTGAGGCCGGTGAGCTTGCCCTCGATGTCGAAGTAGCGCACTTCCTTGAAGTTGAAGAGCCGCTCGTAGAACTCGGCCCACTCCTTCATGCGGCCGCGGTGGACGTTGTGGGTGAGATGGTCGATCACCGTCAGACCCCGGCCCACGGGGTTGGCCTCGACCGGCTTGCCGTGCGCATCGAGGATGGGCACGAAGTCCACGTCGTAGATGCTGATGTTGCCGATCCCGCCGGGTTGCGCGCCATCCTTGCCGTGCCAGCGGTCGACGAAGTAGAGCAGGCTGTCGCCGATGCCCTTGATCGCCGGAATGTTCAGTTCCATCGGCCCGGTCTTGTTGTCGAAGCCCCAGGCGCCCAGCTCCAGCGCGCGGCGGTAGGCGGCGTTGGCGTCTTGCACCCGCAGGGCGATGGCGCAGATCGATGGGCCGTGATGGCGGGCGAAGCGCTGCGCGAACGAGTCAGGCTCGGCGTTGACGATGAAGTTCACGCCGCCCTGGCGGTAGAGCGTGACGTTCTTGTGGCGGTGCCGGGCCACGGCGGCAAAGCCCATCTGCTCGAACAACTGCCCGAGCGCGGCAGGGTCGGGCGCGGCGTACTCGACGAACTCGAAGCCGTCGGTGCCCATGGGGTTGTCCCAGGGGGTGAACTTCATGGGCGTATCTCCTGTGGGGTCGGGGAGGCGAGGTCGGCGGATTATTCGGTAAAGCGATGGGCAGAAAATTGCCAAGTCCGCCTTCGCTGCTCGATGGAGCGCAATATGATTGCGCAACTAGGCTTGCAAGAAGCACGTCATGCCAGAGATTTCGCTCGATCGAACCGATGTGCGCATCCTCGAGATCCTTCAGCGCGAGGGCGGCCTGTCCAACCAGGAGGTCGCGGAGCGCGTGTCGCTCTCGCCCTCGCCCTGCCTGCGGCGCATCCGCCGACTGGAGCAGGCCGGGGTGATCCGCCGCCGGGTGGCGCTGCTCGACGCCCAGAAGATCGGACTCGGGCTGCTGGCCTATGTCAGCGTCAAGCTCGAGAAGCGAGGGCGAGCCCCGATGGACGACCTGCGCGCCCGGGTGCAATCCTGGCCCGAAGTCGTGGCCTGCTACGCCATGACGGGCGAGATGGACTACCTGCTGCGAGTGCACGTCGAGGACCTCGAGCACTTCTCGCGCTTCGTGATGGAGCAGTTGCTCAAGCAGCCCGGCGTGGTCGACGTGAAATCTAGCTTCGCGCTGGAGCGCATCAAGGACACCACCGCATTGCCGCTGGCGCATCTGCCGGTTTGAAGTTGCGCGCGCCGGCCGCATCTACTGAGTGCCGCCATTCCCGGGATTCCCGCATGCAAGGCCAGACCCAAGCCCAAGTCCCCAGCCCCGGCGAGCGCGCCTGGCGCGTCGGGCTGTACCTCTTGAGCGCAAGCAGCGCCGCCTCGGCCCTGGTGGACTTCGATGCCGGGCGGCTCGCCCATGGCCTGGGCGACCTGGGGGTGACCGCCCTGCTCCTGGGCTTGCAGGTGCAGTTCCCCTTCGTGCGCGCCTTCGTGGCGAGCGGTTCCGAGAAGGCGGACGCCGCCAAGACGCGGGCCTCGCTGCTCAAGCTCGCCGAAGACCTACGCGCTCGACACCCCTGGGCTGAGCACGCTGGCCGGGCCGGCTGGGTGCTGCTTGGCGCGTCGCTCGCCTTGCGGCTTTTCGGCGTCGACTGAGCGCGGCCGGCCGGCCCGCTGATCGTCCTGGCGGGGCGTCCTACTGGGGTCGGAACAGGCCCTGGAAGTGGCGGCTCACCGCCAGGCGCTCGGGCCGGTTGCGCAACAGGGCCCACATGCGGTCGTCCTCGCGCTCGACCCGGCTCACCTCGCGCACGGCGACGATGGTCGAGCGGTGGATCTGCCAGAACCGTTCGGGGTCGAGCTGCGGCAGCAGTTCCTTGAGCGCAGTGCGGATCAGCACCTCGGCCGCACTGCCGTCAGGGGCGCGATGCACCACCCGCGTGTAGCGCGCGTCCGACTCGAAATAGATCACGTCCTCGACCGGGATGAGGCGGATCTCGCGCCCCACCGACGCCTGCAGCACCTCGAGCCGGCGCGCCGGGCGCGCACCGATCGCGCTGGCCAGGCGGTCGAGCTGGGCCGCGAGCGCCTCCGTCGAGAGGGCAGGCCCGCGGGTACGCAGGCGCTCGAGCGCGGCGGACAGGCGGGCAGGCTCCAGCGGCTTGACCAGATAGTCGACCGCGCCGGTGTCGAACGCGGCCAGGGCGTGTTCTCCGTATGCGGTGATGAAGACGATCTGGGCTCGGGCGCCCACGCGCCGCGCCACCTCGAGTCCGTCCTGCCCGGGCATGCGGATGTCGAGGAACAGGATGTCGGGCTCGTGCTCGAGAAAGGCGTCCCAGGCGTCGATGCCGTTGGTGCACTCGGCCACCAGTTCGAGCTCGGGCCATTGGCGGGCCAGAGCCTGGCGCAGGGCCTCGCGCTGGATTTGCTCGTCGTCGGCGATCAGGGCGGTGCGCTTCATGCGGGGCTCGTGGGGGGCAGTTCGATTCGGGCGCGCGTCCATTCGCCGTCGCGCAGCAGCGTGAGCCGGGCCGAAGGCCCGGCCAGCAGACGCAGGCGCTCGCGCAGATTGATCAGACCGATGCCGGCTGCCGGCATCGTGGCGGGCGCCAGTCCGGTGTTGCGCACCTCGATCTCCAGGCCCTGGAGGGTGGCGCGCCCTTCGATCTCGATCCGCCCGCCGGCCAGTGCGGGCTCGATGCCGTGCTCCACTGCGTTCTCGACCAGGGTGAGCAAGGCGGCTGGCGGGATCCGCGCCGCGGCCGTTTGCGGGTCGAGCGTGATCGACCAGCCCAGACGCGGACCGAGGCGCAGCGCGCAGATGGCAAGGTAGTGCCGCACGCGCTGGGCCTCGTCGGCCACGGCCACGTCGCGCGCGCGGGTCGCCTCCAGGGTGTTGCGCAGCAGGCCATTGAGTTCGGCCAGCAAGGGCCCCGCGCGCGGGTCGCCGGCCTCGGCGAGGTACTGGGCAGTGCTCAGCGAATTGAACAGGAAGTGCGGTTCGATCTGCGCCTGCAGGGCGCGCAGTTCGGCTTCCGAGGCCAGGCGCTGGGCGCGCTCGGCTTCCGCCTGGAGCTCCCCCGCGCGGGCGCGGGCGGCGTACTCGCGGTTGCGCAGCAGGCTGATCAGCGCCAGCGCGCCGCCGATGCCCAGCGCGATCGGGGCAATGATGGGCGTGACGCGCTCGGCGGCCTCCTGCAAGTGCGCCAGATCCAGACCTTGCTTGCCGACGCGGCCGCTAAGGTAGCCCACATAGCCGCCCAGGATCGCGCCCGAGCTCGCCAGGAACACGACCCGCCACGGGCGAGAGGACTTGCGGCCGTGCGCGAACCACATCGACATGCCGGCGAAGGCCAGCGCGAACACCAGCAACAGCATCAGGCCGAACACGAGCCACCAAGACTTGTCCGGGCGCCC
>DAOTEJ010000009.1:0-3140 GCA_035454085.1 Burkholderiaceae bacterium | reverse complement strand
TCGGCGGCGAACTGCGGAATCCGCGACGCCAGTGGCGGTGGCGGGTGCGCGCAGCGCAGCCGGGAGGCCGTGGCGCGCACCCGGAGCTAGGCGGCGGTCGCGGCGCCGTGCGCTTGACTCCCAGGATCTTGCGCTCCGTCGCACCCGGCGGGCATCGGACCCGGCGGGCCGCTAGGGTGCGAGGCGTGTGCAATCCCACCCGCCGCGGCTGCAGGCCGTAAGCTCGCCGCCGGAGCGCGAAAGTCAGAACATGCAAGCAAATCAATCGGCAGCGGTGCGAACAGGCTTCTGGGCGCGTCTGGGCGACGCAGCCTCGCGGGCCGGCCAGTGGGCCTGGCCGCACATCAGGCGCTGGGCGCGAGTGGTGTCGGACTGGCTGGCCACGGTGGGCTGGGGCAAGTTCCTGCTGCTGTCGCTGCTGGCGCTGGCGTTCGGGGGCATCCTGAGCAACGCCCTGATCGACCGCAAGGCAGCGGTGATCATCGAGACCGCGCCCCAGGAAGTGAAAGTGGACGTGATCATCACGCCCGAGGGGATCCGCGTCGGGGCTCCCAAGGGCGCGAAGCGCGCGGACGCAGGGGCGAAGAACGCCGGTGCTCCTGCCGCGCCCGGCGAGGCCCGCGTGAGCATCGAGGACACGGGGGTGCGCATTCGTACCGACGACGGCGGCAGGCAGGTCAGCATCGTGATCGACGGCCGGGGCGTGCGCTTCGAGGAGGCGTCGCCGGAGTCGGTGTCGGGCGAAGTGAAGGTCGACTTGCCGGTTGGCGCGGATGTCGATGCCGCGGCCACCGCCGAGGCAATCGAGGCGGCGCGCGCGAAGATCGAGTCGATCGTCGAGGAGCAGGTCAGCCGCCAGGTGGCGCGCAAGGTGCAGCGCTACTCGGCTGAAACGAGCGACTGGGTGGTGAGCTTCATCTTCCTGCTCATCGTCGCCGGCGTGATCGTCAAGCTCGCCCTGGGGGGCAGGCAGAAAGCAGAGAAGCGCGCCGCGCTGGCCTCGGCGACCGCGGCCGAGGAGGGCCTGAAGCGGCAGTTGGCCGAGGCCGAGCTGAAGATGATGCAGGCCCAGGTCGAGCCGCACTTTCTGTTCAACACCCTGGCCTCGGTCGACTACCTGATCGAGACGGACCCGCCGCGCGCCTCGCAGATGCAGAAGAACCTGATCGCCTATCTGCGCGCGGCCTTGCCCGAGATGCGCGAGGGCTCGACCACGTTGGGCAAGGAGGTCGCGCTGTGCCGTGCCTACCTGGAGATCCTCAGAGTGCGCATGGACGAGCGCCTGCAGACGGCGATCAATGTGCCCCAGGGGCTGCTCAACGCGCAGTTCCCGCCCATGATGCTGCAGTCCCTGGTCGAGAATTCGATCAAGCACGGGCTGGAGCCCAAGCCCGAGGGCGGGTCGGTGACCATCTCGGCGGATGTGGCCAACGGCAGGCTGCGGGTGCGGGTGGCGGACACGGGACTGGGGTTCACCCACGGCGCGGCCAGCGGGGTGGGCCTGTCGAACATCCGCGAGCGGCTGAAGCAGCTCTACGGTGGGGACGCGAGCTTCGTGGTCGAGGCCAACGCCCATGGGGGCACCATCGCCACCATCGAGGTGCCCTACCGCTGGGACGCCGGGACGACGGCGGCGAAGCCGGCAGCCGCCTAGAATCGAGGCCATGCCTACTGCAATCCTGGCCGACGATGAACGCCTGATGCGCGAGCAGCTGCGCACCCGGCTCAGTGAGGTCTGGCCCGAGCTGCAGATTCTTGCCGAGGCGCGCAACGGCGCCGAGGCGGTCGCAGCGGTGCGCGAGCACCGGCCGGACCTCGCCTTCCTGGACATCCGCATGCCGGGGATGACGGGCATCGAGGCCGCCCGCGAGATCGGCGACGCCTGCCACGTGGTGTTCATCACCGCCTACGACGAATACGCGGTGGAGGCCTTCGAGCAGGGGGCGGCGGACTACCTGCTCAAGCCGGCCGAGGCGGAGCGGCTGGCCACCACCGTGGCGCGGCTGAAGAAGCGATTGAACGCCCCGCCCGCCGATCTGTCGGGCCTGCTCGAGCGGCTGGCCAGCCGGCTGGAGGGGGCGCAGGACTCGGCTCCGCGGCGTCATCTGGAGTGGATCCAGGCCAGCATCGGGCAGCAG
The DNA here is from genome assembly GCA_035454085.1 of Burkholderiaceae bacterium. Classification (GTDB taxonomy): domain Bacteria; phylum Pseudomonadota; class Gammaproteobacteria; order Burkholderiales; family Burkholderiaceae_F; genus DAOTEJ01. Next base: position 1,002 of record DAOTEJ010000009.1, on the reverse strand, counting down.
CTGCGTCTGATTCCCGTGGCCGAGGTCTTGTTCTTCCAGTCGGACGAGAAGTACACCCGCGTCCAGACCGAGGCCTACGAGGCGCTGATCCGCAAGCCGATCAAGGAACTCGTCGACGAACTCGACCCGCGCGAGTTCTGGCAGATCCACCGTTCGATCGTGGTCAACGTCAAGGCGATCGCCGGTGTCACCCGCGACTTCCGCGGGCGGCAGCTGGTGATGGTCAAGGGCCGCAGCGACAAGCTCGAGATCAGCCGCAATTACACCCACCTGTTCAAGCAGATGTAAGGCAGCACGGTCCTAGGCGCGGCCTGCGCCTATGGATTACCCGCAGTCGCCGCCAAGCGCTCCAAGCGAGCGGCCAGCCAGCCCGGCACGCGCCCCGCGCGCCATTGGCGCTGGCCGGCGGCGGGCCCTCTTCTCGCGCTCCCGCACGGGGCCTGGAACCGCCCCTCTCGACCTCTCGCCTAGGGTGTCGCCCGGTTTGACAAGGCCAGGCTTGACAACCATAATTTGTGGTTCCCTGCGGAGGGGTGCCCGAGTGGCTAAAGGGGGCAGACTGTAAATCTGTTGGCTTACGCCTACGTTGGTTCGAATCCAACCCCCTCCACCAAGCCCGTGCGAGTTCCGGTCCGGTTGGATCCGGGGTTTGGGCGGAGCCGGGGAAGTAGTGGTGGACTGGTTGGCGGCGAAGTAGAGGATCGCTTCGGTCGCGGCGGGCGGGTGTAGCTCAATGGTAGAGCAGAAGCCTTCCAAGCTTACGACGAGGGTTCGATTCCCTTCACCCGCTCCAGAGCAGTTGCACGGCCCATGTGGCTCAGTGGTAGAGCACTCCCTTGGTAAGGGAGAGGTCACGCGTTCGATCCGCGTCATGGGCACCAGAATTCCAAGTTGGGGCGGCGGCATTCGGGCTGCGCGCTCCGCAGGCAGTCAGTCAGGAGTCAGCGATGGCAAAGGGCAAGTTTGAGCGTACGAAGCCGCACGTGAACGTGGGCACGATTG
>DAOTEJ010000008.1:34982-54803 GCA_035454085.1 Burkholderiaceae bacterium | reverse complement strand
CGGCCTGGATCGAGGTGATCGAGCCGACCTTGGTCGAGGTGATGCGCTCCTGCAGGCGGCCCATCTCCTCGGCCAGGGTGGGCTGGTAGCCCACCGCGGAGGGCATGCGGCCGAGCAGGGCCGACACCTCGGTGCCCGCCAGGGTGTAGCGATAGATGTTGTCGACGAAGAGCAGAATGTCGCGGCCCTCGTCGCGGAAGGCCTCGGCCATGGTCAGGCCCGACAGCGCCACGCGCAGGCGGTTGCCGGGGGGCTCGTTCATCTGGCCGAACACCATGGCCACCTTGTCGAGCACGTTCGAGTCCTTCATCTCGTGATAGAAGTCGTTGCCTTCACGAGTGCGCTCGCCGACCCCTGCGAACACCGAGTAGCCGCCGTACTGCTTGGCGATGTTGTTGATCAGTTCCATCATGTTGACGGTCTTGCCCACGCCGGCGCCGCCGAACAGGCCGATCTTGCCGCCCTTGGCAAAGGGGGCGACCAGGTCGATCACCTTGATGCCGGTCTCGAGCAGGTCGACCGAGGGCGAGAGCTCGTCGAACTTGGGCGCCTCGCGGTGGATCGGCATTCTCTTTTCCTCGCCGATCGGACCCGCGTCGTCGATCGGGCGGCCCAGCACATCCATGATGCGGCCCAGGGTCTTGGGACCCACGGGCACCATGATGCCGGCGCCCGTGTTCTTCACCGCCATGCCGCGCTGCAGGCCTTCGGACGAGCCCATCGCGATGGTGCGCACCACGCCGTCGCCGAGCTGCTGCTGCACCTCGAAGGTCAGGCCGGCCTCGGCCAGGGTGTTGGTCGGGCTCTTTTCGAGCACGAGGGCGTCATAGACCTTGGGCATGGCCTCGCGCGGGAACTCAACGTCCACCACCGCGCCGATGACCTGAACGATCTGTCCGGTACTCATGGGTTTTCCTCGACTTTCGAAACTTGTTCGTTAGGACACGGCCGCGGCGCCACCGACGATCTCGGAGATCTCTTTGGTGATGCCGGCCTGGCGGGTCTTGTTCATCACGAGCTGCAGCTCGTCGATCACCTTCTTCGCATTGTCGGACGCCGACTTCATGGCGACCATGCGGGCGCTCTGCTCGGAGGCCATGTTCTCGGCCACCGCCTGATAGATCAGCGCCTCGACGTAGCGCGTCATGAGCTCGTCGATCACGCGCTGCGCGTCAGGCTCGTAGATGTAGTCCCACGAGTAGGCGCGCTTCTCTTCCTCGCTCTGCGCGAGCCGCTCCGCCGTCAGGGGCAGCAGCTGCTCGATCACGGGCTCCTGCTTCATCGCGTTCACGAACCGCGTGTAGGCGAGGTAGACCGCGTCGATCTTGCCCTCCGCATAGGCGTCGAGCTGGACCTTGATCGCGCCGATCAGGCGCTCGAGGTGCGGCTTGTCGCCGAGCTGCACCACGTGCGAGACCACCGGCACGTTGAGCCGCTGCAGGAAGCCGTAGCCCTTGTTGCCGATCGCCGTGGACTCGATCTTCTTGCCCTCGGCGTTCCACTCCTTGACCCGGGCCAGCGCCATGCGCTGGATGTTGGTGTTGAGCGCGCCGGCCAGGCCCTTGTCGGTGGTGACCAGGATCAGGCCGACCTTGCCGGTGGCGTCGTGCTTGACCACGAAGGGGTGGCGGTACTCGGGATTCGCGGTGGCCAGGTGCGCCACGATGTTGCGGATCTTGTCGCCGTACGGACGCGTGGCGCGCATGCGTTCCTGCGCCTTGCGCATCTTCGAGGCGGCGACCATTTCCATCGCCTTCGTGATCTTGCGCGTGCTCTGCACGCTCTTGATCTTGATGCGTATTTCCTTGGTGCTGGGCATGTGCTCCCCCTGGCGGCCGCGGGGCCGCTCAGTACGCGCCGTTCTTCTTGAAGTCCGCAATGGCCGCCGTGAGCGCAGCCTCGTCGTCCTTGGTCAGGTCCTTGGTCGACTCGATGCGGTCGATCAGGGCGGCGTGCTTGGACTTCATGAAGTCGCGCATGCCCTTCTCGATGCGCAGCGCGTCCTTCACCTCGACCCCGTCGTAGGCGCCGACGTTCACCGCAAACAGCACCAGGGCCTCTTCCCAGACCTGCAGCGGCTGGTACTGGGGCTGCTTCATCAGCTCGGTGACCACGCGACCGCGGTCGAGCTGCTTGCGGGTGGCCTCGTCGAGATCCGAGGCGAACTGCGCGAACGCGGCGAGCTCGCGGTACTGCGCGAGCGCCAGGCGCACGCCGCCGCCGAGCTTCTTGATCACCTTGGTCTGGGCCGCACCGCCCACGCGCGACACCGACACGCCCGGGTTGATGGCGGGACGGATGCCGGCGTTGAACAGGTCGGTCTCGAGGAAGATCTGGCCGTCGGTGATCGAGATGACGTTGGTCGGCACGAAGGCGGTCACGTCGCCGGCCTGGGTCTCGATGATCGGCAGGGCGGTCAGCGAGCCGGTCTTGCCCTTGACGGCGCCCTTGGTGAACTTTTCGACGTAGTCCGGGTTCACGCGGGCGGCGCGCTCGAGCAGACGGCTGTGCAGGTAGAACACGTCGCCGGGGTAGGCCTCGCGGCCCGGCGGGCGGCGCAGCAGCAGCGAGATCTGGCGGTAGGCCCAGGCCTGCTTGGTCAGGTCGTCATAGACGATCAGGGCATCTTCCCCGCGGTCGCGGAAGTATTCGCCCATGGTCGCGCCCGAGTAGGGGGCGATGTACTGCATCGCCGCGGACTCGGACGCCGAGGCGGCCACCACGATGGTGTAGGCCATCGCGCCGTGCTCTTCGAGCTTGCGCACCACGTTGGCGATGGTCGAGGCCTTCTGGCCGACCGCCACGTACACGCAGATCAGGTCCTTGCCCTTCTGGCTGATGATCGTGTCGACCGCCACCGCCGTCTTGCCGGTCTGGCGGTCGCCGATGATCAGCTCGCGCTGGCCGCGCCCGATCGGCACCATGGCGTCGATCGCCTTCAGGCCGGTCTGCACCGGCTGCGACACCGACTGGCGATCGATCACGCCCGGGGCGACCTTCTCGATCACGTCGGTCATCTTGGCGTTGATCGGGCCCTTGCCGTCGATCGGCTGGCCGAGCGAGTTGACCACGCGGCCGATCAGCTCGGGGCCGACCGGCACCTCAAGGATGCGGCCCGTGGACTTGACCACGTCGCCTTCCGAGATGTGCTCGTAGGCGCCAAGCACCACCGCGCCGACCGAGTCGCGCTCGAGGTTGAGGGCGAGGCCGAAGGTGCTGCCGGGAAACTCGAGCATCTCGCCTTGCATCACGTCGGACAGACCATGGACGCGGCAGATGCCGTCGGTCACCGACACGACGGTGCCCTGCGTGCGCAGGTCTGCGGAGACGCCGAGGCCTTCGATCCGCTTCTTCAGGAGTTCGCTGATTTCGCTGGGATTGAGTTGCATGTTCAACTCCGATGTTTATGCGGTGAGCGCGGCTTGCATCTGCGCGAGGCGGGCCTTGACGGTGCCGTCGAGCACCTGGTCGCCTACGACGATTCGCACGCCGCCCACGAGGCTCGGGTCGACCTGGACCTGAGGCTTGAGCTGGATGCCCGGAAACTTGCGGCCGAGGGCCGTGACGAGCGATGCCACCTCGGCCTCGCTCATGGGGAATGCGCTCTCGATCAGTGCGTCGGCCACGCCCTCGGACTCGTTCTTGAGCAGCCGGTACTGGCGCGCCACCTCGGGCAGCGCAGCGAGGCGGTCGTTCTCGATCACGAGGCGCAGCAGGTTGGCGGCGGGCTCGGGCAGCGGCTGCGGCAGCACGCCGGCCACGAGGTCGAACAGCTGCGCGCCGCCGAGCTTGGGATCGCCCACCAATCTGGCGATCTCGGGACGGGTGGCGGCGGTCGACATGGCGTCGACCACCCCCAGCATCTGCTGCGCACTGGCGCCCGCCTTGCCGTCGCGCACCGCCTGGAACAGGGCCTCGGCGTAGGGCCGTGCAATGGTCGAGAGCTCGGCCATGATCAGAGCTTCGCCTTCAGCTGCTCGAGCAGCTGGGCGTGCACCTGGGGATTGACCTCGCGCGCCAGGATCTGCTGCGCGCCGGCCACGGCCAGCTGGGCGACCTGGTCCCGCAGCTGCTCCTTGGCGCGCTGCATTTCCTGAGCGGCCTCGGCGCGCGCCGCCTCGATGATGCGGTTGGCCTCGACCTGCGCCTGCGCCTTGGCCTCGTCGATCACGACCTGGCCGCGCTTCTCGCCCTCGGACACGATGCCCTGGGCGCGGGTGCGCGCGTCGGCCTCGATCGATGCGACCTGCTTCCTGGCGTCGACCAGGGCATGCTCGCCGCGGTCGGCAGCCGCGAGGCCGTCGGCGATCTTCTTCTGCCGATCCTCGATGGCCTTGATCAGCGGCGGCCAGATGAACTTCATGGTGATCCAAGCACCGATGAAGAACACGGCCATCTGTACGAACAGGGTGGCGTTGATGTTCATGTGGAACCCCGGTACGCCGGCACGGGCAACACGGCCCGACCGGCGGCAACGATCGAAAGGATTTTCGTGCTGCGCGCGGCGATCAGCCGACGAAGGGATTCGCGAACGCGAACATCATGGCGATACCCACGCCGATCAGGAACGCGGCGTCGATCAGGCCGGCCAGCAGGAACATCTTGGTCTGCAGGGTGTTCATCAGCTCGGGCTGACGCGCAGCGGCCTCAAGGTACTTGCTGCCCATGATGCCGATGCCGATACAGGCACCGATGGCACCCAGGCCGATGATCAGGCCGGCGGCCAGGGCAACGAAAGCGACGTTGGTCATTGCGAACTCCTTGGATATGAAGGAAGTGGAGCGGTGAAAGCGGGGAATCGGTCGGCCTCAGTGGCCCTCGTGGGCCTGGCCGATGTACACCAGGGTCAGCATCATCATGATGAAGGCCTGGAGCAGCACGATCAGGATGTGGAACAGCCACCACGCGAGGCCGGCCACCACGTGACCGACCACGCCGAACACGCTCAGCGCGTTGAAGCCGGTCCACAGGCCGCCCAGCAGGGCGATCAGGAAGAACAGCAGCTCGCCGGCGTACATGTTGCCGAACAGTCGCATGCCCAGCGATACGGCCTTGGCGGCGTACTCGATCAGGTTGAGCGCGAAGTTGAAGGGCCAAAGCACCGGGTTGGACCCGAAGGGCGCGGTGAACAGTTCGTGGCCCCAGCCGCCGAAGCCCTTGATCTTGATGCCGTAGTAGATCATCAGCACCAGCACGCCCAGCGAGATGCCCAGCGTGCCGTTGAGGTCGGCCGAGGGCAGCGGTCGCAGGTAGTGCACGCCGAAGAGGCCGGCAATGAACGGGAAGAAGTCGACCGGGATCAGGTCGATGCCGTTCATGAAGATGACCCAGACGAAGACGGTCAGAGCCAGCGGGGCGATGAAGGTCCGGTCGCCGTGCACGATGGACTTGGACTGCTCCTCGACCAGCTCGACGATCATCTCGACGAAGCACTGCCACTTGCCCGGCACCCCGGCAGTGGACTTGCTGGCAGCCAGCCACAGCACGAGCAGCGCCAGGCCCAGCATGGCGACCGAGAAGACGATCGTGTCGATGTTGAACACCGAGAAGTCGACGATCGACTTCTGCTTGGCGGTCGACAGGTGCGTCAGGTGGTGCTGGATGTACTCGGTCGCGGTGGGGGCTTGGCTGGAAGCCATGGTCGGTCGTCCTTAGTGCTTGACGGTCAGCGCCAGTACGTAGCTGTTGAGCACCGCGATGATCGCCACGATCAGCGCGAGCCAGTTCAGATCCTTGACGGTCTTGGCGATGAGCACCAGCAGCGCCACCGTCACGACCACTTTGACGAATTCGCCGAGCAGAAAGCCGACCGGGCTTGCCTCGCCCCGCCGCCCCGCCAGCGCCAGCCGCAGGGCGAACAGCCCGTTAGGCACCGCGCAGGCCAGGCCTCCCAACAGCGCGGAGACCGCCGCCATGGGCCCGGATACCAGCCAGGCAAGCGCGGCAACGACGAACGCGGTGAGAAACTGGAGGAAGACGACCCGGGCCATGAGCTCCGAACGCCCCCCTGCGGGACAGGAGTCCGTATTCGCTAAAGCCGCAAGATTGTACGGGCCGCCCGCCGGGAGCGTCAAATTGATGTTGCGCCGCGCCATGCCGCTTAGGCCCGTGAAATCGGCGTCTTCACGGTGCAGGGGTGCTCCATTGCTGCGCCTGCTCGGGGCTCAGGCCTTGCACCCGCCAACGGACGGGGCCCCCGGCGGTCTCGGCTCGCACGGCGTAATGGGCACCGGTCGGCATGCGCAGCAAGCGCAGTTCCACCAGGCGCGGTGGCAGCAGCCCGATCAGGCGGGACCGGCGGGCGAGCACCTGCGCCTGCGCTCCATCGAAGTCGGTGCCGTCCTCGCTCACCAGGTCCGTCAGTGCGGCCTCGACGAGTGCTTCGAGCCGCGCTCGCCGCACGCCGGCCAGCCGGCTGCCCGCCCACCAGGCCAGCGGCGCAAGAAGCAGAATCTGGGAGACTCGCCCGCTGGACCACCACAAGCCGAGCGCCGCTGCCCAGCAGGCGCTCGTCGCCGCCAGGAAGGCGGGCGAAGTCCGCTTCAAGCCTTGAGACGCTCGACCAGACCGTCGAGCTGGTCGAGGCTCGAGAACTCGATCACCAGGCGCCCCCGGCCCCGCGCGTTGGCGGCGAGCTTGACCGTGGCGCCCAGCGCATCGGCCAGCTCCTCCTCCAGGCGCACGATGTCGCGGCTGCGCGCCGCGGGCCGGCGCTTGCCGCGCTCGGGTTCGCCACGCGCAGCGTGCGCCACGAGGGTCTCGGCCTCGCGCACCGACAGGCCCTTGGCGACGATGCGCTGGCCCAGCTGGATCTGGGTGGCGGCATCGACCGCGAGCAGCGCACGCGCGTGGCCCATGTCGAGGCGCGCGTCCATCAGCATGTCCTGCACCGGCTGAGCCAGGTTGAGCAGCCGCAGCAGGTTTGAGGTGGCCGAGCGCGAGCGCCCGATGGCGGTCGCAGCCTGCTCGTGCGTGAAATCGAACTCCCGGATCAGGCGCTGCACGCCTTGCGCTTCCTCCAGCGGGTTGAGGTCCTCGCGCTGGATGTTTTCGATCAGCGCCATGGCCAGCGCGGCCTCGTCGGCCACCGGCTTGACCAGCACCGGCACCTCGTCGAGGCCCGCCATCTGCGCGGCGCGGAAGCGGCGCTCGCCGGCGATGATCTCGTAGCGCTCGGGGCCGACCGGACGCACCAGGATCGGCTGCATCAGCCCCTGGACGCGGATCGAATCGGCCAGCTCGGCCAGTGCGCCGGGGTCCATGCGGGTGCGCGGCTGGTACTTGCCGGGCTGCAGGCGCGCCACCGGCAGCTGCATCACGCCGCCTCCGGGCGCGGACGCCGGCTCGCCGCCCAGCAGGGCGTCCAGCCCGCGACCCAGTCCCTTCGGCTTCTTGATCACGGCCTGTCTCCTGCGGCTTGCGCCAGGTCCTGTACCCGCCGGACCATCTCGGCCCCGAAGGCCACGTAGGACTGAGCGCCCTTGCTGCCGCGGTCGTAGGCCACGCCCGGCATGCCGTAGCTCGGCGCCTCGGCCAGGCGCACGTTGCGCGGGATGATGGTGTCGAACACCTTGTCGCCGAAGTGCTGCTTGAGCTGATCCGAGACCTGCTGCTGCAGCGTCATGCGCGGGTCGAACATCACCCGCAGCAGCCCGATGACCCGCAGGTCGCGGTTGAGGTTGGCGTGCACGCGCTTGATGGTGTTGACCAGGTCCGACAGGCCTTCCAGCGCGAAGTACTCGCACTGCATGGGGATCACCACGCCGTGGGCCGCGCACAGGCCGTTGAGCGTGAGCATGGACAGCGAGGGCGGGCAGTCGATCAGGATGAAGTCGTACTCGGCCTGCACCGTGGTCAGCGCCGCCCTGAGGCGGTGCTCCCGTTCCTCGAGATCCACGAGCTCGACCTCGGCCCCGGCCAGCTCGCGGTTGGCGGGCAGCAGGTCGTAGCCACCGGACTCCGAGCGGGCACGCACCTCGGCCGCGGTCGCCGTGCCGATCAGCACCTGGTAGACGGAGTGCGCCAGCGTGCGCTTGTCGACGCCGCTGCCCATGGTCGCGTTGCCCTGGGGGTCGAGGTCCACCAGCAGCACCCGCTGCGCGTTGGCGGCCAGGCCGGCGGCCAGATTGACTGCAGTGGTGGTCTTGCCGACGCCGCCCTTTTGGTTGGCGATGCAGAAGATGCGGGCCATGAGTTCAGGAGAGTGTCGACGCCGGGCGCGCGGCAAGAGCCGCGCGGGGCGCAGTATAGGTGGCCCCGCCCCACGCCCCCGGCAGCACGGCCCCGGCTAGGGCTTGCTCGCCGTGCCCGGGACGCCCGCGCGCGCCTTGCGGGCCGCCTCTTGCAGCTCGAGGGTGAGCGAATAGGCGACGTAGTACTTGTAGATGTTGCGCACGTAGGTCGTGGTCTCGATGCCCACCTTCTCGGCCGTGACCAGTTCCACGTTGTTGAACCACTTGTCCGGGTCCAGCCCGCGCTTGGCCGCCTCCTTGCGCAGCGACGAGATCCGCCCCGGCCCCGCGTTGTAGGAGGCGAACGCGAACAGCGCGCGGTTGGTGTCGTTGAACTTGGCGTCCTTGAAGTACTGGCTCATCAGCTTGTCCATGTACTTGGTGCCGGCATGGACGTTGGCCTCGGCAATGCGGATGTCGCCCACCGCCAGCTCCGCCCCGGTGGCCGGCATCACCTGCATGATGCCGATCGCGCCCACGTGGCTCTTCGCGTTCTGATCCAGGGTGGACTCCTGGTAGCCCTGCGCCGCGAGCATCAGCGGATCGAAGCCGTAACGCGCGCCGTACTTCTTGAACAGCTCCAGGGTCTGCTCGAAGCGCTGCCAGTCGGCGGTCTTGGTGGGGTCCTTCATCTGCTTGATGCGCGCGGCGTACTGCTTCTGCCGCGCCCCCAGCAGGTTGTTCTTCTTCACGTGCGTTTCGTAGTACTCCTCGAGCGCCGCCTGCAGCTTGGGGCTGCCTTTGCGCATCGCCCAGCCCAAGCGCCCCCCCGAGCGCAGCACGGCCGTTTCGTCCACCCGCACATTGGGCAGCACCGCCGCCCAGGCGCGCGCCTTCCAGTCGTCGACCACGACCGCGCCGATCACCCCAGCGTTGACCATCTCCATCATGTCCTCGTCCTCGAGCGCGTCGGGCACGATGACGAGCTGCACCGGCAGCTTCCCCGCAGCCTTGAGCCGCTCGTTGAGAGCCAGCAGACTGCTGTAGTAGCTGGAGGTCTGGCGCACGTGCACGGTGCGGCCCGACAGCTCATCGGCACTGGCCAGCGGCGGCGCCTTGGCCGAGGTCACCACCACCTCGCTCACCGGCTTCTGGTCCGCCGGGGCGAAGAAGTCGACGATCTTCTCGCGCTCGGGCGTGACCGTGAGGTTGCCGGCGGCGATGTCGGCGAGTCCGGCGGTCACGTCGCTCAGCAACTCGTCGCGCGTGGTCGGGACGATGTAGATCGTGAGGGGCCGCTTGCCCAGCTGCTTGGCGTACTTGGTGTTGAGGTAGCGCTCGAAGTCGCGCACGTGATCGGCGGTGACGCCGCGCTCGCGCCCCTTGTCGTTGAAGTAGAGCGTGCGGCTGTAGGGCACGGCCACGCGGATCGTGCGCCGCGCCAGCATGCCGTCGAAGTCGCCGGTCCACGGCTTGGCCTCGACGTTGAGGCGCCGCACCTCTGCCTTCGCCGGCGAGGCGGGGGGCGTCTCGGCCGCCCGCGCGACCCCCAGCGCGGCCAAGCCGCCCAGCAGCAGGGCACACAGCCACGCCCGATTTCGTCTCATCGTCATCTCCTTGCCCACGCGGACAGTCATGCTAGAGGCCGCCGGGCAGCCGCGGCAAGCCTCAGCGGCGGCTGCGCTGCAGACGATCCACCGGATAGCCCTGCTCCGCGGCGCGCCGCACCAGTGCGGCGTAGCGCGCCTCGTCGACCTCGGGGGTGCGCGCCAGGATCCACAGGTACTGGCGCGTGGGGTCGCCCACCACCGCGGCGGAGTAGTCGGGTTCGAGCGCGATGATCCAGTAGTCGCCGCGCCCCACGGGCAGCCAGTCGAGCCAGGCCGGCAGGAAGCTGACTTCGAGCTTGGCCCGCGTAGCGGGGTCCACGACCCGCGCCCGACCTCGCGCCTCGATCATGCTGCCGTCGGCCCGCCGGCAGCGGTTGAGCACCTCGATCTGTCCATCCGGCGCAGCGGCGTAGTTCGCGGTCACGTCGCCGGCGCACTCGCGCTGGAAGAAGTGCGGAAAGCGGGCCAGCTCGTGCCAGGTGCCCTGGTAGCGGTCGAGGTCCACGGCGGCCACCACGCTGGGCTCGGCCGCGGCGGCAGCAGCCGAGCCGAGCACGCAGACGGCGGCCAGAGCGGCGCAAAGTCGTTTTCGGGTCATGAAGCTTCTCCGTCCTCATCCTCGGTGCGGACGCGCGGCGGCCGGAAGAAGATCCCCGGCTCGGCGCGCAGCCGTCGCCACAGCGCGCGCAGCAATTGCGGCGTCTGCGTGAACACCACGGCGCGCGCCTTGAGCGCCATCCATAGCGCCAGCGTAAAGCTCACGCTCAGGTTGACGAAGCCGATCACCGCCACCCCCAGCGCCGACCACGCAAGCAGGTGCCATTCGATGTGGAAGTCGAAGGCCACCATGGCGTATCCCAGATTGGCCGAGGAGAAGGCGATGTGGCGGATGTCGATCGGCAGCCCGAGGATCACGCCCACCGTGCCCGCGGTGCCGAGCATGACGCCGAAGAGGAAGTTTCCGCTCAGGCCCCCCAGGTGCTCCTGGATGTACGCGCCCACGCGGCGTGCGCGCTCGGGTCCGGCCAAGGAGCGCAGCCAGCCCAGGCGCTCGACGCGCTCGCCGATGTGGTCGTAGGCCGCCTTGTTGTCGAAGTAGCCCGAGATCAGGCCGGACAGGAACAGAAACACCCCGGCGATGGCGGCATACCAGGGCGCCCAGCTCAGGGGATTGAGGTCGGCCAGCAGGATCGCGCCCTTCTCGGGCGCCAGAGGCGGGTGGCCGCTCCAGTACTGCAGCACCAGCCCGATGAGCATCGCCGTGGGCAGGGCAATGATCACGTTGCCGACGATCGCCGCCATCTGCGAGCGCGATACCGCCGCGATCAGGTCGACGATGCGCTCGATCGCTTCGCCGCGGATGCCCTGGCCGTCTCCGCCCAGGTAGCCGGCGATGGTCTGTGCAGTCATCGCCGGCTGCTTGGTGGCGATGGTCAGGTGGAGCATGTAGATCAGCACGAAGCCCAGGCCGTAGTTCAGGCTGTAGAGGATGGCGTAGCCCGCCAGCGGCAGCGTGAGCTTGGAGGTGAAGATCTTGAGCAAGGCCATCGCGGCGATGATCAAGCCCGCGCCCATGGCCGAACCGAGCATGGCCCGGTACTCGTCGGGCCCGCTGGTGATGTAGTGCTCGCCGGTGCGCGCCGCGTTGTCGGTGACGCGCAACGCGAGCAGGTTCATGGTCTGGGCGGCCAGGCGGCTCATGCTGTTGCGCTGCGCCTCGGCCCGCACGGCGTCGAGCACCGCGGCGGGAGAGGACTGCTCCCGGGACGGGCTGGATAGACCCACGCGCGCGCCCAGGGTACGGGCCAGAACCTCTAGCCGACGGAGGCTTTGCAGCGAGCGCTTCATCAGGAAGGTCAGCGCCAGGCTGGTGCCTTGGCGCTTGGCGGCCCGCTTGGCGCGCGCCAGCACCTCGATGCACTGGTCGATGATCACCAGCAACTGGCGCTCGTCCTCGGCGGCCAGCGATGGATCGAGCAGCCGTGCGCGCTGGGAGTCGACAAAACGCTGCGCCTCGCGCGCCACGGCGCGAAAGCTCGGGGCAACGGATTCGGTCTCGGCGCCGACCCGCTTGAGCTCGGTCTCGATGCCCATGCCACTGACGCGGTAGGCGAGCACCAGGGTGGACTCCAGCATCTCGTCGGTGAGCGCAGCATCGGGCTCGGCGAACGCGGGGTCGGACTGCAGGGCGCGCCACAGGCGCTCGACGTCCGCCTCGGGCAGTTCTGCGAGCCAGCGCCAGTCCTCGCGCCGGTCGAAGATGCGGTGCAGGCAGCCGCGCAGTTCACGCTCGTCGGGCACCTCGGGCAGGAGCCGGTTGCCGAGGATGCGCCACATCTCGCTGAAGAAGCCGGTGGCCGGCAGGATCCCGCTGTCGGTGAAGAAACCCACCGTGCTGCGCGTTGCGAACACGTGCCTCAGATCGCGTGCGAGGGCGCCGCGGCGCTCGGGGTGCGACTCGAGCTCATCGACCAGGGCATGCAGTGCTCCGGGGGCGAGTTCGGCCTCGCGCCCCCGCGCCGGGCGCAGCTGCGCCACCAGCCCCGCAAGGCGCGCGATGGGGTCCCCTTGATCGCCGCCCATGGCGTCAAGGTGCGCGCGCACCCCCTCGATCCATGGCGGCGCCTTGTTGCGTCCGAACAGCGGCATGGCCCGAACATACCAGCTTCGCCTCTGCGGACCTTTGCGTCCCGGCCTCGCGCGTGATCGAATGAGCGCCGCCCACCCCGAGGGATAGACAGTGGCGAACGCGCAGGACGCCAGCATCGCATTGGAGGGACGCCTCACCGCTTACACCACGGGGCGCGCGTGGCGCGCGGCCATGGACACGCTGGCGGCGCATCCCGATCGCGCGGTTCGCGTCGACGCGGCCCGGCTCGAGTACGCGGACGAGGCCGGCCTCGCCCTGCTCTACGCCTTGCGCCACAGCCCGCGCCCCGCCGGCGCCGAGGTGCGGTTCGAGGGACTCTCGGCGCCCTTGGAAGCCCTGCTCGCTCGCTTCGACCCCGGCCTGCTCCAGGCGGCGGTGCCGCCTCGGCGATATCGGGGACTGACCGGTCTGGGGCACAGCACGGACACCTGGCTGGGCGAGCTGGGCAACAGCATCGTCTTCATTGGTCACTGCACCCGTTCGCTGGGGCGTGCCGCGCTGCGCCCGCGCTCGGTGCGCTGGCGGGAAGTGCTGGAAGTAGCCACCGAGGCCGGCGCGAATGCCGTGCCCATCGTCTGCCTGATCGGCTTCCTGATGGGGGTGATCATCGCCTTCCAGACCTCGCTGGTGGCCCAGCAGTTCGGCGCCGTCATCTTTGTGGTCAACGGCGTGGCCGTGGCCACGCTGCGCGAGTTGGGGCCGCTGATGACGGCCATCGTCTTCGCGGGCCGCTCGGGCGCTGCCTTCGCCGCGCAACTCGGGACCCAGAAGGTCAACGAAGAGCTCAACGCGATCACGACCTTCGGGTTGGATCCGATCGACTTTCTCGTGCAGCCCCGCCTGATCGCCTCGGTCTTCATGGTGCCCCTGCTCGCCGTGCTGGCAGACCTGATGGGGCTGATCGGGGGCGCCCTGGTGATGCGCAACTTCGACATCAACCTGCTGCAGTTCTACAACCAGATGAAGGGGGCGGTCGACTCGGGCGACTTCCTGCTTGGCCTGGTCAAGGCGGCCGTGTTCGGCGGGGTGGTAGCCGCGGTGGGCTGCGAGCGCGGACTCGAAACCGGCGCGGGCGCCGCCGCGGTGGGCGTATCGACCACCAAGGCGGTGGTGGCCAGCATTGTGTGGATCGTCGCGCTCGACGGGGCCTTTGCCGTGTTGCTTTCCCGGTTGAACATCTGAACATGGACGCATCTGTTCCGGCCATCAGCGTGCGCGGCGTCTCGATGGGCTACGGCTCGCGCGTGCTGCTCGAGGACGCGAGCTTCGACGTGGCGCGCGGCGAGATCGTCGTGATCCTCGGCGGCTCGGGCAGCGGCAAGTCCTCGCTGATGAAGGTGCTCATCGGCCTGGTGCCGCCGCGGTCCGGCGATGTGCTGATCGGCGGGCGCAGCATCGTGAAGGCCACGGCCGAGGAGCGCGCCAGCATCCAGCGCGGCCTGGGCATCATGTATCAAAGCGGCGCGCTGTTCGGCTCGATGAGCGTGCTCGACAACGTGCGCTTTCCGCTCGACGAGTTCACCGATCTGCCGCCGGCGGCCCGCGACCTGGCCGCGCACCTCTTGCTCGACCTGGTCGAGATGCCAAAGGCCGCCGGCCTGATGCCCGGCGAGTTGTCGGGCGGCATGCTAAAGCGAGCCGGCATCGCGCGGGCCCTGGCGCTGGGGGCCGACATCCTGCTGCTGGACGAGCCTTCGGCCGGGCTGGATCCGATCACGGCCGCGAACCTGGATCAGACCATCCTCGCGCTGCGCGATTCGATGGGGGTGACCTGCGTGGTGGTGACTCACGAGCTGCGCAGCATCTATCGGATCGCCGACCGCGCGGTGATGCTCGACCCGGTGAGCCGGCGCATCGTGGCCGATGGCAAGCCCGCGCAACTGCGCGATCATTCCCCCGACGCCCGCGTGCGTCAGTTCTTCAACGCGCAGCCCGACACGGCTGCGAAGGCTGCCTGAGCGATGGACGAGAAGCGGCACTACTTCCGGCTGGGCGTGTTCGTGGTCGCCGCGGCCGTCCTCGTCTTCATCGGACTGCTGGTGCTCGCCGGTCCGGGCTTCTTCCAGAAGAAGGTCACGGTCGAGACCTACTTCTCGGAGTCGGTGAGCGGGCTCGAGGTGGGCTCGCCGGTGAAGTTCCGCGGCGTGCCGATCGGGCGCGTGTCGCAGATCCTGCTCTCGAGCCGCGCGTACCCGGGCACCGAGACGCTCGAGGGGGCCCGGGGGGCGCTGGTGGTGGTGCGCGCCGAACTCGTGGGGGCCGACCTCGACGCCGCGAAGGACAATCTGGACAAGTTCATCCGCGAGGGCCTGCGCGCGCAGACGCAGCTTGCCGGCATCACCGGCAGCCTGTTCCTGTCGCTCGACTTCGTGGACCCGGCCAAGGTCGCGGCCGCGCCCTTCGAGTTCCGCTGGACGCCCGACTACCCGTACATCCCCTCGGCGCCATCGGCCACGAACCAGATCATCCAGAACGCCCAGAACTTTCTGGCCAACCTGGACGAGGCTGACATCAAGGCGCTGATCACCAATATCGCCTCCCTCGCCGACAGCACGGACAGGCGGGTGCGCGAATTCGACGTGGCCTCGATCAATGCCGCGGTGGTCGGACTGCGCACCACGCTGGCTCGGGTCGACAGCCAACTTGCGAAGCTGCCCATGGACCAGACCGTGCGCGAGATCGGTGCGGCCGCGCGCCAGCTCGATGCCGTGTTTTCCGACCCCAAGATCGGCAGTGCGGTGAGCGACCTCGCTGCCACGAGCGCGAGACTGCGCAAGGCAATGGAAAGCGGCGAACTCGACCGGGCGCTGCGCAACCTGGAGCAGCTCTCGGCGCGCGCCGACGAGGTGGTCGGGGCGAACCAGTACGAGGTCTCGGCCTTGATTGAAGAGCTGAACGCCAGCGCGCTGAACCTGCGGGCAGTCACTGACAACCTGCGCAGGAATCCTGCCGGCCTGTTCTTCAGCAATCCGCCGCCGGTTGTAACCCTGCCACGCCAGGAGAAGCAGTGATGCGATCCCTCCTTAGTCTTCTGCCGGCGCTCGCCGCGTCCGTTCTACTGGGCGCCTGTTCCCTGCGGCAGGACGCTCCTCCCGTCGAGCACTACGTCTTGCGGCCGCCGCCGCCTGCGGAGGCCGCGGTGCGCCGCACCGAGAGCCTCCGGGTGGCTCCGGTGCGGGTGGCACCAAGCTTTGCGGGCGAGCAGCTCGTCTACCGGATGGACGAGGTGCGCTATACGAGCGACTTCTACCACCGGCTGATGGCTCCCTCGGGAGCCATGATCGGCACCCAGGCTACCGAGTGGCTCGACCGCGCCGGACCGATGCGCTTTACCGCCGCGCCGGGCTCGGGAGCGAACCAGCGCTACGTGCTGAATCTGTTCGTGCTGGAACTCTACGGCGACTTCCGACCGGGCCGACCGCCCTCCGCCGTGCTGTTGATCCAGGCGACTCTGAGCGACACCAGCCGACCAACGCAGGCGGCGTTGATGGAGCGCACCTTCCGCCAGAGCGTTGCTCTGACACAGTCGACGCCAGCGGCAGTGGTCGAGGGCTACGGACGCGCCCTGGGAGCGGTGCTGTTGGAGTTGCAGCCGCTGCTTGCGGCGGCAGTCCCCCCCTCCTGAGGCCAGGAGGCCTGCCGCGGGGGGTGCCCCGGGCGCCGCAGTCTCTTCCAGCGCGCGGTGTCAAGGGCGGATCCGCCGCCCGGCGGACGCAATTCGCGTCACGCGCCCACATCGTGACCTATTGATAAATCCGGTGACAGAGGGCATTCTCAGATTGTGGGGTTGGAGTTTGGCTTCGGCCCACCGCGCTAGCGCCGGACAGATCGCAAGGTCACGGGAAGACCGCGGATGGTCGTGTTTTCAGTGGAGCAGCTGCTATGCCGGAGGACCATCAACAGCGCATTCGCCGTCGCCCTCGCGACCGCGCTGCATTTCCGACCGATCTGCCTGCTCCCATGCAGGTTCCGCCGGGAGTAAGTGCTGACCAGTACGCCGCAAACCGACGACTCTTGTCGGTTTTGATGGGGCGTTTCATGACTACTCGCCTGCGTTCCATCTATCAGGCGTTCGAAGGCGACCTTACTTTGGCGCTTGTCCTGGGTGAGCTTTCGATGCGCAACGTGGAGAGCGTCTTTCCCCCGCACGCACCGGTTCATCGGCTTGCCGAGCAGGCCCGCGCCGGCCACCTCGATGCCAGCCGGCGGCTGCGCCCCTGCAATGCACTGTCGATTGCCGAGGTCACCGGGATCCCCCGCGAAACCGTGCGACGCAAGCTCGGCAAGCTGCTCGAGCTCGGCTGGATCGAGCGCACGACCGACGACATGTACGTCATCACCGACAAGGTCGGTGCCATATTCGCCGCGTTCGACGATTCGCAGACCGCTGACCTGCTCGCCACTGCAGACCAGTTGCGGGAAGTGCTAGCCGGCGAGCACTGAGGGCGCCTAGCCCTCGGGCCTGACCCGCGCCACCACCAGGTGACGCGTTTCCTCGAGTCCCGGCACGACCAGGGGCTCGACCGCCAGTACCTCGGCCCAGGTCGGCATGCCCGCCAACTCCTCGTCTGGACGCAGTCCCTTCATTGCCAGCCATACGCCGCCCGGCGCGAGCAGATGGCGGGTGAGTTCGCAGAACTTGGGCAGCGCCGCGAACGCTCGCGAGGTGACGACGGGAAAGGGTGGCAGAGCCAAGGCCTCGATCCGCCCGTGCACCGGCGTCAGGTTGGCAAGACCGATCTCGAGCTGGGCCTGGCGCAGGAAGGCCACCTTCTTCTGAACAGCGTCGACCAGAGTGAACTCCAGGTCCGGCCGCAGGATGGCCAGCGGGATGCCCGGCAGGCCACCGCCTGCGCCGACATCGAGCACGCGCCCGTCGCCTGAGCGCATCCAGCGTGCCAGAGGCGCGGCCAAGGAAAGACTGTCCAGCAAGTGGTGCGTGAGCAGCTCGTCGGCCGAGCGGATCGCCGTCAGGTTGTGGGTGGCGTTCCACTTGGTGAGCAAAGCCCCGAAGCGCAGCAGTCGGTCGACCACCGCATCGTCCAGTTCCAGACCGAGTGCCCGCCCGCCGGCGCGCAGGACCTCCACCTCAGGCGGCACGGCGTCCGGTGCCCTGGCTCCGGGACAGCCGCTTGAGATGTACCAGCAGCAGCGAGATGGCCGCCGGCGTGACGCCCGAGATCCGCGAGGCCTGGCCCACGGTCTCGGGCCGGTGCTGCTTGAACTTCTGGCGCACCTCGAACGAAAGGCCAGACACGGCGTCGTAGTCGAGGTCTTGTGGCAGCCGGGTGGTCTCGTGCGAGGCGTGGCGAGCAATTTCATCCTGCTGGCGCTCGATGTAGCCGGCGTACTTCACCGCGATCTCGACCTGCTCCGCAACCGCCTTGTCAGCCACGCCAGGCCCGCCAAGTTCACCACCGTCGGCAGCGCGCAGCGCCACGAGGTCCGCATAGCGCACTTCGGGCCGTCGCAGCAGGTCCTCGAGGCGGTACTCGCGCTCCAGCCCCTGACCCAGCAGGTGCACGGCACCGTCCTGGGCCACTGAGCGCGGATTGACCCAGGTAGTGCGCAGCCGCTCGAGCTCCTTGGCCACCGCATCACGCTTGCGCGCGTACGCGTCCCAGCGCCTATCGTCGACGCAGCCCAGCTCGCGGCCGAGTTCGGTCAGGCGCAGGTCGGCGTTGTCCTCGCGCAGGCTCAGGCGGTACTCGGCGCGCGACGTAAACATCCGGTAGGGCTCGCTCACGCCGCGGGTGGTGAGGTCGTCGACCAGCACGCCGAGGTAGGCCTGGTCGCGCCGCGGCACCCAGGCTTCGCGGCCCTGGGTGTGCCGGGCGGCGTTGATGCCGGCCAGCAGACCTTGGGCGGCGGCCTCTTCGTAGCCCGTGGTTCCGTTGATCTGCCCGGCGAAGAACAGCCCGCCGATGGCGCGGGTCTCGAGCGAGGCCTTGAGCCCGCGCGGATCGAAGTAGTCGTACTCGATCGCGTAGCCGGGCCGCAGGATGTGCGCCTGCTCCAGCCCGGGCAGCGAACGCACGATCTGGAGCTGCACGTCAAACGGCAGGCTGGTCGAGATGCCGTTCGGGTAGAACTCGTGCGTGGTCAGGCCCTCGGGCTCGAGGAACACCTGGTGGCTCGCCTTGTCGGCAAAGCGGTGCACCTTGTCCTCGATCGAGGGGCAGTAGCGGGGCCCCACCCCCTCGATCACGCCCGAGTACATGGGCGAGCGGTCGAGGTTGGCGCGAATCAGGTCGTGGGTGCCTTGGTGGGTGTGCGTGATCCAGCACGGCAACTGTCTCGGATGCTGGTCGGGCGTACCCAGGAACGAGAACACCGGCACCGGATCGGCGTCGCCGGGTTGCTCCTCGCAGCGCGAAAAGTCGATCGTGCGGCCGTCGATGCGCGGCGGCGTTCCGGTCTTGAGCCGGCCCTGCGGCAAGCCAAGTTCCCTCAGGCGCGCCGCCAGCGACAGCGACGGAGGATCCCCTGCGCGGCCCGCCGAGTGACTTTCCAAGCCGATGTGGACCCGTCCGTTGAGGAAAGTGCCCGCCGTCAGCACCACGGCGTCGCCGCGAAAGCGGATCCCCGACTGGGTGACTGCCCCCGCGACGCGCTCCTCGCCGCCGTCGCGCTCGATGATCAGGTCGTCCACCGCCTGTTGGAACAGCCAGAGGCCGGGCTGGCTCTCCAGGCGACGGCGGATCGCCGCCCGGTACAGGGCGCGGTCCGCCTGCGCGCGGGTCGCACGCACCGCCGGCCCCTTGGAGCCGTTGAGAATGCGGAACTGGATGCCGGCCTCGTCGGTCGCAGCGGCCATGGCCCCAGCCAGCGCGTCCAGCTCCCTGACCAGGTGGCCCTTGCCGATCCCACCGATCGACGGGTTGCAGGACATCTGCCCCAGGGTCTCGATGCTGTGCGTCAACAGCAGAGTGCGCCGACCCATGCGGGCGGCGGCGAGCGCGGCCTCGGTGCCGGCGTGGCCGCCACCGACCACGATGACGTCGAATGACTCGGGGTGAAGCATGATGGGGACGCGGGCGGAGCCTCGGGGCGCAGTCACGGCGGGCGCGCGAGTATCCCACGCAGCCCGCCACCCGTCAGCGCCGGTCTTCCCGGGGGTTCCACGTGAAACAGCCCGACCCCCGAGATGGCGCGTTCCACGTGGAACACGCCGCCCCCTGAAGGACTCAGAAACCGAACTGCGGCTTGGCCACGGCGCCGGAGAGTCGCAATGTCGCCGGGGCCTGGCTGACCGCCCCGCCCAGGTCCACCCGGATAAAGCCGCGCAGAGCGCCATCGGGCGCGACCGAGAAGTCGCCCCGTGCGCGCATTGCTCCGGCCCGCCCGTCCACGCCCTGGAACGTCAGGTTGTGGCGGTCGGCGATCAGCA